>NZ_CP024866.1:2486950-2506202 GCF_004136015.1 Pseudomonas sp. ACM7 | reverse complement strand
CGAAAGAGCACCAGATTGCGGTGTGTGAAGACGAAACGAACCGAAAGTTCGAGATACTCACAAAACACCCAACTATCGCATACCCATTCGCTGGAGCGTGAACCTGAAAAGGCCCACGACCTGGCTACCGAATTTCTTGACGACCATAGAGCATTGGAACCACCTGATCCCATCCCGAACTCAGCAGTGAAACGATGCATCGCCGATGGTAGTGTGGGGTTTCCCCATGTGAGAGTAGGTCATCGTCAAGATTAAATTCCGAAACCCCTATCTGCGTATGCAGGTAGGGGTTTTGTTTTAGTAGAAGTCACCAATTTTGCTGGCACGTTACGCTGTAACGGGCTGGTCACAGAATTTCTTGACGACCATAGAGCATTGGAACCACCTGATCCCATCCCGAACTCAGCAGTGAAACGATGCATCGCCGATGGTAGTGTGGGGTTTCCCCATGTGAGAGTAGGTCATCGTCAAGATTGAATTCCAAAACCCCTGTCTGCTAACGCAGACAGGGGTTTTGTCGTTATGGGCTCGCTAAACGCTCAATGGGTCATCAGCTGCAAATGCGCTTCCACTTCCAAGGCCAGTTCGTCTTCATGGTGTTCGCCCGCCAGACGTCGCATTGCTGACGTAGCCTGGCATTAGCCGAGTTGTTACGCAGACGCAGCACCTGCTGATGCGGTTCACCGCGCGTTATCCACAGACATCAGTAATACAGCGCGTCGGCGCACACAGCGCTCCACTGAACGCAGAGACAAACCCATTTGCTCGGCGATGTGTTTGTGGGTAAGCCCTTCGCACTGCGCCAGCAGAAACGCCTGACGCACTTTCGGCTTCAGGACTTCGAGCATGCGGGCAATGCTTTCCAGATAGGCGCGTTCGATTTTTTCACAGCGCCAATGGTCGATCACCAGATCAAAAGCGATCGTTCGCACAAAGGCGCGGGGGAATTTGCAGCTACCGTACGAACAACCGTCATCACAAAAAGACTGAGCAGGCGCTCTGGCACGCCGTTCGGCGGGTATCTGACAGGAATACCGATCATTTCGTACAAACGCCTAAGATTTCTCCGTTTTGTGCCGACAGACTGATGAGACATGCGTGCACCAAAGTAGAGCGGCCCCAGAGCCCTGCCTGCGCTGTACATGGAATGTTGCAACCCGGAACGCATCCCCACTTTTTGCATAAGAAGTCCCATGAAATGAATCTCAAATTCAGCCATAAAATCCTTCTGGCCGCCTCCGGCGTTGTGGTGCTGGCTTTTGCGTTGTTCACTTTGTACAACGACTATCTGCAGCGAAACACCATCCGTCAAAACCTTGAATCGAGCGTCCAGCAGGCCGGCGATCTGACCGCCAGCAGCGTGCAGAACTGGATGAGTGGCCGTGTGCTGGTGCTGGAAAACCTCGCGCAAAACGTCGCCCATCAAGGCGCCAATGCCGACCTCCCGGGGCTGGTCAGTCAACCGGCCCTGACCTCGAACTTCCAGTTCACCTACGTGGGCCAGGCCAACGGCGTGTTTACTCAGCGCCCGGACGCGAAGATGCCTGACGGTTACGATCCGCGTCAGCGTCCCTGGTACAAACAGGCCGTGGCTGCCGACAAGACCATGCTGACCCCGCCTTACATGGCTGCCGTCGGTGGCTTGGTGGTGACCATCGCCCTGCCGGTGAAAAAGAACGGCGAGTTGCTCGGCGTGGTCGGCGGCGACCTGAGCCTGGAAACGCTGGTGAAGATCATCAACTCGGTGGATTTCGGTGGCATCGGCCACGCATTCCTGGTCAGCGCCGACGGTCAGGTGATCGTCAGCCCGGACAAGGACCAGGTGATGAAAAACCTGAAGGACATCTACCCGAACGCCGGCGTGCGCATCGAGAAGGGCAATCAGGAAGTCACCCTGAACAAGCAGGACCGTATCCTTTCGTTCACGCCGGTCAGTGGTTTGCCGAATGCCGAGTGGTACATCGGTCTGTCGATCGACAAGGACAAGGCCTACGCACCACTCAGTCAGTTCCGTACTTCTGCGCTAATCGCGATGTTCATCGCCGTGACGGCCATTGCAGTGCTGCTGAGCCTGCTGATCAACGTGCTGATGCGTCCGCTGACCACCATGGGCCGTGCGATGCAGGACATTGCTCAAGGTGAGGGCGATCTGACTCGACGTCTGGCCGTGGAAAGCAAAGACGAATTCGGTGAGCTAGGCGGTTCGTTCAACCAGTTCGTGGAGCGAATTCACGCGTCAATTTCCGAAGTGTCGTCGGCCACCCGCCAGGTTCACGATCTGTCGCAACGGGTAATGGCCTCGTCCAACGCCTCGATCGTCGGCTCCGACGAGCAAAGCGCCCGCACTAACAGTGTGGCCGCGGCGATCAACCAGTTGGGCGCCGCCACCCAGGAAATCGCCCGCAACGCCGCCGATGCTTCCCAGCACGCCAGCGGCGCGAGCGAGCAGGCTGATGATGGTCGTCAGGTGGTGGAGAAAACCATTCTGGCGATGACCGAGTTGTCGCAGAAAATCAGCCTGTCCTGCACCCAGATCGAAACCCTGAACGCCAGCACCGACAACATCGGGCACATTCTGGATGTGATCAAAGGCATCTCCCAGCAAACCAACTTGCTCGCGCTCAACGCGGCCATCGAAGCGGCCCGCGCCGGTGAAGCCGGTCGTGGTTTCGCGGTGGTGGCGGACGAGGTGCGAAACCTCGCTCACCGCACTCAGGAATCGGCGGAGGAGATCCACAAGATGATCACCTCGCTGCAGATCGGTTCTCGCGAAGCGGTGACCACGATGAACGCCAGTCAGGTCTCCAGCGAACAGAGCGTCGAAGTGGCGAACCAGGCCGGTCTGCGACTGGTCAGCGTGACCCAGCGCATCGGCGAAATAGACGGCATGAACCAGTCGGTGGCCGCGGCAACCGAAGAGCAGACGGCGGTCGTGGAAACCCTCAACGTCGACGTTAACCAGATCAACCTGCTGAACCAGCAGAGCGTGGCCAACCTCAATGAAACGCTGAAGGATTGCGATGCGTTGTCCTTGCAGGCGAACCGATTGAAGCAGTTGGTCGACAGCTTCAAAATCTGATTCAGGTCAGTTGGACCGCGTTATCGTTCTTCGCGAGCAAGCTCGCTCCCACAGGGGTTCTCAGTCGTTCACAAATGTTGTGATCACTGAAGATCAATGTGGGAGCGAGCTTGCTCGCGATAGCGGTAGATTAGTCACCGCTGAGCCAAAGCCCTACGCAAACAGCTTCAACACATTGCTCATCGAGTCATCGGCAAAGCCCTGTACGAAATCCCTGAACCCCGGCAATGCCTCGGCGCCGCCCTGTGCGGGTTCGGCGATGATGGTCCAGGTCGCTCGGGATTTGCCCGCACCCAGCGGTTCAACACTCATCGCCGCCCACAAATTGGCCACGCCCAAGGTGTTGTAAATCGTGGTCCAGGTCATGTTCAGCGCCTGGTCATCCCGGGAGTTGAGTTGCTCGACCACCAGGTTGCCGTCCTTGAAGAATTTCTTGCGCAGGGACGATACGCCTTCGCCGGTCATCTCGATGTGCGACAGAGCCGGAATGAATTGATCGAAGCCGGCAAAGTTACCGACCACTGCCCAAACCTTCCTGGCATCGGCCGGCACTTCCACCGAGGACACGACGTGGCAGTCTTGAGGGTTTTTGATCAGGGTATCGGGTTGTAGGGTTTTCATGGTTTTGCTCCGGTTGAGTGAGTCAGATGAAGTTGATTTCTTTCAGGTAGTCGCAGCCGCGACGCAGCAGCGCCGGGGATTTTTCCGGGTAGTGCGCGCCCATCTGCCGTACGCCCGCCTGGGCGTTGGCGTGGCCGATCATTGAGATGTCGCCGATGTCTTCCTCGAAGCCGTTGAGGTAGAAACCGAGCACGCCGAACAACGCGTTGTCGCTGTCGACCCGGCCCAGTTGCTGCTGCCAGTCGGCGACGCTGACCATGGAAAACTCCCGCCCCGCCTCACGAAATGATGCGACGTAGGCATCCCAGCTCAGAGGCTCGGGGTTGTGCAGGTTGAACACCGCTTTTTCGGCTGAATAACGGCTGGCATGGAAGGCGATGAACCGTGCGAGAAAATCCACCGGCATCAGGTCGAAATTCAGTGCGAACTCCGGCACCTGGCCGAGCTGGATCGAGCCTTTGAGCATCAGCATCAAGCGGTTCTTGTGCGGCTGGCAGACACCGGTGAGGCTGTTGAAACTGATGTTGCCGGGGCGATAAAGATTGACCCTTACGCCACGTTCGCGAGCCCGTTCGAGGATCCGCTCACCGACCCATTTGGACAGGTTGTAGCCGTTCTTGATGTAGATCGGCGGGGTTTGCGCGGCGGGCAATTCCAGCACCCGACCATCGGCGGCAATCGTGCTGGAGGCCGAAAGCGTCGAGACGAAGTTGAAGATCTTTTTGCTGCGCCCTTCGCACAACCGAAGGCACTCGAAGATCGGCTCGACGTTGTCCCGCGCCAGTGACTCGTAATCGAGTACGTGATTGACGTTGGCGGCGTTGTGCACCAACGCGCCGAACTGCCGATCCAGTCGCTCGTAAACATCCGCTTCGAGCCCCAATGACGCACGCGTAATGTCCGCCGCATAGACCCGCACCCGGCTCAGGTCCAGATGCTCCAGACGGTTTTCTCGCAGCGCATGGGCAAAACGCTCGGCCGCCGATTGCCCACCGCCATCGCGCACCAGGCAGGCGACTTCGCTGGCGCCCCAGGCGAGCAACGCTTCGACGATGTGCACGCCGACAAAGCTGTTGGCGCCGGTAACGATCACCTTGTGCACATCGCCCATACGGTTGACTGGCAACGGCTGAATATCCAGTTCGCGGAAGGCATCGGCCAAGGCTTTTTCGCTCAATACCTCTTCGGTGCCGGAGCCGCGCACCAAGGTCGCCAACTTGGCAATGGTCGGCAATTCGATGAAGCGGTTGATCGAGATGCTGCGACCGAACTCTTCCCGCAAACGCAAGAGCATGCGCGACAGCAGGATCGAGTGGCCGCCCAGGTTGAAGAAACTTTCGTCGGTGGAAATATCGCTGGCCGGCAGCTCCAGCAATTCAGCCCAAATCTCCAACAACAACGCCTCATCGGCACTGGCGGGTAAGCGCCGCAGCGTGTTTTCGGAGACATTCACGGGCATCGCCAGCAGCGCCTTGCGGTCGACTTTGCCGTTGCTGGCGAATGGCATACTCGGCAATTCGGTCCATGCGGTGGGCTGCATGTAATCCGGCAGAAACTGCATCGAGTGGGCTTTCAGCGCTTCCCGAGCGGCGCCGGGTTGATCCTCCTGAGGCTGTGCGAGGAACGCCAGAATCCGTCGATGGCTGTCGATAACCACTGCCACTTGGCGGTACAACTGACTGTCGCGCAGGCAGCGTTCGATCTCTTCTGGTTCGACCCGAAAGCCGCGAATCTTCACCTGATTGTCCCGCCGTCCGCACAGCTCGATGCCGTCGCGGGTCCACTTCGCCATGTCGCCGGTACGGTAGGCGCGCAGGCTCTGGCCATCCGGCAGGCTCAGGTTCAGATAACGTTCGGCGGTCTGCTGCGGGTTGTTCAGGTAGCCCAGGCACACGCCCGGACCGACGATGTACAGCTCGCCGACGGTTTGTTCGGCCACCGGGTGAAAATCCTCATCGAGAATCAGCACCTGACTGTTAGCGATAGGCGCGCCGAGGGTGCGATTACTGTCGCCGGTGCGCAGTTGCCGCGCGGTAATCAACACCGTCGCTTCGGTAGGGCCATAGAGGTTGTAGAGGTTGCCCTGACGGGTGAGCTGCTCGATGACGTAGGGTTCGCAGACATCGCCGCCGGTCATCACGTGATCGAGGCATTGCAATTGATCCAGCGGCAGGATGCTCAACAACGCCGGCGGCAAAAAGGCGTGACTCAGTTGTTGATGGCGGATCAGCTCGACCAGTTGCAACGGATCGCGGCGCTGATCGTCGCCGGGCACGATCAGCTCGGCGCCCTGGAGCAGGGTCGGGAAGATATCGATCAGCGACGAGTCGAAACTCAACGACGAAAACTGCAGCACGCGGCTCTGTTCGGTCAGCTGCACATAGTCGGCGTACCACGCGGTGAAGTGCGCGAGGTTGGCCTGGCTGAGCAACACGCCTTTGGGATGGCCGGTGGTGCCCGAGGTATAGAGCGCCATGCACGGCGCATCTGGATCGGGTCGTTGGTGCATCAAGGGTTGATCGAGATCCACGTCACCGATGTCGATGCGGCTGATGTCGAGTCCCGGCATTTGCGCCGCGAGCGGATGTTCACCGTCATGCAGCAGCAACACTGCCCCGGCGTTTTCCAGAATGTACTGCTGACGTTGCAGGGGATGGCTCGGCTCCAGCGGCAGGTACACCGCGCCACTGCCAAGAATCGCGAGAATGCCCGCGTACAACGCGCTGCATTTTGGCAGGCAGATCCCGATCACCAACGGCCCGCGATGCTGAGCGAGCAACGGCTGCAAACGCTGCTGGATCGCGCGGCTGTGGGCGTGCAAATGCCGATAGCTCAGGGATGAGCCGGCAATGTTTAGCGCGGGTCGTTCGGCACACTGGATGAAGCGCCGCTCAAGGCGCTCGATCATCGGGATTTTGCTGAGCTCCAGCAACGCGGGAGCCGCCGTGAGGTTGAGCCGATGGAAAAACGCGAGGTTCTCCAAATAGAGCAGGTTTTCCACGTGCTCGAAGTGAGCGGGAGCAGCAGGGTCGGCCAATAGAAAATAGTCGGCATCGCGACAGAAACGGCTGACCAGCAGCGCCACGTGATCGACCAATTCCGTCACTGCACGCAGGCGAAATGCCTGGCCATTGCCCGAAGGTTCGTCGGTGATAGGCACGCGAGTGAACAGCGTTGAACCGTAGGTGCACAGCACGTCCAGCGGCGGCAGGCCAGAAACCCCAGGCACACCGATACCCAGTTGCAGCGTCAGTCGCGGCACATCGCCGACGTCTTGAACAGGCAGGCTGGCGTCATCGATCAGCAAATCAGCGTTACCCAACGGCTGCTCGTCGACGGCTGTCAGGCGCACCAGAGAATGACCGTGTTGTTCAAGTTCCAGCGCCAGGGCGGTCAGGGCCTGGCTGTGTCCAATGAGCAGAATGTCGAGACGTCTCATGATGGGCTCCTCGTTAAACCAGGTAATCGCTGAGGGCGTCTTGCACGCACGGCGAATCGAGCAGCGAACTGCTGCGGAAAAACCGCACGATGTTGGCGACCAGCGGGTGATGGCGATTGATCGGGAAGGCCAGCCCCGACACTTCGCTCTTGAGGGCCTGGCGTGCGGCGTCGCTGATCTGCAAGGCGTCGATCAGGCGGAAGTCGAACGATTTCTGGATGTCGTTGGTCAGGTAATGGCCAATGAACACCGGCAGGATGTGCGCGATGCATTGGCGGTCATCTTCGCTCGCGGTGTGCCAGTAGATGCGCACCAGCCGCGCCCAGAATCCGGAGTGGCGACCTTCGTCGAGCAAGTGGTCGGCCATCAGGCCCTTGATCGACTGCTTGACCGTGTCGTCCTTGGCGAACGCGGCGACATCGCCGGTCACGGTGTTCTCGGCGATGGCCACGCAGATCAATTCCACGGCGCTGCGCAGGTGTTCCGGCGCAAGTGCCACGGCCGCTGGAATGGATCGGCTGAGTTCGATTTCATCCGGCAGTTCGATGGGCGTGATGCCGGTCATGGCGACGGTCTGTTGCATGAAATCCATCGCCACCAGCGCGTGGTAGTCCTCGTCCACTACCACGGTCATCGCGTCGTAACGGCAGGCGAACGGGAAGGCCACGGCGAAGCGATTCTTGGCGATGCTGCGGGCGGTCTTGTCGACGATTTCGGTTTCGAAAATCACCACGTCGTTGATGAATTTGTAGAGCGTCTGCACCAGCGCAAAGTCGCGCTGCTCCGGGCATTCGCGCAGGAAGGTTTCGCTCAGCACCAACGGTTGGCGGCTCAACGGGTAGATCAGCTTGTGGTCGTTTTCCAGCACGCGCCGGGGGCGGGTACGGATGGTCGCGCGGCTTTCCCAGGCATCGGCGAAGGATTGGTAGTCGGCGGCGTTCATGCATTCACCTCGGCAACCGGTTCGCTCATGCTCAGGCGCAGGCCATCCCACAGGGCGATTCGGCTTTCGACGGCGGCGATGGCGCTGGCGTAGACGTCTTCCTCGCGTTGCGGATCGCCATTGACCAGCCGGGCGAGGAGTTTTTCAGCGGCGGGGCCATGGTCTTCGGAATCGACTTCGATGTGCCGTTCGAGGTAGTAGCGGAAGGTCGGCGCCTGTTCGATGCCGATGCCCCAGTCATCAAGAATTCGCTGGAACATCTGCGGGATGACGCTCTCGCGACCATGCAGAAATGCCGCCGCAACGCTGTGCCCCGGCGCATGCAACGCGGTGTGCAACGTGTTGCGCACGAACTGCGCTGCCGCCGGATCGACGTCCACGCTTTGCAGTGCCACGTCGTAACTCACGCCTTCTTTTTGCAGCGCGACGAAGCGCTCGACCACCGCCGTGCTGGCGCCGACTTCACGCATGGCATCAAGGTACAACTCGAAATGGCTGTAGTGACCGTGAGCTGGACGATCATCGGACTCTTCACCCAGCACGATCTCGTTGATCAAACGCGCTGCCTGCGGATCTCGCGGTGGCAGCCAGGGCAGCTGGACGCAGGTCAGTTCCTGTTGCAGGCGTTTGGTCAGTGACATGAAATCCCATACTGCAAACACATGGGTTTCCATGAAACGTTGCAATACCGACAGTGAGTTGATTTCAGAAAAGATCGGATGAGCGCTAAGTTCTGCTTTCTTCTGGTTGAGACGGTCTTTAGTCGGTTTCATGGGTGAGCCTATAAGTGAATTGGATATACCGTTGCGTTTTAATGAATAAGCGATCGTTAGTTAAAGCTTTCTGCTGGCGAGCGGATGCCTCAAGCAAATTGATATGGGTAAGTTGCAATGCGTCGTTAAGTGACGGCCTGGTGCCGGTATTCAAGGCGGCGGAGAAAAACTAATACATGAGCAAAGTGTCGGGCAAGTTATTTTTATATTATTTGAAAGTTGTACTTTCTCGCGCGCGACAAGTTCCAATAAAACTATTTATTAGAGTTTTATTTGGATGTAGTTACTCCTTCCGGCTTATATAAGTCAGAATTAAAATGAAGAGTGAATGCCTCACTCGAAGCAACTTTCTAACTGAATCGTCGACGTGGACTGAGGGGGGGAAGTTGGCTGGGATCAACGCCGGTTCTTCCTTTCCCGTGGCAAGACTCCTTCCGTAGGTTCTTGGTGCGGGGACTGCGCCGCTCGTGCGGTGCGTCGCCCGTTCATTATTTGTTGGCAGCCCAAGAGTGAGCGTAAATCACGACAGCCGCTATCACTGGCGCGTCATCGACTCGGAGTCATTGTTGGTCTTGAGAGGGGTAAATCGAGGGCAGGGCTTTGGAGAGGGGCGTAGCGCAGCGCGGCAAGCGAGAACGAGCAGTTCGATCTGCTCGCTCAGGCTTGCCGGCGCGGTTTACTTGGAGGTTTTCTTGTTCAGCGCTTCGGGGCTGTTGAGGTAGCGTGTGATGACCTCGACGCCCCGGTTGAGGTGTTGTTCGAGCAACTTCACCGCGCGCTCGACGTCCCGGACTTCGACGGCCAGCAACAGCGCCCGGTGGTCTTCCTGGGACAGTTTGCCCAGGCCCATGGCTTCCAGGTTGAAGCGCAGGAAGCGCTCCTCTTCGTTCAATCCGTCTTCCACCAGCCTCAACAGCCGTTGGTTCGGCGCCTTGCAGTACAGCGCCATGTGGAAGAGCCGATTGAGCCGGCCGATTTCGGTGTAGTTGTTTTGCGTTTCCAGGTCGTCGATGTAGCGGGCAGCCTGTTCGAGATCCTCATTGACCAGTAACGGGATCGACAGGCGCAACGCTTCGGATTCCAGCAGGATCCGCAGCGCGTAGGTTTCCACGGCATCGCCCTGAACCAGCGGTGCGACCACGGCGCCTTTATGGGCGATGACGTTGAGCAGCGCCTGGGCTTCTAGCTGGCGCAAGGCTTCGCGCACTGGCATGCGGCTGACACCGAAAAGATCGGCCAAATCTTGCTGACGCAGGGCGGTGCCGCAGGGAATGCGACCGTCGAGAATGGCCGAACGCAGGGTTTCTTCGATCACCGAGCGTGCCAGGTGAGCGGGAATCGGCCCGTTGACCTTGATGCTGTTCAGAGGATTGGGCTTCTGTGTCACAACTACGCACCCTGTTTGACTGAAATAAATTTGGATCCAAGGGACACTAGTGACTGCCTGACAGGTTGTCAAACGGACAAAAGATCGCCCTGACGTGGCCGCGATGTTTTTTATGGCACCGGCCATACAAAGTTTAGCGCGCTAGTAGTGATCTCACCGTGCCATTGTCTTTTACCGGGCTAACCTGCACCATCGACCGATTTCCACCTGCCTGACCTGGATGCCTCGCATTGGCGGTACGTTTCGCGATCCCTCGGACTTTGCGCTGGCTGTGCTGCGCGTTGCTGGCCGGCGTTATGCTGGGCGGGCTGCATGCCGATTGGGATTTTTCGCTGATCAGCCGTCGCGCGCAGGCATTGTACGGGCCATTGGGCGAAGGACAGCCACGCATTGATGCCTGGCAGCACTTATTGGTCACGCAAAAGCAAGTTGGCGAGCTCGAACAGCTTAAATTGGTCAACCAGTTCTTCAACAAGCAGATGCGTTACGAGGAAGACATCGACCTGTGGCACGAGGTCGATTATTGGGAAACACCCATCGAGGCCCTGTGGAAGGGCGCCGGCGATTGCGAAGATTACGCGATCGCCAAGTATTTCAGCCTGCGTCATCTCGGTGTTGCCAGTGACAAGCTGCGCATCACGTACGTCAAGGCCTTGCGCCTGAATCGGGCGCACATGGTGTTGACCTACTACTCAAGCCCCGAGGCCATGCCGCTGGTACTCGACAGCCTGATCGATGCGATCAAACCGGCCAGCCAACGATCCGATTTGCTGCCGGTGTACTCTTTTAATGCCGAAGGGTTGTGGTTGCCGGGCGCCAAGGGCAACAAGAAAGTCGGTGACACCAAACGCCTGTCTCGTTGGCAGGATGTGTTGAAGAAAATGCAGGCCGAAGGTTTCCCGGTCGAGACGACTAACTAGGAGCACGCGCTCAGATGTCCTTGTTCAAACAGCTGTTGATCGCTATCTGTCTGTTCCTGGTGATCGCCTTCACCGGTAGCTTCGTGGTCAGTCTGGAAAGCTCGCGCACCCAATACGTCAACCAGTTGCGCTCCCACGCCCAGGACGCCGCGACGGCATTGGCGCTGTCCCTGACACCGAACATCGACGATCCGGCGATGGTCGAGTTGCTGGTCAGTTCGATCTTCGACAGCGGTTATTACGCGAGCATCCGCGTGGTCGACCTCAAGACTGATCAGACCATCGTCGAGCGTAGCGGCATTCCAGCGGTGAACAACGTGCCGGACTGGTTCGTCAAAATGATCGGGCTGGAAGCGGCCGGTGGTGATGCCCTCGTTAGCCGTGGCTGGGAGCAGGCGGCGCGGGTCGAAGTGGTCAGCCATCCGATGTTCGCGTTGGCCAAACTCTGGCAGAGCGCGCTGGGCAGTCTTGGCTGGTTGCTGATCTGCGGTGCGGTGAGCGCGGTGCTGGGCGCGCTGTTGTTGCGCCGGCAACTGAAACCGCTGGATTACATGGTCAAGCAATCCCACGCCATCGCTCGCCGCGAATTCCTCAGCCTGCCGCAACTGCCGCGCACGCCGGAACTGCGGCGAGTCGTGCAGGCCATGAACCAGATGGTCGAGAAGCTTAAAGCGCTGTTCCAGGAACAGGCCGAGCGCAGTGAAAAGCTGCGGGCCGAGTCCTATCAGGACAACCTGACGGGGCTGGCCAACCGTCGTTATTTCGAAATGCAATTGAACGCCCGAGTGAGCAATCCGGAGCAGGCGAGTTCCGGTTATTTGCTGCTATTGCGGGTCAGGGACCTGGCCGGGTTGAACCAGCGGTTGGGCGGTCAACGCACTGACCAGTTGTTGAAAGCGGTTGGCGAGCAGTTGTCCCGAGAGTGCGCCAAATACCCGGAAACCCTGAACCTCGTGACGCGGATTCGCGGCGGTGAGTTCGCCGTGCTGGCGCCGGGGCTGGTGCGCGAAGAAGCGCTGCAACTGGCGCAGAACCTCGACAGTGCCTTGGCGAGCCTGCACGCGACGGGCGCCACCGATGTGGCCTCGGTGGCCTCGATCGGGCTGGCACCGTTTGTTTATGGCGACTCCCCGCAAGCGGTGCTCGGGCTGGGCGATCAGGCGTTGGCTCAGGCGGAAGGCCAGGGCGATTCGAGCTGGGTCTGCCTGGATCACAGCGCGTCGGCCAGCGTCGGCGACGACCATCATGCCTGGCACAACTTACTGGAACAGGCGTTGAGCCAGCAGCGTTTCGAGCTGTATTTCCAGCCGGTGGTGGCTGCCCAGGACACGCAGTTGGTGCTGCATTACAAGGTGCTGTCGCGTTTGATCGACGCCGAGGGCCAGACCATTCCCGCCGGACGCTTCCTGCCGTGGCTCGAGCGCTTTGGCTGGACCGCGCGGCTTGATCGGCTGATGTTGGAGCGGGTACTTGAGCAGATGGCCGACCATAAAGAGTCGCTGGCGCTGAACCTGTCTTCAGCGACGCTGACCGATCCGCAGGCATTGAATAAAGTCTTCGAAATCCTGCGTCAGCATTCGGATCTCGGGGAGCGATTGACCCTGGAAATCGGTGAGGAGCAGTTGCCGGAGCAAGCCATGCTGGAAGAGCTGACGCGACGCCTGCACGAACTCGGGTTCTCCCTGAGCCTGCAACGCTTTGGCGGGCGCTTCAGCATGATCGGCAACCTGGCGCGGCTTGGGTTGGCGTATCTGAAGATCGACGGCAGTTACATCCGGGCGATTGATCAGGAGAGCGACAAGCGCCTGTTCATCGAGGCGATTCAGCGGGCGGCGCACAGCATCGATTTGCCGTTGATTGCCGAGCGGGTCGAGACGGAAGGGGAGTTGATGGTGATTCGTGAGATGGGGTTGTATGGGGTTCAGGGGCAGTTGTTTGGTGAGCCGAAGCCTTGGAAGTAAGGCTTCATAGCTGAATCGTCAATCAGTCCGCCTTCGCGAGCAAGTCGAATCGTCGCACCGCCGCTCCCACATTGAATCTCGGCTGCTCACACATGCTGTGTTCGCTGAAGATCTAATGTGGGAGCGGCGGTGCGACGATTCGACTTGCTCGCGAAGGCGTCCGTACAGACAACAACGGGGCGCTAGATCAACCCCGTCTCATCATCATCGATCAATTGACTCAACCCACCCAACGCTTCACGGGCGTGTGACCGGTCCATCAGCTTGGCCTGGGCGGCGGCCGGCAGGTCGGTGACGCGGATCACCCCCTTGCTGGTCAACACCTGGATCAAGTCGTCGAGTACCCGGATCATTTCCAGGTCGCTCTGCTTGAGCTGTTTGAGACTGGTTTCCACTACCTCGTTGGCGTACCAGGCCTGGATTTCATGGTGGTCGGCTGGCAGCGTTTCCGTGGCCTCGGCGTAGGCCGCGGCTTCCACGCGCACTAACTGACCTTGCGCATCGCGTTGCACGTAGAACATTGAACATCCCTCGGAAATGGACCAGCGTCATGCTGTCAGCAGCATAGGCCAACTGGACGCGAGTATGCGGTGCGGCGACGAAATCGTCACCGGGGTGTTGGGCGCAAACGTGACGGCCGCCCCATAAGGGCGGCCGTTTTTCGTTGGATCAGCTGTTGTTGTGATCGATTTTGATGGTCGGGTCACTGCCGGCAATCAACGAGTTAATGTTGGCGCTGGACCAGTTGTTGCCTTCCAGCTTGATCGTCACATCCGGTGCTGCCGCTGCGGCGTCGGCGCCGTTGAATTTGCCGGCGGAGCTGACTTGCAGGGACGAAACACCATCCACGGTGGTGATCTTCAGGAAGTTGTCGATGGTGCTGCCGGTTTCACCCTGCAGCAGATCGCGCAAGTCGATGCGGTCGCCCTCGCTGGCCTTGAAGTCCTTGATCACGTCGCTGCCGGTGTCGCCAGCCTTCCAGACGAAGGTGTCGGCACCCGAACCACCGATCAGAATATCGTTGCCCTGACCGCCCATCAGCGAGTCGTTACCGCTGCCACCGAGCAGGATGTCATTGCCCTTGCCGGCGTCGAGAAGGTCGTTGCCACCCTGGCCGAAGAGAATGTCATTGCCGGCACCGCCCAGCAGCGAGTCATTACCGTCATGCGCCCCGGACACATCGAACGCGGTGTAGTGCTCGGTGATGAACTGGTGCACGTTGCTGGTGGTGACTTTGCTGACATCTACGCCGGTTTGCTGGGCGACGAACGCCTGCATGGCCTGATAACCCTCACCGGAGACACCGTTGAAGCTCACCAGGTCGCCGAACAGGATGTCGTTGCCGTCACCGCCATTGACCGTGTCGGAACCTGGTTGCGTCGCTTCGGTGTGACCGATGATCGAGTTGGCCAGGTCTTTCGGGTCGATGTTGGTTTGTGGCGTTTGATCCGAGTCGTACGGCTTGAGGTCGCCGAGGGTGACGTCCTTGTTCAGGCCGATCGCTTCCACCGTCGACACGTTATTCAGCAATGTGAAACTGCTGGTTGAGTTGTTGATGGCAGTGGAGTCGGTGCTGCTGCCGGTACCATCGTGATAGGACAGCTCGTACGTGCCGTTACCCTCGGCATGGAGGGTGCCCAGTTCGTCGCTGTTCCAGCGCCCCGAGTTTTTCTGAGTCTGCAGCGTGACATTGCCGGCGCTGTCGATGGTCAGGTAGTGAGTGCTGTCCAGGTAGCTGGAATAGGTCTGCCCCAATTTGTAATTGGTGGTGGTAATGACGTCATCGAGCTTCACATTGCCGAACAAGGTCGGGTTGGTTTGCTCGCCGCTCTGGTAGTAGGTCGGCTTGCCGTCGGTGATGAAGTACGTCAGGTTCTTCGCACCGGTGTTGGCCATCGCGTCGGCACTCTGGAACCAGTTAGCCGTGGTTTTGAACACGTCCTCGTAGTTGGTGCCGCCGCCGGAAGCCATCGAATCCAGCACCGCTTTGAGCAGGATCAGCGCATTCGGATCGTTCAGGTTCACCGAAACAGACTTGTTGACCTGGTTATCGAAGTCCGCGAGGAAAATGTTCACCGTCCCTGAATTGCCGCCCATGCTCTGCTTGAGGGTGTTGAACACCGAGGTCAGCGAGTCCTTGGCTGAGTTGATCGACGACGCGCTCATGCTGCCCGAGCTGTCGACCATGAACGCAATGTTGTAGTTGGTGCCCGGCACCACGGTCAGCCCGCCGATGTCGGCAACCATGATGTCGTTGCCGTCAGTGCCGCTGATGGTGTCGTCAGCCGCCGTGGCGGTGACGGCGTTGTAGACCGCCGGGTAAACCGTGACCGGGATCGTCGCGGTGCTTTGCGCCGAACCGCCGAGTGACTCGGTGGAGGTCGAGGTCACGGTCAGGTTGAACTGGCCGTTGTAGTACGGCGGCGGAGTGACGGTCAGGGTGCCGAGGTTCCAGCCCGTGACGTTGGCTTCGCCGGACGTCGCGCTGACGGTGAACGTGTGGCCGGCGCCATCGGTCAGTACTGAGCCCGCCGGGATGCCGCTGATCTTCACGCTCAGGCTTTCGGAGCCGTCGATATCCGTCAGGGCCGTCTTGATCGCGGACAGATGAACGCTGGTGCCTTCCGCGGCTTCATTGAGTTTGTAGCCTTCGTAGTAGCCTTCGCCGCTGGTGCCGTGCAAATCGGACACCGTCACGCCGGAAGCGGCAAGGTCCGCCACGCCGGTGTACAGCGGCACGCCGGCGCTGCTCAGGTCGACCGCGGCACTGCCGTTGACCGACAGGTTGACGTCATAGCTACCCGGGCCGCTCTGGTTGTGGTGGTAAATGTCCAGGGTGTAATAACCGCTGGTGGTCGGGGTGAACGAACCGTTCAGTTTGCCGCCCGCGCCCCACGTCGTGGCCGCCACGTTTTTACCGCCGATGGTCACCAAAAGGCTGTCATCGCCGGTGCCGCTGAAGGTGTAAGTCTTGCCGGCTTCGAGGTAGATCAGGCCGGAGGTTTTCGAAGCCGTGCCAGCCGCGACGCTGCCGTCGGACTGCACGTTGGTCACCGTGCTACTGGAGTTTGGTTTGCCCGCACCGTCGATGATGCTTTTCAGCGTACCAGTGGCTGCGCCGCTGCCATCGGTGCCGAGCGGCAGGCCGGTCCAGACTTCCTTGATCAGGCCTGTGGATTTGACGCTGTTGTCGGCAACACTCAGGGACGGGGCGTCGGCCACGGGTGTGATGTCGATTTTGATTGTGCCGGTGTTGCCCAGCAGCGAGCCGTCGGTTGGCTGGAATTGGATCTGTGCGTAGTCGGCCTTGATGTTGCCCAGGCCGGGGTTGTAGCCGTCGCTGCCGGACTCATTGGTATCCGGCAGGAAGCGCAACTTGCCAGCGTCGATGTCAGCCTTGCTGAACGTCTGGTTGTTCGTAACATCGGTCCAGGTCTTGCCGTCGGTGGCCAGGAATTGCAATTTGCCTTCGCCCGGCAGCTGGGTGATTTTCACACCGAGGTTGGCGGCGGTGCTGTCGACATCACTGACGCCGAAGGTCGACCAGCCGAGGATCAGCGGCGTGTCTTCGGTGCCGGTGACGTTAACCGGTGCGGCGATCGGTGCGTCGTTCACGCCGACTACGTTGACGGTGGTGGTCGCGGTGTTGGAGTAGTTGCTGCCATCAGTGACCGTCACGGTGATGATCCGCGGCACGCTGCTCGGATCCTCACTGTTGTTGGTGAAGCTGATGTTCTTGATCTGCTGCATGTAGTCGGCAAGTGTCGCGTTACCGGACAGGGTCAGCGTGACCGTGCCATTCGTGCTGTTGGCATTGATGGTGATGCCGTTGACGCTGTTGCCCAGGTTCAGCGCATCACCATCCTGACGGTTGGTCAGCACGATGGTCGCGCCGGTCAGCAGAGTGCTGTCCGGGTCGGTGATTTTCAGGTCGGTGTCGCCGATCGATACTCCTTGGCCGGTGATGCCTTCGGTGAACGTCACGTTGTAGTTGGCACCGGTGGCGCCGCTGGAGTTGTTGGCATCCAGGTCGAGCACCGGCGGCGCGTCGTTGTCGATGATCGAGGTGCTGACGCTGCCGTTGGACGCACTGATCGCCAGGTTCTCGAAGTTGCCACCGGTGGCCGAGTCGATCTTGACCACGAAGTTTTCAGTGCCCTCGGTGATCCTGTCGTCCAGGGTCGCGACGTTGAAACTCGCGCTGCTGGCGCCCGCCGGGATCTTCACGGTGTATACGCCGGTGAAATCCGAACCGTCAGCGGCGGTGCCGCTGTAGACGATTTTCAGAGTGACTTCAGTCTGCGCCGGGTTAGTCAGGCTGACGGTGTAGCTGGCGGTCTGGCCCTCGGTTACCGAGGTGCTGCCGGTGATGCTGACTTCGGTCTTGTCGAGGGTGTCGGTGACGTTGGTCACGACCGCCGTTTTGTTCGGAACCAGGTTCTCGAAGTTGCCACCGGTGGCTGTGCTGATGCTCGCTTGGACCGTGCCGGCGTCTTTGTAAAAGTCTTCGGACGGGGCGGCAACGGTCGCGGTGCCGGTGGTTTTGCCGGCGTCGATGGTGATCACGGCGCCGTTGCTCAGCGTCACGGTGACCGGAGTGCCGGCAGCGTTGGTCAGGGTGGCGGTGTAAACGATCGAGCCGCCTTCGGCCACCGAGTTGCTGGCGCTCAGAGTCAGGTTGGTCGTGTCGACTGTGTCAGTCACGGTGGTGCTGACCGGTGTTTTGTCGGCGACCAGGTTTTCGTAGTTACCGCCGCTGACGTTGGTGATGGCGTTGGTCAGCGGCGTGTGACCGTTCAGCGCATCGTTGGGTGCGAGGGTGGTCACGGTGCCGGTGGTTTTACCGATGTCGATGGTGATGGTCTGGCCGTTGGCCAACGACACCGTCACTGGTGAACCGGTGACCGGCGCGCCGACGGTGGCGGTGTAGGTGACGGTGCCACCTTCAGCTGCCGACTCAGTGGCTTTCAGGGTCACGGTCGAGGTATCGATGGTGTCAGTGACCGCGGTCACTGCCGGAACCGTGCTTGGTACCAGGTTCTCGAAGTTGCCACCGGTGGCGGTGCTGATCGTGGCGCTGACTTTGCCAGCATCGATGTAAGCATCGTCCTTCGGCGCATCAACCGTCACGGTGCCAGTGGTTTTGCCGGCGTCGATGGTGATCACGGCGCCGTTGCTCAGCGTGACGGTCACCGGAGTGCCGGCAGCATTGGTCAGGGTCGCGGTGTAGACGATCGAACCGCCTTCGGCGACTGAGTTGCTCGCACTCAGCGACAGGTTGGTGGTGTCGACTGTGTCAGTCACGGTGGTGCTGACCGGTGTTTTGTCGGCGACCAGGTTTTCGTAGTTACCGCCGCTGACGTTGGTGATGGCGTTGGTCAGCGGAGTGTGACCGTTCAGCGCATCGTTGGGTGCGAGGGTGGTCACGGTGCCGGTGGTTTTACCGACTTCGATGGTGATCGTCTGACCGTTGGCCAACGACACCGTCACTGGTGAACCGGTGACCGGCGCGCCGACAGTGGCGGTGTAGGTGACGGTGCCCCCTTCAGCTGCCGACTCAGTGGCTTTCAGGGTCACGGTCGAGGTATCGATGGTGTCAGTGACCGCGGTCACTGCCGGAACCGTGCTCGGTACCAGGTTCTCGAAGTTGCCACCAGTGGCCGTGCTGATCGTGGCGCTGACTTTGCCGGCGTCGATATAAGCGTCGTCCTTCGGCGCATCAACCGTCGCGGTGCCGGTGGTTTTGCCGGCGTCGATGGTGATCACGGCGCCGTTGCTCAACGTCACGGTCACGGGTGTGCCGGCAGCGTTGGTCAGGGTCGCGGTGTAGACGATCGAGCCGCCTTCGGCGACTGAGTTGCTCGCACTCAGCGACAGGTTGGTGGTGTCGACTGTGTCAGTCACGGTGGTGCTGACCGGTGTTTTGTCGGCGACCAGGTTTTCGTAGTTACCGCCGCTGACGTTGGTGATGGCGTTGGTCAGCGGCGTGTGACCGTTCAGCGCATCGTTGGGTGCGAGGGTGGTCACGGTGCCGGTGGTTTTACCGATGTCGATGGTGATGGTCTGGCCGTTGGCCAACGACACCGTCACTGGTGAACCGGTGACCGGCGCGCCGACGGTGGCGGTGTA
>NZ_CP024866.1:2056390-2134359 GCF_004136015.1 Pseudomonas sp. ACM7 | reverse complement strand
ACCGTCGCACTACTTTTCCGCTGCCAAACAGTGAACGCCCCGCGATCAACAACAGCCTGTCGCGGGCGGCGATTTATCTCGGCGATGAACCCGAAGAATTGATCCTCGCCCAGGCGGGTGACGAGGCGCGGTTCTATCACTTTCATAACGGTCGGCTGACGGCCATCAGTGACGCTTACGACAACCGCCTGCGCATCACCCGTGACCGTCACGAACGCATCAAACGCCTCGATAATGGCGCCGGCCGTGCCTTGCGATTGCGCTATGACCGGAGCCATTTGGTCGCCGTCGATTATCAGGTCTTTGTCCCGGCCCAGACCCTCGACGAGGCTTGGCACACCGAGCAGACACTGGTCAGTTATAGCTACGACGAACGCGATCAACTGATCGAAGCAACCAATGCTGCTGATGAAAGCGAACGTTACGACTACGACGATCAGCACGTCATCCTGCAGCGGCAATTGGCTGGTGGGGCGAGTTTCTTCTGGGAGTGGGAAAGGTCCGGTAAGGCTGCCCGATGTGTCCGGCATTGGGCGTCGTTTTCACAGATGGACGCGCGTTACGTCTGGGATGACGAGGGCAGTGTCACCGTCCAGAACATCGATGGCAGTGAAGAGGTTTACGTCCATGACGACCGCGCGCGGCTGGTGCGCAAGGTCGAGCTGGACGGCGGCGAGCACCTTAAGGCCTACGACGACAACGGTCGGCTGATTGCCGAGCAAGACCCGCTCGGCGCCGTCACCGAATACCGTTACGACGAGGTCGGACGGCTGATCGCGCTGATTCCACCGGAAGACGAACCGACTGCCTACGAGTATCGAAACGGTTTCCTGCATGCGNGGTACCGCGGCAAAGCCGTGTGGAAATATCAGCGCAATACGCACGGTGACATCACCGAAGCGACCGACCCCGACGGCCATGTCAGCCACTATCACTACGACGAAAAAGGGCTGCTGCTGTCGATCCGTTACCCGGACACCAGTCGGCATGTCTTTGCCTGGAATGGCTTGGGGCAGTTGGTTGAGGAAACGCTGTCGGATGGTGGTGTGCGGCGGTTTTCCTACGACGCGCTGGGGCGGCAGATTACCCGTCAGGACGAACACGGCGCCGTTACCCAGTACCAATGGGATGCCGTCGGCCGACTGATCCAGACGACGCTTCCCACAGGCGCCAGCCGCGCGTTCAGCTACAACGCCTACGGCAAAATCACCGCCGAACGCGATGAACTGGGCCGCGTCACCCGCTACGAATACGTCGACGATCTGCACCTGGTCAGCCGCCGCCTCAATCCCGACGGCACCCAGCTGAAGTACCGCTACGACAACGCGCAGCTGTTGCTCACGGAAATCGAAAACGAATCCGGTGAAAAATATCTCCTGGACTACACGCCCAACGGCTTGATCCGACAGGAAACCGGATTCGACGGCCAACGCACGGCGTACGCCTACGACCTCAACGGCCAGTTGCTGGGGAAAACCGAGTTCGGGGAGGACGGTTCGCAGCTGGTGACGGCTTATNAGCGGGATTCGGCAGGGCGGTTGCTGGTCAAAACGTTGCCCGACGGCATCAAGGTTGAATACCGCTACGACAGNCTCGGCCGGCTGGTCAGCGTCGATGACGGTCACGATCATCCGCTGGAGTTCGAATACGACCGACAGGACCGCCTGATCACCGAGCATCAGGGCTGGGGCACCTTGCGCTATGGCTACGACGCCTGCGGCCAACTCAATCGCCTGCGCCTGCCGGACGGCAGCAAACTCGATTACCACCACGCCAAGGGCGGCGCACTCACGGCCATCGACCTCAACGGCGCGCGACTCACCACCCACCAATTTGCCTTCGGCCGCGAACAGCAACGCCAGCAGGGGCAACTGCTCAGCGAATATGCCTACGACGATCAGGGCCGATTGAAAGCCCACGCTGTCAGTCAACAGCACCAACCGCTGTATCGCCGCGACTATGCCTACAGCGCCAACGGCAATCTCGACAGCATCGCCGACACCCGTCACGGCCAACGCAATTACCAGTACGACCCGCTCAATCGCCTGACTCGCGTGCGCCACACCCGAGACGACCCACCGGAAAGCTTCGCCCACGACCCCGCCGGCAACCTGCTGATGCAGGACCGCCCCGGCGCCGCGACCGTCAAAGGCAACCGCCTGCTGATGCAAAGCGACCGCCACTACGACTACGACGCCTTCGGCAACCTCATCCGCGAACGCCGCGGCACCGGGCAAAAACTCGTCACCGAATACCGCTACGACTGCCAGCACCGCTTGGTCGGCGTCACGACCCCTGACGGCCGCAGCGCCAACTACCGCTACGACGCCTTCGGCCGCCGCATCGCCAAAACCGTCGACGGCCACACCACCGAGTTCTTCTGGCAAGGCGACAACCTCGTCGCCGAAAGCAGCCGCGAGCACTACCGCAGCTACCTCTACGAACCGGGCAGCTTCCGCCCACTGGCCATGCTCGACGGCAAAGGCCCACGCAAGGCTTGCCCGTTTTACTACCAGCTCGATCACCTGGGCACGCCGCAGGAACTGACGGATTTTGGTGGCGAGATTGTGTGGTCGGCGAAGTACAACGCCTACGGCAAGGTCACCCGCCTGGCGTTCGGCGGGGGAGAGCAGCTCGAGCAACCGTTGCGGTTTCAGGGGCAGTACTTCGACGCCGAGAGTGGTCTGCATTACAACCGGCATCGGTACTATGATCCGGAGGTTGGACGGTATCTGACGCCAGATCCGATCAAGTTGGCGGGCGGGCTGAACCAGTATCAGTACACGCCGAATCCGACGGGGTGGGTTGATCCGTTGGGGTTGAGCGGGAATTGCCCGCCACCGAACAAGCCTGGGTGTGGGGCGCCGGATGATACGGCAGGCGTTAGGGTTGATGAGGGTGAGCCAGCGCTGCCGAAGCTGACAGGTGATCAGCGGAGGGCGCGGATTGATGAGTTGGCTGAGGCGAACGCGAAGCGGCGTGTTAAAGAAATGGAAGCAAAATATGATATGCACACAGTAAAAAAACACAGCTCAGAAATATCTGACCAAGCGCTCAAACAACGAGCAGATAATGGGGCCGATCCTCATACCGGTGAGGTTCCGAAAGGCGCTAGAGGGAACTTGAGCTCTCAATTCAGAAACTGGCGTATGCATTTGGGGGCATTGAATAAAGCTATGACAAGGGAGGCGTTAGGTTTGAGCCCGCATACAGGGAAGGACCACAATAAAAATCCGATCGTAAGGATGGAGCTTCCTGGGGCCGGGCGTGGTTATAAACCGAACAAGAAAGACGCTCGTAACCCGACACTAAATGAAGATCTGAATTGGTTTGAAGTTAAGTTCGATAAGGATAATGTGCTGCGGCCTTTTACTGCTTTTCCTTCGGAGAGAAAATGATGTTGCGAGATCCATTTTCAAATGAAGAATTTCAACCCGATTTGATGTGGTTTATCGGCGTCTTTGATGTCTATGATCGCGAGGAAACTCGGGGTGCAGAACTGGAAGTATTTAATCCTAATGATCGTTTTGACAGAGCGGAGCTGATCAAAAGATACAGCTTGAATCTAGGTTATCTGTCCTATCGACATAAGCTCGTGCTGCTGGATTTTCTAGCGGAAAAGCTAAGCGATGCGTCTTATGATTTTCAGAGTTTGTTTGATATAGATGAAGAAGATGCAGGGAGTTGGCCGCGTGGCGAGTGGTATGCATTGGAAGATCCCCGTGGATTTCTTCAAGATGTCTATTCGTTGGCTCAGGAGACCTGGAAGGAAGATCTTCTTTTAGCGAGTCTTGAAGATCGGTCCAGTTGGTGATGGATAAGGTGGTGCCTGTCAGTCTGGACTCCCACACGTCGGCATTCTCAAGAGTAATAAATACGTCCCCTTTATGCTTGGGTTAGCGGGAGGAGCTTTGGCTAATTACCTTTAATGACGTATTGGATTGTAAGTCTTTAGGGGCAGTAGGCACTGAGGTGTCAGAGATGCTTGTGGAGGACGGTACGGCCTTGTCAAATGAATTGGCTTTGATCGATGTTTCGAAAGTAGGAACTAGCTACTGCTTTGCCTGTGCTCGCGACAGTTATGTTGTTTTGATGATAGTGGCCAGTGGTTATACGGCGAAAAGGCTAACCTGTAAGTATACTTACAAAATAAGTATATCCATCCACGTTTATCAGTGAGGTTTAACGGGCTGCTACTTTGAAGATAGTGAAATCTACTCGCTTTGATGATGTCGACCACGATTTTGGGTATGAGTACCGTGGTTATAACTACGACATACAGAACGAAGAGGATGTGTTTCTGATCAGAATTTACGATGACGAACCCGGACAGGCAACGGTAGTACGTCCGACTGCAATGTCTAAAAACGGTAGCCTTAGAAAGCTTGTTGAGTTCTTACAATCCGAGCTAGGAGTGTCCAAGATCTATCTCTACAAAGGCGATTTTGGGAGCTACGCCGAGATCGATCTTGATAGCTTGGCATTCTGCTCCGTCTGAAGTCGGCGGCAAGGGGGTGGCAGGCGTTTTTACACACTCTGGGCCGAATTCTGTCTTTGCTGAGTGGCAGCTATAGGATGTGGATTCAACAGGTGGCGAAATCAAGCCAAGCTTCAGTGAAGTTTTTCGCCACGTTTGCTTTTTTGAGCGAAATTTCTGGGCAATGTTGTCGGAAGTTTCCTTCAAGTCGTAGCGGTTTCCATGAACTGGTATGAAATGAGCTCCATCGATAGTCTTTGGCGGTCACTGAAATTCCAGTGGCAGGGTGTAGGAACCCTTCGAAACCGTTAGAGCTACATTGGCGTCGATGCTTGGTTTGCGGCCGTTAACGTGCGTCCGTAAGATCAGTTGCGGCGGCTATGCGCGGGCACGCTTCGGCGTGGTCGAGTTTTGCTCTAAGGGTCTCGATATTCCTACCCCGTGCATAGCTGCCACCCTAGCCTGTAGGAAGGCCTAAGGCAGCTCCATTTTTTCCTTGGAGCAATTCAAATGAAAACATTTACACCCGATCCACCCTACGAAAAACCAATCCCCCACCCCAAAAACCGCTTCATGGCGCTCACCAGCAATTGCGACGACATGCCTACCCTGTTCGTCGACACCCAAGCGCCGCTGGATGTTTTGTATGACGCTGCCAGCTATCGAATTCGCGCCGTCACCCAAGTGATGGAGAACCTGTCCATGCGCGGTTCGATCGAGTGTCAGTCCTTCATCCTTAGTGATTTTGCTTTGCTCTGTGCCATTCCGTTGCGGGATGGGTGTGATGTGCTGGATGTGTTAGGGCGACGATTGAAGGCTCGGCCTTCGGAGTAGGGCCGGACGCTTTCCCTGATGCGATTCGGTCAAACAACTTTGGCTGAGTCGCACGAGTTGTAGCAGCTGGCGAAGCCTGCGTCCGGCTGCGCAGCAGTCGTCAAATCAGCACTCGCGATTTTTCAGACACACCGTGCAAGCAGGGTTTACGACTGCTGCGCAGCCGGACGCAGGCTTCGCCAGCTGCTAGTTGTGTGGCAGCTTGGCCGCTCGGCCGTGAGGCCCTGACGTTCGCCTCGGTACAAGGTAAACTTCCCGCCCTTCGCAGGAGCAGCCATGAATTATCGTCACGCCTTCCATGCCGGCAATCACGCCGATGTGTTCAAACACCTGACTTTGACCCGCATCATCGCCTTGATGTCGCGCAAGGAGCAGCCGTTTGCCTATCTCGACACTCACGCCGGCATTGGTCTGTATGACCTGCAGGGTGATCAGGCGAGCCGTACCGGTGAGTACCTGGAAGGTATTGCGCGTTTGTGGGATCAGCCGGATCTGCCGGCGTTGACCGCGGATTACATGAAGGTGCTGCACGACATGAACCCGGATGGCCAGTTGCGCTATTACCCGGGTTCGCCGGAGTTGGCGCGGCGTCTGACGCGGCCGCAGGATCGGGTGATGCTCAACGAGAAACACCCGCAAGACGGTGTGTTGCTCAAGGACAACATGGCGGGCGACCGTCGGGTGAAGGTGCATCTGGGTGAAGGCTGGCATGTGCCGCGTGCGATGTTGCCGGTGCAGGAGAAGCGTGCGGTGATGTTGATCGATCCGCCGTTCGAGCAGCTGGATGAGATGCAGCGCTGTGCGGCGTCGCTGAAAGAGGCGATTGGCCGGATGCGGCAAACCGTGGCGGCGATCTGGTACCCGGTGAAGGACCAGCGCATGTTGCGTCGTTTTTATCAGGATCTGGCGGGCACGGGCGCGCCGAAGTTGTTGCGCGTCGAGTTGCTGGTGCATCCGTTGGATACGCCGAACAGTCTGAATGGTTCGGGGCTGGCGATTGCGAATCCGCCGTGGGGTCTGGAAGAGGAATTGCGTGAGTTGCTGCCGTGGTTGTCCAAGAAGCTGGGGCAGACCCAGGGTGGTTGGCAGATGGATTGGTTGATTGCCGAATAGGGTCAATTGACGAGCAAGATCAAAAGATCGCAGCCTCGTTTCACTCGACAGCTCCTACAGGGGGAATGCATTTCTCTGTAGGAGCTGTCGAGTGAAACGAGGCTGCGATCTTTTGCTTTTTGGGATTCAGATCGGGCAAGTCACGCCTGTACCGCCAATCCCGCAATACCCTTCAGGGTTTTTCGCCAGGTATTGCTGGTGATACGCCTCGGCGAAATAGACCGTCGGGGCTTCGTCGATTTCAGTGGTGATCGTGCCTTTGCCAGCCTTGGTCAGCTCAGCCTGGAACACTTGCTCGCTGTGCTTGGCGGCTGCCAACTGAGTCGGGTTGGTGGCGTAGATCACCGAGCGGTATTGGGTGCCGATGTCGTTGCCCTGACGCATGCCCTGGGTCGGGTTGTGCAGTTCCCAGAACATCTTCAGCAGTTCTTCGTAGCTGACTTTCGCCGGGTCGTAGACCACCAGTACCACTTCGCTGTGGCCGGTCAGGCCCGAGCAGACTTCTTCATACGTCGGGTTCGGCGTAAAGCCGCCGGCATAACCCACCACCGTGCTGACCACGCCTTCGCGCTGCCAGAACTTGCGTTCCGCGCCCCAGAAGCAGCCCAGGCCGAAGATCGCGAAATCCACGTCCATCGCGAACGGGCCCAGCAGCGGGGCGTCGTGGACGAAGTGTTTTTCCGGCAGGTTCATTGGGGTTTCACGGCCAGGCAGAGCTTGTTCTTTAGTCGGGAGCACGTTTTTGTTCACCAGGATTTCCGAGCGCAGAACCATCATCAGTCCTCTCAGTCAGGTTGGATGTAAATAAACAGACCACCAGTGTGCCCAATGATGCCAAGTTAATCACTACTCCTGTGGGAGCGAGCTTGCTCCGGGCGTCGTTCCGACGATAGCAGTATCAGTCGACATCAATGCTGACTGACACGGCCTCATCGCGAGCAAGCTCGCTCCCACAGGGTTTTGTGTCTTGGCAGAAAGAGCCTTCAGCCTTATTCAGGCGATCGGGCCACGCGGATAGCGCTTGAGCTTTTCGATCAGCTCGGTGCCCGGGATCGGTCGGTCGAACAGGTAACCCTGGCCGACGTCGCAGCGGTGACGGCGCAGGAAAGCCAACTGCTCGGCGGTTTCGATGCCTTCAGCCACGACCTTGAGTTTCAGGTTGTGGGCCATGGCGATCACCGCGGAGGTGATTTCCATGTCGTCCTGGTTGTCGGGGATTTCGTGGATGAAGCTTCGATCAATCTTAATGATGTCGATCGGGAATTTTTTCAAGTAACTGAGCGACGAGTAACCGGTGCCAAAGTCATCCATGGCCAGGGTCAGGCCCAGGCGCTTGAGCTGATCGAGCTGCAAGTGGGTGTCTTCGGTGGCTTCCAGCAGCAGGCCTTCGGTGAGTTCGAGCTCCAGCAGGTTTGCCGGCAGCGCTTCTTCTTTGAGGATGTTGGCGATGGACGACACCAGGTCCGGGTCGGAGAACTGCTTAGGCGACAGGTTGATTGCCACCTGAAGATTGCCCAGGCCAGCGGCGGTCAGGTCTTTGCTCATGCGGCAGGCCTGGCGGGCGATCCATTTGCCGATGGGGATGATCAGGCCGGTTTCTTCGGCGACGCTGATGAACTGGTCCGGGCGGATCATGCCTTTTTCCGGATGGTTCCAGCGCAGCAGCGCTTCCATCCCCAACAGGCGACCGCTGCGCAGGCAAAGCTTGGGCTGGTAGAACACGTCCAGCTCATTCTGGGTCAGGGCGCGACGCAGGTTGTTTTCGACGAACAGTTTGTAGCTGGCTTCTGCGTTCAGCGCTTCGGTGAACACTTGGACCTGATGTTTACCGTTGGCCTTGGCCTTGTGCAGCGCGAGGCCGGCGTTGCGCATCAGGGTTTGCGGATCGCGACCGTGCAACGGTGCGCAGGCCAGGCCCACGGAGCCGGTGACGCTGATCAGCTGGTTGTCGACGAACATCGGCTTGTCGAGGGTCGCCAGCAATTGATTGGCAATCTGTTGGCCCGCACGCAGATCGGTGTCGTCCAGCAGCACGGCGAATTCGTTACTGGCGAACCGCGCCAGGCTGCCACTCGGGCTCAGGCTGTTGCGCAGGCGTCGGGCCAGGCTGATCAGCAGTTTGTCGCCGGTCTGGTGGCCGAGGCTGTCGTTGATCCGCTTGAAATTGTCGATGTCCACCAGCAACAAGCTGATCGGGGTATCGCTGTCTCGGGCGAAACGTTCATCGAGGTTGCGGATGAAGGCCGGACGGTTGCCGAGGTTGGTCAGGTTATCGGTGTAAGCCAGACGCTCAATGCGCTGCTGAGCGAGCTTGGTCTGGGTGATGTCTTCGTAGATGCCGATGTAATGCGTCAGCTCGCGGTTGTCGCCGTAAACCTTGGAAATCGACAACTGGCCCCAGTAGGGTTCGAGATTTTTGCGGCGGCTTTTGAATTCGCCTTGCCAACTGTTGCTCTTGGCCAGCGCCGAGGGCGCGTCGAACAACAGCTCGCTGAGGTTTTCCAGTGCCGGCAGTTCCGACAGCCGCTGGCCGTGGACTTCTTCGGTGGTGTACTGGGTGATCGCCGTGAAACTCGGGTTGACGTATTCCACCACGCCATCGCAATTAACCAGCAAAAAGGCGTTGGCGCTTTGCTCTACCGCACGCTGGAACAGGTGCAGGGCGCTGGTGGCGGTGCGGCGGTTGTGGTTGTTGATGACTTGGGCAAACTGATCCGCCAACTCACCGGCGAAAGCAATTTCGTCCGATTGCCAGGCGCGGGTCGTACCGGTCTGCTCCAGGCAGAGTACGCCGACCACTTGGCCGTCGACGCGGATACTGGCGTCGAGCATGGCGTTCACATCACGCGAGCGCAGATGTTCGGCCATTTCCCGGGTGCGCGGGTCGCGCATGGCGTTGTGGGCGTCGATGGCGCGGCCGGTGTGCAAGGCATCCAGATAATCAGGGAAGAGACTGACGTCAATCGGCTCCGGCAGCAGGTATTCCTGGCTGGCGCGGTGATAGGCCGAAATCGGCACGAGCAGTGAACCTTCGAGGTTCCACAGGCTGGCGCAGTCGATTTCGTAAATGTCACAGGCGCTGCGAGTGATCAGTTCGGCGGCTTCTTGCAGGGATTTGTTGCTGCTATAGCGCTGGCGGGTCAGCAGCAGGATCAAGTCTTGCTGGGCGCGCACCCGGTCCAGGTGCAGAAGCTGTTCCTGCTGGGCGCGCTGATTGAGTTCCAGGGCGATTTGCAGGCGAGAGTTCTGGGTTTCGAGGTCCAGGGCCGGCAGCAGTTGCTCGCCATCGAACAGGCCGTCGACCACCAGCAGGTAGCCGCGCAGCAGGTGTCGATTATGTTGTTTGTAGGCTTCGCCCAGTTCCAGCAGGTTCAAGGAGCCGGCGGCGGTGTGCAGGGTGTAGCGGATCAGGTAATGCGGGCTTTCGGTGAGTTGCTGCTGAACCGCGTCATGCAGCTGATAGCGCGCTTCGGGCTCCATCAGGCTGGCGTAGGGCGAGCCGACCAGAGCGCAGAGCTCCACAGCCGGCAGGCCGAACTGTCGTTCGCAATTAGGATCGAGAAACAGCAGCGCCCAACTCGCTTCATTCAGCCGTTCGAAACGAAGCATGCCGAGCCGCGAGGGCACAGGCAACTGCGTCACTACCTCGGCCACCATACGGCTGGCGGCATCGGGTTGGCTCTTCATATGGAGGGAAACTCACTTCGAATAAACTGATCGCGCCGGGCTCTCGCCCTCTTTACTGTTACCAGCGGCAAGGTTGCATCATTGCGACACTGACTGACAAGAGACATGAAGGCCAAGTGCTATAAGAATATGTCGGCCGGCGCGAAGAATTCTCCAGCGTAGGGCCGAAAGTAATGTTTTTGACCGAAAAGCTCGTCCGAACGCGGCCCGAGCCTTCGGCAGCTCCTTGGGTGTACGCCATTTCCTTGTAGGAGCTGCCGCAGGCTGCGAGCTTTTGCTTTTTACCGGAGCGGGATGCTGGTCGACTGCAAAGGCTTGCCGTCCCGGTCGTGATAACTGACACGAACCTGTTCGGCATCGACGATCAAATGGGCAAAGTTGTCCTGACTGACCACCTGGCTGGTCAGTTCATGCTGATAGTCGCCAGCGGCTGTTCGCGCCAACGGTTGATCGAGGATGAAGGTGGATGCCTTGGCGTACGGCAGCAGTTTGCTGTTGCACAAGGGTGAGGAGACGATGGTGTGCACCTCGAAGTCCGGGTCCTCGCTGTGGGTCAGGCGACTGGTCAGGGAGCCATGGACATCACCGGAAACGAAGAAGACGTTCTTGATGCGGTGTGTACGAATTGTCTCCAGCAGCCGCAGACGCTGTTCGGGAAAGGCCTTCCACGCGTCATCACCATGGGCTTTGCGGTCGGGGTAGAACATCACGCTGGTGACCACGAATTTGACCCTGGCCGGGTTGTGAATCAACCATTTGCACAAGACCTGTTCCTGCTCTTCATCGAGGATGCGTCGATCATTGGCCGACAGGTTGCGTCGGGTTCGACTGTCAGTGACAAACCATTCGATATCACCTTCGGCGTACTGATACCAATACTGTTCCAGTTTTCTATTTATTTGCCCGCTGGCAAGAAGTGTATGCGCCGGGCTATGACTGGCTTGATACAACTCATACGCCGCGATGGCGTTTTTGTATAAATAGGCGTCGGCCTTATTTTTGTTGGCGGGCCAGTTGTCTTCAATTTCATGATCATCGAGGATCATGTAAGTCGGCACGCCGGACATTAACTTGCCAATATTGGGTTGGGAAAAAGCTGCGCGGTACTTACTGAGTATTTCCTTGTATTCCCGGTCGGGAGCAATGACGTTCAGGTCATCGACATAGATTTGATCGCCGGTCATCAACATGGCGCTGATGGGCGGTTCGGCCTGCTGCGCCAGATTCGTGATCGAGGCGAAAATCCTGTCCCCCAGATGCGGTGCAGACGGGACGCCAGCGGTCATGCGCAGGTAACGACATGAACCGACGATATAGGCCCGTGGAATCGTGGCTTTGCTGGACTGTGTGCGAAACCGGTAGATATCGCGCGGCCATTGCAGCGGCAGTTCCTGAATCGTCTCCACGGTGTGCACCGGGCTCATGGGGCTGAACCAGCCCGCCTGGTATTCGTACTCGGTATCGGTGACAAGGTCGTTGAGCGCTATGACATCGGACATATCACGCAAGATCGTCAACTTTGCAAATACACCTTGGGACCAGCGCTCTTCGCCAGGCCGGCGATAACGAATACCTGCAAATGCCGGCGCATTGTTTTGAAGTTCTCCACGCAAAAAGATGCGTGTGTGGTTAGTTGTTGTGTGGCCAATAATAGGGCCAACAGTCGGTTTAAACATGTTCGAATCCATTCGAAGTAATGCTAACTAAGCAAAATAAGTTGATAGGGGTTCTAGCGACAATTAGTTGAAATAAGCTTAGTTATGGGTTCGCAAAAAATATCGAGCAGAAGTGGACTGGAGTTGTGGGCGACGTAAGCCGCGAATGTAGGAAAGGGGTGTTGGGTGACTTTCTTCCAGGCAAAAAAAGCCCCGCCAAACTGGCGGGGTTGAGGTACGAGCGTGGCGCTCGGAAAACGTGGAACGCGACGGGCCCTCCGGTGAAGGAGGGCCGATCGGTGTTACAGCAGGATGGTGCGGATGTCCGCCAGCAGGTCGCTCAGACGCTTGGTGAAGCGTGCAGCAGCGGCGCCGTTGATCACACGGTGATCGTAGGACAGCGACAGTGGCAGCATCAGTTTCGGCTGGAAGGCTTTGCCATCCCAGACTGGCTGGATGGTTGCCTTGGAAACACCGAGGATCGCCACTTCCGGCGCGTTGACGATCGGCGTGAAGCCGGTGCCGCCAATGTGGCCGAGGCTGGAAATGGTGAAGCAGGCGCCTTGCATGTCGTCAGCGGTGAGCTTTTTGTCGCGGGCCTTGGCGGCCAGCACGGCGGCTTCGGCTGCCAGTTGCAACAGGCTCTTCTGATCGACGTTCTTGATGACCGGTACCAACAGGCCTTCAGGGGTGTCGACTGCGAAGCCGATGTTCACGTACTTCTTGCGGATGATCGCCTTGCCGCTTGGTGCCAGCGAACTGTTGAAGTCCGGCAGTTCCTTGAGCAGGTGTGCGCAGGATTTGAGCAGCAGTGGCAGGATGGTCAGCTTGACGCCAGCCTTCTCTGCAACGGCTTTCTGAGCGATACGGAACGCTTCCAGGTCGGTGATATCAGCCGAATCGAACTGAGTCACGTGCGGAATGTTCAGCCAGCTGCGATGCAGGCTCGACGCGCCGATTTGCATCAGGCGTGTCATCGGCACTTCTTCGGTTTCACCGAAGCGGCTGAAGTCCACGACCGGAATCGGCGGGATGCCTGCGCCACCGGTTGCGCCAGCAGCAGCGGCCGGTGCTTCCTTGGCCTTCTGCATCATGGCTTTGACGTAAACCTGCACGTCTTCTTTCAGGATGCGGCCGTGCGGACCACTGGCGCCGACGGCGTTCAGCTCGACGCCGAACTCACGAGCCAGTTGGCGTACAGCCGGGCCAGCGTGAACCTTGGCGCCAGGTTTAGCCGGTACAGCAGCCGGTACGGCCGGTGCCGGAGCGGCGGCTGCAGGAGCAGCTTCAGCCTTGGCAGCCGCAGGTGCTGGTGCAGGTGCAGCAGCGGCCGGAGCCGGGGCAGCAGGCGCAACGCCTTTGACTTTCAGCTTCAGGATCAGGTCGCCGGTACCGACTTCGTCATCCAGCTTGATGGAAACGCTTTCCACCACGCCAGCGGCAGGCGATGGAATTTCCATGCTCGCCTTGTCGGATTCCAGGGTGATCAGCGACTGGTCGGCTTCAACGGTGTCGCCGGCCTTGACCAGGACTTCGATGATCTTGGCCTTGCCTGCCGAACCGATGTCCGGGACATGAATGTCCTGAACGCTGTCAGCAACCGGTGCAGCCGGAGCCGCAGCGGCTGGCGCTGGAGCAGCGGCAGCAGGCGCAGCAGCCTTGGCTGGCGCGGCAGCAGCAGGGGCCGCAGCACCCGCCACTTCCAGATCCAGAATCAGGTCGCCAGTGCCGACTTCGTCGTTGAGCTTGACGCTGATGCTCTTGACCACGCCAGCGGCAGGCGATGGGATTTCCATGCTGGCCTTGTCGGATTCCAGGGTGATCAGCGACTGATCAGCCTCGACGGTGTCGCCGACCTTGACCTGGATCTCGATGATCTGGGCCTTGCCCGACGAGCCGATGTCCGGCACGTGCACTTGCTGGGTAGTTGCAGCAGCGGGAGCAGCGGCCGGTGCAGCTGCTGCCGGAGCAGGAGCAGCAGCCGGTTTCGCTTCAGCTTTGGCCGCCGGCGCAGCGGCAGCCGCAGGGGCCGCAGCAGCGGCACCTTCGACTTCCAGCTCCAGCAGTTCGTCGCCTTCTTTCAGGCGATCGCCCAGCTTCACTTTGATGCTCTTGACGATGCCAGCCTTGGGCGCAGGGATTTCCATGCTCGCCTTGTCCGACTCAAGCGTCAGGATGCTTTGGTCGGCTTCCACACGGTCGCCGACCTTCACAAATAGTTCGATTACTTCACCTTCACCGCTGCCGATGTCAGGTACGCGAATGAGTTCGCTCACAGAGTGTCTCCTCAGCAGTCCAGTGGGTTGCGTTTTTCCGGGTTGATCCCGAACTTGGCGATGGCTTCAGCCACCACTTTAGGTTCGATATCACCACGGTCAGCCAAGGCTTCCAGGGCTGCCAACACCACGAAATGACGGTCGACTTCGAAGAAGTGACGCAGCTTCTTGCGGCTGTCACTGCGGCCGAAACCGTCGGTGCCCAGGACTTTGAATTCCTTGGACGGGACCCACTGACGAATTTGCTCAGCGAACAGCTTCATGTAGTCGGTAGACGCGATGACCGGACCTTGACGGCCGTTCAGGCACTCTTCGACATAGCTCAGTTTTGGCTTCTGGCCCGGGTGCAGACGGTTGCTGCGCTCTACGGCCAGGCCATCGCGACGCAGTTCGTTGAAGCTGGTAACGCTCCACACGTCAGCGCCGACGTTGAACTGTTCACGCAGGATTTTCGCCGCTTCGCGAACTTCGCGCAGGATGGTGCCGGAGCCCATCAGCTGAACGTGGTGCGCCGCTTCGCGGGTGTCTTCCTCGAGCAGGTACATGCCCTTGATGATGCCTTCCTCGACACCGGCCGGCATGGCTGGCTGCTGGTAGGACTCGTTCATCACGGTGATGTAGTAGAAAACGTCCTGCTGCTGTTCGGTCATCTTCTTCATGCCGTCCTGGATGATCACCGCCAGCTCGTAGCCGTAGGTTGGATCAAAGGTGCGGCAGTTCGGGATGGTGGCAGCCAGGATGTGGCTGTGACCGTCTTCGTGTTGCAGGCCTTCGCCGTTCAGCGTGGTCCGGCCGGCGGTGCCGCCGATCAGGAAGCCACGGGTACGGCTGTCGCCAGCGGCCCAGGCGAGGTCGCCGATACGCTGGAAGCCGAACATCGAGTAGAAGATGTAGAACGGCAGCATTGGCTGGTTGTGGCTGGAGTACGAAGTACCGGCAGCGATGAAGGAGCTCATGGCGCCCGCTTCGTTGATGCCTTCTTCGAGGATCTGGCCCTTCTTGTCTTCCTTGTAGAACATCACCTGGTCTTTATCGACTGGCTCGTAGAGCTGGCCGACGGAGGAGTAGATGCCCAACTGACGGAACATGCCTTCCATACCGAAGGTACGGGCTTCGTCCGGGATGATCGGGACGATGCGCGGACCGATTTCCTTGTCCTTGACCAGTTGCGCGAGGATCCGCACGAACGCCATGGTGGTGGAAATTTCACGGTCGCCCGAGCCGTCCAGGATTGCCTTGAGGGTATCCAGCGATGGCGTCGGGATGTCGAAGCTTTTGGCACGGCGCTGTGGCACGAAACCGCCCAGTGCAGTGCGGCGCTCGCTCAGGTAACGGGCTTCAGCGCTGTTTGGTTCCGGTTTGAAGAACGGCAGGTTTTCCAGTTCTTCGTCTTTGACCGGAATGTCGAAACGATCGCGGAACAGCTTCAGGCTTTCAACATCAACTTTCTTGGTGTTGTGCGCAGTGTTCTTCGCTTCGCCGGCACCGGTGCCATAACCTTTGATGGTCTTGGCCAGGATGACGGTCGGTTGTTCTTTGTGGTTGACCGCTTCGTGGTACGCCGCGTAGACCTTGTACGGGTCGTGACCGCCACGGTTGAGTTTCCAGATCTCGTCGTCGGACAGATCAGCAACCATCGCCTTGAGTTCTGGCGAGTTGAAGAAGTGTTCACGTACGAACGCGCCGTCTTTGGCTTTGTAGTTCTGGTACTCGCCGTCGATGACTTCGTCCATGCGGCGTTGCAGGATACCGTCGACGTCTTTGGCCAACAGTGGGTCCCAGAAACGGCCCCAGATGACTTTGGTCACGTTCCACTGAGCACCGCGGAACACGCCTTCGAGTTCCTGGATGATCTTGCCGTTGCCGCGAACCGGGCCATCAAGGCGCTGCAGGTTGCAGTTAATAACGAAGATCAGGTTGTCGAGCTTCTCGCGGCCAGCCAGCGAGATCGCGCCCAGGGATTCCGGCTCGTCGCACTCGCCGTCGCCCAGGAAGCACCAGACTTTTTGCTTGCCTTCAGGGATGAAACCACGGGCTTCCAGGTACTTCATGAAGCGTGCCTGGTAGATCGCCTGGATAGGGCCCAGACCCATGGATACGGTCGGGAACTGCCAGAAATCAGGCATCAGCCACGGGTGCGGATAGGACGACAGGCCCTGACCGTCGACTTCCTGACGGAAGTTGTTCATCTGGTCTTCGGTGATGCGGCCTTCCATGAACGCACGGGCGTAAACGCCTGGCGAGGTGTGACCCTGGAAGTAGATCAGGTCGCCGCCGTGTTCGTCGGTCGGGGCCTGGAAGAAATAGTTGAAGCCGATGTCATACAGCGTTGCGCTGGAGGCGAAGCTGGAGATGTGACCGCCCAGGTCAGAATCTTTCAGGTTCGTACGCATCACCATGGCCATCGCGTTCCAGCGTACCAACGAGCGAATGCGGCGTTCCATGAACAGGTCGCCAGGCATGCGTGCTTCGTGGGTGACAGGGATCGTGTTGCGGTATGGCGTGGTGATGGCGTAAGGCAATTGCGAACCGCTACGGGTTGCGAGTTCGCCCATACGGGTCATCAGATAGTGAGCGCGGTCTTCGCCTTCTTTGTCGAGAACCGATTCCAGGGCGTCCAGCCATTCCTGGGTTTCGACGGGATCGAGGTCTTGCATGGCTTGCTCCAGGGCGGAAAGGCTTCCAGAATCGGTTGCCTGAGTTTGCGACTGGCCTTGTGGGCAGACGATATAAATTCTTGGATTGCCGAGAGGTTGTTCCGGCGGCGTGTAGTTTTACTACAAATCTTCGGGCATTTCAGCCTTTCGAATGTATATACGAGTAGTAAAACTACAGATGAACGGCTTGTGGCCTCCAGCTGCGTTGTGAGAATAATCGTTAAGGTTGGTCTTTTGCCAACCAGAAAAGGTGAAAGCTTGATGCTGTCTGCCAAAAATAAAGAAATTTCAGCTATTTCTAACCTTTGTTCGACAGTCGATCACGTAGTGCATTCTGGCGAATCACTACATGCAGCCCTCTACACGCCGATCAAGGATAGACCATGAGCCTCCCTTCGCTTGCCGAACTGCCTGGCATCCTCCTGCCGTTTGTCACCCGTGCCGAGCAGTCGTTCCGTACGGCCGTCGCCGGGCTGGACAATGACCATGGTCTGTCCAACTGGACGCCTGAACGCTGGGCGCAATTTGCCCGCGTCACCGCTGCCAGCGACTTCGTGATTGAACAGAGTGTGCGCGACCCACTGATGTTGCTGGAGCTGGTGCAGTCCGGTGAGCTGGACCGACGTTTTGCGCCCGGCGAGCTGTGCGCACAGATTGCGGCAGCGGTGAATGCAGCAGAAACCGACGATGGGCTCGGTCGCGCCCTGCGTCGTCAACGTACCCGCCATCAAGTGCGGATCATCTGGCGCGACCTGACGCGTCAGTGCGATCTGACCCAGACCTGTCGCGACCTCTCGGACATGGCCGATGCCAGCATCGATCAGGCTTATCAGTGGTTGTACTCGCGGCATTGTCAGCAGTTCGGCGTGCCGACTGGCCGGCGCAGCGGCGAGCCGCAGCAGATGGTCATTCTCGGCATGGGCAAGCTCGGCGCGGTGGAACTCAATCTGTCGTCGGACATCGACCTGATCTTCGCCTATCCCGAGGGCGGCGAAACCGTCGGCGTCAAACGCTCGCTGGATAACCAGGAATTTTTCATTCGTCTCGGCCAGCGCCTGATCAAGGCGTTGGACCCGATGACCGTCGACGGTTTTGTATTCCGCGTCGACATGCGCCTGCGGCCTTACGGTTCGGCCGGCGCATTGGTGCTGAGCTTCAACGCGCTGGAGCAGTATTACCAGGATCAGGGTCGCGACTGGGAACGCTATGCGATGATCAAGTCGCGGGTGGTGGCCGGCGATCAAGTGGCCGGCGCGCAATTGCAAGAGATGCTGCGGCCGTTCGTTTACCGGCGTTACCTCGACTTCTCGGCCATCGAAGCGCTGCGCACCATGAAGCAGCTGATTCAGCAAGAAGTCCGACGCAAGGGCATGGCCGACAACATCAAGCTCGGCTCCGGTGGCATTCGTGAAGTCGAATTTATCGCCCAGGCGTTCCAGTTGATCCACGGTGGCCGCGACCTGAGTCTGCAGCAACGTCCTCTATTAAAAGTACTGAGCACGCTGGAAGGTCAGGGTTACCTGCCGCCGGCGGTGATCAGCGAACTGCGCGAAGGCTACGAATTCTTGCGTTACACCGAGCACGCGATCCAGGCGATTGCCGACCGCCAGACCCAGATGCTGCCCGACGGTGCTCAGGATCAGGCGCGCATTGCCTTTATGTTGGGCTTCGCCGACTGGGAGGCTTTCCATGAGCAGCTGATGTATTGGCGTGGCCGCGTGGCTTGGCACTTTGGTCAGGTGATCGCCGATCCCGACGAAGAGGAAGGCACCGAAAGCGAAGTGGTGGTCGGTGGCGAATGGCTGCCGTTGTGGGAAGAGGCTCAGGATGAAGAGGCCGCTTGCCGTCAGTTGGAAGAGGGCGGTTTCGCTGATGCCACCAAAGCCCTGAAAGCGTTGGCCGGTTTGCGCAGCAGCCCGCAGTTGCGGGCGATGCAGCGCTTGGGGCGTGAGCGCCTTGATGCCTTTATTCCGCGGTTGCTGGCTCAGGCCGTGGAGCACGCCAATCCGGATCTGGTGCTGGAAAGAGTATTGCCGCTGGTGGAAGCCGTGGCCCGTCGTTCCGCGTATCTGGTGTTGCTGACCGAGAATCCCGGCGCGCTGCGACGTTTGTTGACCTTGTGCGCCGCGAGCCCGTGGATCGCCGAACAGATCACCCGCTTCCCGCTGCTGCTCGACGAATTGCTCAACGAAGGTCGGCTGTTCAAGCCGCCGCTGGCGCCGGAACTGGCTGCCGAGTTACGCGAGCGTTTGACGCGGATTCCCGAAGACGACCTCGAACAGCAAATGGAAGCCCTGCGGCATTTCAAACTGGCGCACCGTTTACGGGTCGCCGCTTCGGAAATCGCCGGCAGCCTGCCGTTGATGAAGGTCAGTGATTACCTGACCTGGCTCGCCGAAGCGATCCTGGAACAAGTGCTGGCCCTGGCCTGGCGCCAGACCGTGGCCAAATACGGCACGCCGCTGCGTACCGACGGCACCTTGTGCGATCCCGGCTTCATCATTGTCGGTTATGGGAAAGTCGGCGGTCTGGAACTGGGGCATGGTTCGGACCTGGACCTGGTGTTCATTCACGATGGCGATCCGCAGGCGGAAACCGACGGGCCGAAACCTATCGACGGTGCGCAATTTTTCACTCGGCTGGGGCAGCGGATCATTCACTTGCTCACGGCCCAGACCAACTCCGGTCAGCTGTATGAAGTCGATATGCGCCTGCGACCTTCCGGTGCGTCGGGGTTGCTGGTGAGTTCGCTCGGTGCGTTTGCCCGGTATCAGGAAAATGAAGCCTGGACCTGGGAACATCAGGCGCTGGTGCGGGCGCGGGTGCTGGTGGGCAGTCCGGACGTCGGCCAGGCGTTCGAGAAAGTCCGCGCGGCGGTATTGGGCAAGTCGCGGGACCTTGCAACCTTGCGCCAGGAGGTCAGTGAGATGCGCGCCAAAATGCGCGATAACCTTGGCAGCAAGAGCACCGCGGCGGGCACCGGGGCAAATGCCTTCGAGGCCACGGCGCCGTTCGATCTCAAGCAGGACGCCGGAGGTATCGTCGATATTGAATTTATGGTGCAATACGCGGCCCTGGCGTGGTCCGAATCGCACCCGCCATTGCTGCGCTGGACTGACAATATCCGCATTCTGGAAGGGCTGGAGGAGGAAGGGCTGATGCCCGCCGAAGATGCCAGCCTGTTGCGCGAGGCCTATAAAGCCTACCGTTCAGCCGCTCACCGGCAGGCCTTGCAGAAGGACGCCGGGGTGATACCGGGCGACCAGTTCGTGGACGAACGGCGGCAGGTAGTGCGGATCTGGCGCGAGCTGGGATTGAGTTAAGCGACACAATTCAAATGTGGGAGCGGGCTTGCTCGCGAAGAGGCCGTCACATTCAGCCTCTATAGTGACTGACACTGCGCCTTCGCGAGCAAGCCCGCTCCCACAGTAGATCTGCATTGTTTCGCAGATCGATGTACACCAAATCCCAATGTGGGAGCGAGCTTGCTCGCGATAGCGGAATGACAGTCGACAATAATGTTGAAGGTGATGACCCATCGCAAGCAGCCTTGCTCCCGCAGTGATTCTCGAGGCGGGGAGGCGTATGCCTCCCCGGCTCGTTTATGGAAACCACATGAAAATTCTGATCGTTGGGCCCAGTTGGGTCGGTGACATGGTGATGGCGCAGACACTGTTTCAGTGTCTCAAGCAGCGCCACCCGCAATGCGAAATCGACGTGCTGGCCCCCGAGTGGAGCCGGCCGATTCTTGAGCGCATGCCCGAAGTACGCCAGGCCTTGAGCTTTCCGCTCGGTCACGGGGCTTTGGAGCTGGCGACGCGTCGGCGCATCGGCAAATCCCTGGCTGGCCAGTACGACCAGGCGATCCTGCTGCCCAATTCCCTGAAGTCGGCATTGGTGCCGTTCTTCGCCGGCATCCCGAAACGCACCGGCTGGCGTGGCGAGTTCCGCTACGGCCTGCTCAATGACGTGCGCACACTGGATAAAGAACGTTACCCGCTGATGATCGAACGCTTCATGGCCCTGGCTTACGAGCCCGGTGCCGAGCTGCCGACACCTTATCCACGGCCGAGCCTGCAGATTGACCCGGTCACGCGCGAGGCGGCAATGGCCAAGTTCGGCCTGGCCCTCGACCGCCCGGTGTTGGCGCTGTGCCCCGGTGCCGAGTTCGGCGAGTCCAAGCGCTGGCCGTCCGAGCACTATGCCAAGGTTGCCGAAGCGAAGATCCGCGAAGGCTGGCAAGTCTGGCTGTTCGGTTCGAAAAACGATCACGCCGTCGGCGAAGACATCCGTTCGCGGCTGATTCCCGGTTTGCGTGAAGAGTCGGTGAACCTCAGCGGCGGCACCTCCCTGGCCGAAGCCATCGATCTGATGTCCTGCGCCGATGCGGTGGTGTCCAACGACTCCGGCCTGATGCACGTCGCCGCTGCGCTGAATCGCCCGTTGGTGGCAGTCTACGGCTCGACGTCGCCGGGTTTCACGCCGCCACTGGCCGAGCACGTCGAGATCGTGCGCCTGGGCATCGAATGCAGCCCCTGCTTCGATCGCACGTGCCGTTTCGGTCATTACAACTGCCTGCGCCAGCTCATGCCGCAAGCGGTGAACGAAGCCTTGCAGCGTTTGCAAGGCACTGTGGTCGAGGTCAAATAGTTTGCGGGTACTGCTGATCAAGACTTCTTCGCTGGGCGACGTGATTCACGCGTTGCCGGCGCTGACCGACGCGGCACGGGCGATCCCCGGCATCCAGTTCGACTGGGTGGTGGAAGAAGGCTTCGCCGAAATCCCGACCTGGCACCCGGCCGTGGACAAGGTGATTCCCGTCGCGATCCGTCGCTGGCGCAAAAACATCTGGCAGACCATCAAGAGTGGCGAGTGGAAGCGCTTCAAGCAAAGCGTTCGCGCTAACAAATATGATTTGGTGATCGATGCCCAGGGCTTGCTGAAAAGTGCGTTGCTGACCCGATACGCCAAAGCCCCGGTGGCCGGGCTGGATAAAAACTCGGCCCGTGAGCCGATTGCCGCACGCTTTTATTCCCGGCGTCTGGCCGTGGCCCGTGGGCAACACGCGGTGGAGCGGGTGCGTCAGCTGTTTGCCGTGGCCCTGGGTTACGACTTGCCCAAAGGCTTGGGCGATTACGGCCTGAACGTCGAGCGACTGGTGGAATTGCCGCGCAAGAATCCTTATGTGGTGTTCCTGCACGGCACCACGTGGGACACCAAACACTGGCCTGAAGCCTACTGGCGCGAGTTGGCCGAGCGCGTCGGCTATCTCGGTGTCGCGGTGAAGCTGCCGTGGGGTAATCCGATCGAGAAAGCCCGGGCTGAACGCATCGCCAAAGACATGAGGCACGTCGAAGTGCTGCCCAAGCTGAATCTTGCGGGTGTCGGCAAAGTGCTGGCCGGCGCGCAAGCCTGCGTGGCGGTGGACACCGGCCTCGGTCACCTCGCCGCTGCGCTAGACGTGCCGACGATATCGTTGTTCGGCCCGACCAACCCGGGCCTGACCGGTGCCTACGGTAAAGCGCAGATTCACATCGCCAGCGATTTCCCTTGCGCGCCGTGTCTGCAAAAGAAATGTACGTATCAACCGACGGCCCAAGATGCCCGTCAGTTTGACCTTAAACGCGAGTGGCCCCTGTGCTTCACGCGTCTGAATCCCGAGCGTGTCGCGACCCGACTGAGCACGTTGTTACTGGCTGAGGAGCTGCGCTGATGCAATTGGCATTCGTCTTGTACAAGTACTTTCCATTCGGGGGCTTGCAGCGCGATTTCATGCGCATCGCCCTGGAATGTCAGCAACGCGGCCATCAGATTCGGGTCTACACGCTGATCTGGGAAGGCGACATTCCACCGGGCTTCGAAGTGTTGGTGGCGCCGGTCAAGGCGTTCTTCAATCATCGACGCAACGAGAAACTCAGCGAATGGATGGAAGCGGATCTGGCCAAGCGTCCGGTGGACCGTTTGATCGGCTTCAACAAAATGCCGGGTCTGGACGTCTACTACGCCGCCGACGGCTGCTTCGAAGACAAGGCGCAAAACCTGCGCAACTCGCTGTACCGCCGTTGGGGCCGCTACCGGCACTTCGCCGAGTACGAACGCGCGGTGTTCGCCAAGGATGCCAAGACCGAAGTGCTGATGATTTCCGAAGTTCAGCAGCCACTGTTCATCAAGCATTACGACACGCCGCTTGAGCGCTTCCATTTGCTGCCGCCGGGTATCTCTCAGGACCGTCGCGCGCCGGCGAATGCCGCCGAGATCCGTGCCGAATTCCGTCGCGAATTCAACCTGAAAGACGATGATCTGCTGCTGGTGCAAATCGGCTCCGGGTTTAAGACCAAAGGTGTGGATCGCAGCCTCAAGGCGCTGGCCGCATTGCCCGCCGATCTGAAGAAACGCACCCGGCTGTTTGTAATTGGCCAGGACGACCCCAAATTATTCCAGATGCAGAGCGCCACATTGGGGCTCGGCGATAACGTGACGTTCCTCAAGGGCCGCAGCGACATCCCGCGTTTTCTGCTCGGCGCCGATCTGTTGATTCACCCGGCGTACAACGAAAACACCGGAACCGTGTTGCTCGAAGCCCTGGTGGCCGGGTTGCCGGTGCTGGTGAGTGCGGTGTGTGGTTACGCCCATTACATCGCCGAGGCCGACGCCGGTCTGGTGCTGGAAGAGCCTTTCGATCAGGCGCAACTGACTCAGTACCTGACCGGTATGTTGAACGACGCTCAAGCACGGGCGGCCTGGAGCCGCAATGGTCTGGCCTTTGCCGAGACGGCCGACCTCTACAGCATGCCGCAGCACGCGGCCGATGTGATTCTGGCGGAGCACGCTTAATGAAGTTGATGCTGGCTGAACCGTTCAAGAGCCTCTGGGCCGGACGTGACCCGTTCGCTGAAGTCGAGGGCCTCCAGGGCGAGGTATACCGCGAACTTGAAGCGCGCCGAACCCTGCGTACCGAAGTCGATGGCAATGGCTTTTTCGTGAAGATCCACCGTGGCATTGGCTGGGGCGAGATCTTCAAGAACCTGCTCACTGCCAAACTGCCGGTGCTCGGTGCCGGCCAGGAATGGAAGGCCATCCAGCGCCTGCAAGAGGTCGGCGTGCCGACCATGACCGCCGTGGCTTACGGCGAGAAGGGCAGCAACCCGGCGGACCAGCATTCGTTCATCGTCACCGAAGAGCTGGCGCCCACTGTCAGCCTTGAAGATTTCAGCATCGACTGGATCAAGCATCCGCCCGAGCCCAAACTCAAGCGTGCACTGATCGCCGAGGTCGCGCGCATGACCGGCATGATGCACCGTGCCGGGGTCAACCATCGCGACTGCTACATCTGTCACTTTCTGCTGCACACCGACAAACCGGTGACGGCCGACGATTTCAGGCTCTCGGTGATCGACCTACACCGCGCCCAGACCCGTTCGACGATTACCCAACGCTGGCGTAACAAGGACCTGGCGGCGCTGTACTTTTCGGCACTGGACATCGGCTTGACCCGTCGTGACAAGTTGCGTTTCCTCAAGGGTTATTTCCAGCAGCCCCTGCGCCAGATTCTGGGCGAGGAAGCCGGGTTGCTCGCCTGGCTCGAAGGCAAGGCCAACAAACTCTACGACCGTAAACAGCGATACGGAGATGCGCTCTGATGGCGGGTTGGAAACTGGAGCCTGCGTACAGTGATCTTGCAGAAGATTTCGGCAGTCTTGAGGCTGTGTTTGCGCTTGAGGGCGAACGCCTGACGCGCGACCTGTTGTCCGAGGTCATTCGCGTCCAGCGCAATGGCGTCAACTATTACGTCAAACGCTACGTGGGTGCTGGCAAAGGTCTGCGCCGTTACCTGGGCAAGCCTCGGGTGAAAGCCGAGTGGCAAAATCTCAAGCGCTTTGCCAAGTGGGGCATTCCTACCGCCGAAGTGGTGGCTTGGGGCCTGGAACGTCGCGGTGCGGCGTACGATCGCGGGGCAATGATCACCCGTGAGCTGCCGCATACCGAAGACTTGTCGGCTTTGGCCGAGCGGCATGATCCTAAACTGGCGGACCGCGCCTGGGTCGACAACGTCAGCCGCCAGCTGGCGGGTTATACCCGGACCATGCACGACCATCGTTTTACCCATAACGATTTGAAGTGGCGCAACCTGCTGATCGACGATGAGGCCCGGCTGTTTTTGATCGACTGCCCCAATGGTGATTTCTGGCGCGGCTTCTGGCTCAAATACCGGATCACCAAGGACCTGGCCTGTCTGGACAAGGTCGCCAAGTATCACTTGTCGGCTACCCAGCGCCTGCGCTTTTACCTGCAATACCGCCAGCGTGATCGGCTGAATGCCGCCGACAAAAAACGGATCCGGCACGTGGTGAGATTTTTCGAGGGGCGCGAATGACTGATTTTCTGGCGGCTGAAGACCGTGCGCTGCTTGAGCGTCACGGCCTCGGCACCTTTGACGCACTCTGGGTCAAGCAGCTCGACGCTGTGGACGAGCCCAATACCGCTCGCGGTGGCTGGAGCAGCGTGTTTCGGCTGGATCTGGAAGGCCATGGCTACTACCTGAAACGCCAGAGCAACTACCAGACGCGCACCTTGCATGCGCCCTTTGGCGAGCCGAGCTTTGCCCGTGAATTTCGTAATATCAGTCGCTATGAAAAGTTCGGTATTCCGGCGTTGAAAGCGGCGTTTTTCGGTGAGCGCAAAGTCGACGGCGAAGTCCGAGCGATTCTGCTGACCCGTGCCCTGGACGGTTGGGATGACCTGGATTCGCTGTTGCAGCGCTGGTCGGACCTGAGTTCGGCGCAGCATTCGGCCATTCTGCAGGCCTGTGGGCAACTGGCTCGGTGCCTGCACGGCGCGCGTCAGATTCACGGTTGCTTCTACCCCAAGCACATTTTTCTCCAGGCCACCGGCGACGGTTACCTGGCCCAGCTGATCGACCTGGAAAAGACCCGGCCGTTGCTGTTTGGTCTGCGTGATCGGGCCAAAGATCTGGAGCCGTTGCTGCGTCGGGCGCCTGAGTGGAGCGAAGCGCAGTTGCGCGAGCTGCTGGCCGCCTATCTGGATCAATCGCAAGACAGTTCGCTGATCGACAGCTGGCTTGCGCGTCTGACCGCGCGGCGTAGTCATAAGGAGGCGCGCTGATGCGTTTGTCCGAACTGAAAAACGCTGGCCGCAGCCCGAGCCTGCCGCTGAACATTCCACTGGCCGATGCCGCCGGCCCTGCCGAGTTGCAGTTGCTGAGTCTGTTGCGGGTGTTGCCGGGGCAGCGTTATGTCGGTGCCGGTGTCTGGCGCGGGCGGCCGGTGCTGGCCAAGTTGTTGGTCGGCAGCAAAGCGGCGCGGCATTTCCAGCGTGAGCTGGACGGCGTGCGGTTGCTGGCGGCTCAGGGGTTGACCACGCCGTTGTTGCTGGCTGATGGCCTGAAGGACGGCGAGGGCGGTTGGCTGCTATTCGATTTCCTTGAAGGCGCTGAAAGCCTTGGGGATGCCTGGAAACGGGTCGAGCACTTGCCGATGCTGGCGGATGAGCAATCGGCGGTATTGGCCGATGCGCTGGGTGCGATCGGTCAATTGCACCGCAAGGGCCTGTGGCAGGAAGACCTGCATCTGGACAACCTGCTGCGCCAGGGCGGTCGGCTGTATTTGATCGACGGCGCCGGAATCCGCACGGAGACGCCGGGCCAGCCGCTCTCGCGGCAGAAAGTCCTGGAAAACCTCGGGGTATTTTTTGCCCAGTTGCCCAAGACACTGGAGCCCTACACCGAAGAGTTGCTGGTGTATTACCTGCTGAGCAACGGCGAGCATGCCTTACCGATGGAAGCGTTGCAGAAGCAGATGAGCAAGGTGCGCAGCTGGCGCCTGAAGGACTTCCTGATCAAGGTCGGCCGCGAGTGCACGCTGTTCAGTGTCCAGCGCGGAGCGTCCGGCTTGCGGGCGATTCGCCGCGAGGAAGAGGCGGCGATGCTGCCGGTGCTGGCGCAGGCCGATGCGTTGCTCGATCAGGGCCATCTGTACAAGACCGGCGGCGCGGCGAGCGTCGGCAAGGTCGAGGTGGCTGGTCGTACGCTGGTGATCAAGCGCTACAACATCAAAGGTTTTGCCCACTGGCTCAAACGCTTCTGGCGCCCGAGCCGTGCCTGGCACTCCTGGCGTGAAGGCAATCGCCTGGCGTTTCTCGGCATCGCCACACCCAAACCGTTGGCATTGCTGGAGAAGCGTTTTCTCTGGTTGCGCAGTCGGGCTTATCTGGTGACCGAGTATTTGCCGGGACCGGACATCATCGAGCGGTTTGCGCCTTATGTTGAAAGCGGTGAGGCACCGGAAGCCGAATTGCTGGCGCTGGATCATTTGTTTGCCGAGCTGATTGGCGAGCGGATCAGTCACGGGGATTTCAAGGGGCATAACCTGTTCTGGCAGCACGATCGCTGGGCGCTGATTGATCTGGACTCGATGTGTCAGCACGCCTCGCTCAGCAGCTTCGCCCCGGCCTACGCGCGGGATCGGGCAAGGTTCATGCGTAACTGGCCTGAGAGCAGTGCGCTATATCGGGTCATTGATCAGCGTCTTCCCAAAGATATCTCTAGCGCTGCCTGAATCGGACCTTCGGTCCTATCGCGAGCAAGCCCGCTCCCACAATAGTTCTCAGTCGCACACAAATTAAGTGTGCGACACCAAAACAATGTGGGGCTTGCTCGCGAAGGGGCCAGACGAGTCACCCGAGATTAAGGGGACACATTCTTGTGAATCGTCCTACACGATCCACAGACCCCATGAACTGTGCCCTGAATGGCCGCGATGCTAGTTTGCCTGACGTTCACGGAGGGCAGACGTTGACGATAAAAATGACGGTGTTACTGAGCACTTTTGCACTGGTTTTATCAGGCTGCGGGACCGCTGTCACGGTGCTGCAGGATGACGAAGACGCGGCGCGTAGCCTTAGAAAGCAAAAGACCTACTGTCAGTCCATCCCTCGTATCTACAGCGGCTTGGCGTACGACTTTTGCGTATTAAACGCAGCGCCTGATCCCACGGGTATTCTTTTGCCGTTCGTATTGGTGGATTTCACCCTCTCGGGTGTTTTCGACACCGTCCTCCTGCCCTATACGGTTTACCGCCAAGCTGCCGACGGCAATATCAGTATTTACTGGAGGTCAGGCCGCGGATGAGCAATGCCGCATGCTTTCGCCCGGATGATCTTTACGGGGGCAATATGCGCTGGGTCATTCCCGCCATGTTTACGCTATAATCCCGCCCTTTAGCTGCCACTCGCCCTTTGCGAGGGCACATTAATCTTTGAGGCGCCTTGCGCCTGCATGCAGACTAAAGAGGCTAGACCCCTGTGGCATTGACGATTCTTGGCCTGTCCGGCGCCCTTAGCCATGATCCTTCCGCAGCTTTGTACATCGACGGCAAGCTGGTCGCGGCGGCTGAGGAAGAGCGCTTTGTGCGCGATAAACATGCAAAGAACCGCATGCCTTACGAGTCGGCGAAGTTCTGTCTCGAGCAGGCCGGCATCAAGCCATCCGACGTTGATGTGGTAGCGATTCCGTTCGCGCCGATCAGCCTGTTCGGCAAGGCTCGCTGGCATTACGCCAAGCGTTACTGGTACGCCCCGGACCGCGCGCTCGACGCGATCCTGATGGGTAACCGTCGCTACAAACGCTATCGCAACAAGATTGTCTGGTGCCTCGAGCAATTGGGTTTCGATCCGAAGAAAATCAAGATCGAACCGGTCGAGCATCACCTGGCCCACGCCTCCAGCGCTTACCACTGTTCCGGTTTCAAAGAGAAAACCGCGATCCTCGGGATCGACGGCAAGGGTGAGTACGCCACGACCTTTTTCGGTTACGGCGAAAACGGCAAGATCCACAAGATCAAGGAATTCTTCGATCCGGACTCCCTCGGCGGCCTGTACGGCGCGATCACCGAGTTCCTCGGTTTCGAGATGCTCGACGGTGAGTTCAAGGTCATGGGCATGGCGCCGTACGGCGATGCCAGCAAATACGATTTCTCGCGCCTGGCTTCGTTCGAGAACGGCGAGCTGGTGATCAACACCGACTACGCCAACGTCATCGGCCTGCGTCGTTATAAAGAGAAGGGCAAGGGTTTCTACTTCTCGCCGAAGCTGATCGAGTGGCTGGGTCCCAAGCGCGAAGGCGACATCGCCGACGAGCCGTACATCCACTACGCCGCGAGCATGCAAGCGCTGTTCGAAAAGATCTCGCTGCAGATGATCGACCATTACCTGGGTGACGTGCTCAAGGAAACCGGCAAGCTGGCCTTCGCCGGTGGCTGTGCGTTGAACGTCAAGCTGAACCAGAAAATCATCGCCCGCGATGACGTTAAAGAACTGTTCGTGCAACCTGCGTCCGGCGATGCCGGCACCGCGGTCGGCGCGGCGGCCTATGTGTCCCACGCCCGTGGTGTGCCGGTCGAGAAGATGGAACACGTTTACCTCGGCCCGTCGTACACCAACGAAGACGTCCTCGCTGCATGCGCCCGTCACCCGAGCAAGCCGGTATGGCGCAAGCTTGAGAACATGCCGGAAAACATCGCCAAAATCATGGTCGATGGCAACCCGGTGGCCTGGTTCCAGGGCCGCATGGAGTTCGGTCCGCGGGCCTTGGGCGGTCGTTCGATCATTGGTTGCCCGAGTGCGACTGGCGTGGCTGATCGCATCAACCACCAGATCAAGTTCCGCGAGCGCTGGAGGCCTTTCTGCCCGTCGATGCTCGACACCGTTGCACCGCAGATGATCAAGATCGATCACCCGGCGCCGTTCATGACCTTCACCTTTGAAGTGGCGGAAGAGTGGAAGACCCGCGTGCCGGAAGTCGTCCATGAAGACGGTACATCGCGGGCCCAGGTGCTCAAGCGCGAATACAACCCGCGCTACTACGACATGATGAAGGCGCTGGAAGTGCTGACCGGTAACGGCGTGTCGCTGAACACCTCGCTCAACCGTCGTGGCGAACCCATGATCTGCTCGCCGACGGATGCCCTGAACATGTTCTTCGGTTCCGATCTACAGTATCTGATCATGGAAGACATCCTGGTGGTCAAAGAGGGCGCGGAAGGGTACGGTTTTGACTGAAACACTGATCAGCGTCGTTATTCCAGCCTACAACTATTCCCAGACCCTGCCGCGGGCAGTGGAGTCAGTACTGGCGCAGTTGGTTGAGGGGCGGACGGAGCTGTTGGTCATTGATGACGGCTCCACCGACGCAACGCCTGAGGTGGTCGAAAAGCTTTTGGCGGTTCACGTCGGGCGCTTCCGTGCTTTGCGTAAAACCAACGGAGGGCTTTCTTCTGTTCGCAATCTAGGGATCGAAGAGACGAGCGGGCGTTTTCTGATCTTTCTCGACGCGGATGACGAGATGGCCCCGGGCGCGCTGGCGGCGTTGATTCATCACATTGCGAACAACCCTGAGAGCCGTTTGATCATTGGCGGACATTGGTCGGTGTTTGCTGACGGCAAGCGCAGTTTGCAGACCGTAAAGCCGTTGCCGGCCAGTGCGCGGCAGCTCGTGCGCGGCTACTTGCTGGACAAGACTGTGTCGATTTCCAACGGTGCTTGCGCGATGCATCGTGATGTCTTCGCACCAGGCAACTACCCCGAACATTTGCGCAATGTTGAAGACATTCCAGTATTCGCTCAGGTGTTGGCGCGGTTTCCCTGCAGCGTTCTCGATCAGCCTCTGGCGCTCATCTATAAGCACGCCGACAGCATGCGACATGATTTGACCCAAAGCCTTGCGGCGGGCACGGGAATGGTCGGAGAGGTTTTTTCTTTCGAGCGCATGCCTGAAGAGTTGCATGATTTGCGTCAGGCGTTTTTGGTGCAGCGTTGTCTGTCGTTGTTTCGCGATTGTTACGTCGGGGGCGAATATGCACTGGCCAAGAAGTTCTATCTTCAGGCTTTACGCGCAGACTGGCGAACGCTCACACGCTGGTCCTACACACGCAAGGCGGCGCGTCTGCTGTTCAGGTAAGTAGTCGAGACCGTGATGACAACTCATTGTGCTGTCTTCGAGCATATTGTTCAGTGTTAATGGCTGATGACAAGGCTTGAAGTTGATCGGGCAGACGCTACTTGAGACTGTCGCAAGCTATTTATTGGACTGATTTGCGCCAAGCGTTGTGCGCGTAGTTGAGGGGGGCGGATGTTAGATACTGGCAGTAAGGCGGGGGCTCTGATCTCGAGGATTATTGGTGAATATCCGGTCAGGTTGGCGTTCTGGGGTAGCTTGCTGCTTTCCCTGATTGCGGTGCTGGGAACGGCGACTGTCGGACGTGATGCTGCGTTTTACATCGATATTGCTCAGCAGATCACGGATAACGGGCCAAAAGTGGCCTGGCAGACCTTCGACTGGCCCTGGTTCTCCTATCTCCTGGCCGGTACTCATATCGCCCTGCATTTGCCGTTGGAGCTGAGCGCCTATTTATGGTGTGGCATCTTTCTCGCCGGCACCTGCGCGTTGATGGTTGATTGTGTCCGCCAGCGCTCTGCGGACAACGCTCGGTGGGCCTGCCTGGTGGTTCTGGCAATGCCCGCAGTCAATGCTTTTCGAAACGACATCATTCGCGAATATGGTTTCTGGTTTTTCTGCACCCTGACGCTCTGGCTTGCTTTGCGATGGCAGGCGCGTGGCGGCTGGCTTCGTGCGGCGTTCATCCACTTGGCAATCGTGGCGGCCGCGTTGTTTCGCCTTGAAGCCTTACTGTTGATACCTGCGTTGGGGCTTTGGCAAGTATCGAATCTTTGGTCGCCCACGCGGCGCAAGCAGTTCCTGCAGTTTATGCTGTTGCCCGCGCTGGGGTTGGTTGTGGTCGCGGTTTCGGGCGCTTTTTCGGCTGCACGTGTATCGATCTATCTGGATATGCTCAATCCGCACAATGTGTTTGCGTCGTTCGATCAGTTGTCCGGGCAGTTTTCCAGATCGCTGATCAATAAGTACTCGCAGGACGAGGCCGGGCGAATCATTTTCTTTGGCATCCTGGCATCCATGTTGATTAGCATCGTGAAACTGATGGGGCCTTTCGCTGTTCCGTTTGTTTTGCGAAGCAACTGGAGTGTTTTGCGGGCTTACTGGCGCGACTATCGCCCGTTTGCCTGGGCCGCTTTGCTGTATGGAGTAGTGCTGGTTCTGTTCTATTTGAAGCAGCAGTTCATGAACACTCGCTACTTGAGTTTCCTGAACTTGTTGTTCGTTCCTGTGCTAGCGGCGGCGTTGGCGGTCTTTGTCCGTCAGTTTCCGCGCTGGGGCAAGGCGCTGGTGGTGCTGGGTTTGTTGGTGATGCTGTCTAACGTGGTTTCCACCAGTCCGGGGAAGACTCATTATGTCGAGGCAGGCCACTGGGTGGCCGCCCATATTGAGCCGGACGCACCGGCTTACTTCGAAGATGGTCGCATTGGTTATTACGCCGGTCGTGGCTATGTGCTCAATAGCCTGACCCGGGAGGAAGCGATGTCCTCGGAGCACGCGGGCGATTTTCGCTATTTCCTGATCGATGCGCGTGGCGACGAGCCTTGGCTAAGTGGATGGCTGGCGGAGCACAAGCAGCGCGTTATTGCCCGTTTCGCCAATCGCAAAGGCGCCACCGTATTGGTGATCGGCCAGTAGCGTTTAGTCCAGCAGCTGGCGCAGACGCTCGATCATTGGGGTCTGCCGATGAGTAGGCAGACCTTGGCGATAACCTTCAAGGAAGGTGTCGCCGGCATCCTGGCCCAGCAACCACTGCCGATCTTCGTTGTAACGCAACAGATGGGCAAAATTGCGCAGCCGTTTGCTGTCGCCCAGGGCGCTTTTTTGGCAGCGCAAGTCCGCGATGTCGATCAACCCCAGGGTGTTTTCAGGTGTCAGCACCACGTTGCCAAAATGCAGCGACCGAAAGTACACCCCTTTCTCGTGCAGGCGGGCAATGAAACCCCCAAGTTGGGATCTCAAGGCGTTGGCCTCTTCGGTCGTGGTTTGCAGCTGACGTACCGTTGTACCTTCAAGGGGGCTGTAATAGACGCCATCGCGCTGGATGCTGGGGATGCGATACACCGCGATAATTTTCGGGCAGGGAATGTCGCGCAGCTCCAGGGCCCGAGTGTTGTTGGCAAAGCGTTGAGCGTAGGGGTAAAACAGCGCGGAACTGAGCAGGCGCTTGCGGCGAAACAGCTTGAGCATGCGTCCGTCGGCCAATCTGAGCACCTTGTCGCCGGAGCCGTCAGCTTCCAGTACGTGCGCGCCTTCGCGCAATGCCTCGTAGGTGCTGTGATCAATCGCTTGCATGCCTGACTCCCCCATCATAAGCCGGCTATCTTAACCGACTTGGCCAGAGGCTGGCCTGCGTCATGTTCATTGGGGAAAAAGGGGCGTGTGATATCATCCGCTCCTCACTGATTTGCGCGGATTCTTATGAGCAGTCCTGAACCGAAAGCCCAGTCTACGCTGGCGATCTATTTCCGCCTTTTGGCTTACGTAAAGCCTTACGTGGGCCTGTTCATACTGAGCATCGTAGGGTTTCTGATCTTCGCATCGACCCAGCCGATGCTCGCTTATATCCTCAAGTACTTCGTCGACGGGCTCGCCAACCCGGAAGCCAGTCTGTTTCCTGGAAACCCTTACCTGGGCAAGTTGCAATTGCTGGAAACCGTACCGTTGATGATTGTCGTGATCGCGGTCTGGCAGGGTGTGGGGTCTTATTTGGGTAACTTCTTCCTGGCGCGGGTTTCCCTGGGCCTGGTTCACGATTTGCGGGTAGTTCTGTTCAATAAGTTGCTGGAGCTGCCGAACCGCTTCTTCGACAAGAACAATTCCGGCCACCTGATTTCTCGTATCACCTTTAACGTCACCATGGTCACCGGTGCTGCTACCGATGCCATCAAAGTGGTGATTCGTGAAGGCATGACCGTGATTTTCCTCTTCTGCACGCTGCTGTGGATGAACTGGAAACTTACGCTGGTGATGCTGGCCATCCTGCCGTTGATTGGCATGATGGTGAACAGCACCAGCCGTAAATTTCGCAAGCAAAGCAAAAAGATTCAGGTTTCGATGGGCAACGTCACTCACGTTGCATCCGAGACCATCCATGGCTATCGCGTGGTGCGCAGCTTCGGCGGCGAAACCGATGAAAAGGTCCGCTTCAAGGATGCCAGCCAGAGCAATACTGACAAGCAACTAGCGATGACCAAGACCGGCGCGGTGTACACACCGATGCTGCAACTGGTGACCTATAGCGCCATGGCCGTGGTCATGTTTCTGGTGCTGTATCTGCGCGGCGACGCATCGCCTGGCGATCTGGTGGCCTACATCACCATGGCGGGTCTGCTGCCCAAGCCGATTCGTCAGCTCTCTGAAGTCAGCTCCACCATCCAGAAGGGAGTGGCGGGTGCCGAGAGTATTTTCGAACAGTTGGATGAGCCCGCGGAAGTCGATCAGGGCACGGTTGAATATGACCGCCTTGAGGGGCGTCTGGAAGTGCGCAACCTCAGCTTCCAGTACCCGGAAAGCGACAAGCAGGTGCTCAACGACATCAGCTTTATCGTGGAGCCCGGTCAGATGGTCGCATTGGTCGGACGCTCGGGCAGTGGCAAGTCCACACTGGCTAGCCTGATTCCACGCTTCTATCAGCACGAACAGGGGCAGATTCTGCTCGACGGTGTGAAGGTCCAGGATTTCACCTTGCGCAGCCTTCGTCGGCAGATTGCCCTGGTGACCCAGCAGGTCACCCTGTTTAACGACACCGTGTCCAACAACATAGCCTACGGTGACCTCGCTGGTGCGCCCGTTGAAGAAGTGCGCAGGGCGGCTTTGGAAGCCTATGCCGACGAGTTCATCGCCAAGATGCCCCAGGGCTACGAAACCATGGTGGGTGAAAATGGCGTGCTGCTGTCCGGCGGCCAGCGCCAGCGTATCGCCATTGCCCGGGCCTTACTCAAGGATGCACCGCTCCTGATTCTCGATGAGGCGACTTCTGCCCTCGACACCGAGTCCGAGCGTCATATCCAGGCAGCCTTGGATCAAGTGGTGAAGAACCGTACGACCCTGGTGATTGCCCACCGTTTGACCACCATCGAGAAGGCCGACCTGATTTTGGTCATGGATGAAGGCCGGATCGTCGAGCGCGGCACTCATGTAGAACTTCTGGCGCTCAACGGCTACTACTCCCGTCTGCACGCCAAAGAGTTTCAAGAGGGTGACGAGGTGCAATCGACACACGTGATTGGCGCATGCTGAGGCTGCTTCGAAGCTGGCGCGAACGTGGCTGGACCGAGATCGACCGTAACGCTTACGAGCAGGCCTGGCAGCGTTTTGGCGGCAGCTTCGCCACTCACCCGCAGGTGGTAGAGCGCTTGTCGACATTTGTCGGCATCAAGCTGCGTTATCTGGGCTGGATCGTGGACGGTGCTGTCGTGGCAGCCGTTCCTTGCTGGGGGCGCCACATCGCCTTGTCCAAGGAAGTGCTGAAGCGCGAGGGCAAGCGCGGGTTGCTGGACATGGGCAATGCGGAGATTATTCTGCCTATCGCCCCGGACGTCGAGGTACCGGTGCGTCAGCGCATGGCGTATGTTTCGGAGCTCAATGTCCGACAGATCAGCACCTTGCGCGAACTCCCCCAAGGGCTGGCGCTGGCGCGAGCGCCTGAAGACTATTCGAAAAAATTCCGCTACAACCAGCGGCGTGAACAGCGCCTGCTGGAAGAAGCGGGCGGCGAGTTGATTCCGATGTCCCGGCTGTCAGCGCAGGAGCAAGCGGCTGCGTATGGCGAGCTGTTTCAGCGCCGCTGGGGGTTTGCAGTCCCCGGCAAGGCAGGACTGGCAGAGGTGTTCACTTTGCTGCGTGAGTTCATGACCGGCTCTGTGGTGATGTTGGACTCGGTGCCCATCGCGACCCAGATTCTGTATCGCGTCGAAGCGCCCCAATGGGTTTCCCTGGAATACATAAACGGCGGTGTCGACCCTCAGAATCGCGAGTTCAGCCCGGGTAGCGTGCTCAGTTTCGTCAACACTCAGCAGGCCTGGGAAGACGCGCGGGCGTTGGGTAAAGTTCTGCGTTATTCATTCGGTCGTGCCGACCGCGAATATAAGGATCGCTGGTGCCATAAGGTGCCGGTCTATCAGGTCTAATTCATGAGTGCTCGCAAACAACGGCTTCTCAAGGCTCATCGGCGCAATAAGCGAGTGTTTCTCGTTGCTTTCCTGCTGACACTGGCGGTACTCGGTTTCTGGCTGGGGTGGTGGATGGTGCCATTGCTGCTGGTGCTGGCTTGGGTGGCTCACGAGGCGTGGTTTGCCGATCACCTATTTTACCGGGCCTCTGACGATTACCAGTACGGCTTTCCCGGCGGTACCGCGCATCAAACGGTGAATCTTGAAGCTGACTTGGTACGTCTGAGCGAGCCGCTGGCTGATGGCGAAACACTCATACTCGAACTGGAAGTGAAAACCACTTGGCTGGGTCGCTGGCTGGATCCGTTTGTCGAGGTTGGTGATGATCGTCAGGAGTTCGAGCGCGGCGTAAAAGGGCGGCGTTTCCTTAATCTCTCAGGGCAGGGCGCGATGCTTGCCCAGGGTTCGCTGGCGGTGCGTGGACGCTATTGCACCCTGGCTGCCACGGGGGCGCTGTGGGTCATGGCCAATCCCGATTATGCGCAGCAGCGCGTGATGATTATGGCGCCCCACGCCGATGATGCTGAGCTGGCCGCGTTCGGCCTTTACAGTCGCAGTGAAGAGGTCAGCATCGTCACCTTGACTCAGGGCGAAATCGAGGCCGAGAATTTTCAGCGCCTGGGGCTGAGCGAGTCTCAGGCGGCGCGTCTGAAAGGGCGTCTGCGCAGCTGGGACAGCCTGGCCATTCCGCTGTGGGGTGGCGTGCCCGTCAACCGCTGCGTGCAATTGGGCTATTACTGCCTTCAATTGCCGTTGATGGCCGAGGAGCCTGCCAAGTCGTTTGGCTCGCGCGAGTCCGGGGACAGCGATGTTCGCCCTGTACGCCGGCAAAACCCGATGATTTTGCCCGCTGATATCGACGGGGCACCGACCTGGCAAAACTTGATCGCCGACCTGGTAGCGCTACTGGAACATTTCCGTCCCGAGGTGGTGGTGACTCCCCATCCCGAACTGGACCCTCACAGCGATCACGTCGCGTCAACCGGCGCGGTTCTTGAAGCCATCGCCGCCAGCGCCTGGAAGCCTGGGACCCTGCTGATGTACGCCAATCATCTACATGACAACGACCGCTGGCCCATGGGGGCGGCTGGTGCCGGTATCGCCTTGCCGCCGGCCATCGAACCATTGCCTGTCGACAAGCTGTGGAGCCCGCAGCTGTCCTCTGACGAGCAACTGGATAAGGCCATGGCGCTGGCAATGGAGCATGACCTGCAGGAGGCTCCGGTTTTCAAACGTCAGTTGCGACGTCTGATTCAGCAGGCATTGGCCGGTCGGCGCTGGCCCGCCACAGGCAGCAACGAGTTTTTCCGCAAGGCGGTGCGGCGTCACGAATTGTTCTGGGTGCGCGACCTTTGAGATTGAGGCGGACGGCGCTTTTCCATGTGTTAGTATCGCGCCCCTGTTAATTTTGTATGCGGGTTGCTCCATGAAGTTGTCCATGCCGCGATTCGATCAAGCCCCTGTCTTGGTAGTCGGCGATGTCATGCTCGACCGTTATTGGCATGGTGGTACCTCTCGGATTTCTCCTGAGGCACCTGTTCCGGTAGTCAAGGTCGAGCAAATCGAGGACCGCCCGGGCGGTGCCGCGAACGTTGCGTTGAACATTGCCGCCCTCGGCGCGCCTGCCTCGCTGGTCGGTGTGACCGGCGACGATGAAGCCGCCAACAGCCTGGTCAATAGCCTCAAGGGTGCTGGCGTGCGGGCGTTGTTCCAGCGCATCGCGCATCAGCCAACCATCGTCAAGCTGCGGGTCATGAGCCGTCACCAGCAATTGCTGCGTATCGACTTCGAAGAGCCGTTCGCCACCGACGCTCTGGCGTTGACGGGGCAGGTCGAAGAACTGCTTGAAGGCATCAAGGTGCTGGTCCTTTCCGATTACGGCAAAGGCGCGTTGAAAAACCATCAGGTGCTGATTCAGGCCGCCCGTGCTCGTGGCATTCCAGTGCTGGCCGATCCCAAGGGCAAGGATTTCTCCATCTACCGTGGTGCGAGCCTGATTACCCCGAACCTCAGTGAATTCGAGACCATCGTCGGCGGTTGCGCCGATGAGCACGAGTTGGTGAGCAAGGGCGCACAGCTGATGCACGATCTGGACCTTGGCGCGTTGCTGGTGACCCGTGGCGAGCACGGCATGACGTTGCTGCGCCCTGATCATCCGGCGCTGCACCTGCCCGCTCGGGCCCGTGAAGTGTTTGACGTAACCGGTGCCGGCGACACGGTGATTTCGACCCTGGCGGCAGCGATCGCCGCCGGCGAAGAGCTGCCGCACGCGGTAGCACTGGCCAATCTGGCGGCTGGCATCGTGGTCGGCAAGCTCGGTACGGCGGCCATCAGTGCCCCCGAGCTGCGTCGCGCCATCCAGCGTGAAGAAGGGTCCGAGCGCGGCGTGCTGGGCCTTGAGCAGTTGTTACTGGCGGTCGACGACGCGCGTGCGCATAAAGAGAAGATCGTCTTCACCAACGGTTGCTTCGACATTCTGCATGCCGGCCACGTGACCTACCTCGAGCAGGCACGTGCCCATGGCGATCGTTTGATCGTTGCAGTCAACGATGATGCGTCGGTGAGCCGTCTGAAAGGGCCGGGTCGTCCGATCAACAGTGTCGACCGTCGCATGGCGGTGCTGGCGGGTCTGGGGGCGGTGGATTGGGTGATCAGTTTCCCTGAAGGAACACCGGAAAATCTGTTGCGTGAGGTTAAGCCGGACGTGCTGGTGAAGGGGGGGGACTACGGGATCAACCAGGTAGTCGGCGCTGACATCGTGACCGCTTACGGCGGGACGGTGAAAGTACTGGGGTTGGTGGAAAACAGCTCGACAACGGCGATTGTCGAGAAGATCCGCAGCCGTTGACGGGATGAACGACTCCCTTCATGTATGGCGTGGGAACGGGCTTGGCTATACGCCAGCGCCCGTACCTATTGCCCAGTACATACCCGATCCGATCACCTGTTTTTGTCTCTTGGTACACTAATTTATGAAAGTCATGCTCTTGGTGATGGACGAGCAGCGCGTCATATTGGATCGCCTGTATGAAATCGTGCAGCAGAATTGCACTGATTGCGTTGTCTATCGCCTAAGCAAACTGCAACAGATGAATCTCGGTCCGTTTCTCGCCTCGGTCAATTATCAGGATTTTGACCGAGTCGTGATTTTCTCGAGGGTAAAGCGCCTCGTCACTCAACTCAGTGTGCTGAAGTGTATTCCCAGGCTGATCTTTCTTGAGCATGACGCCTATCAGAACTACATGCCCGGCAGTAAGTACCGGCGTGTCTATTCGCGCCTGTACAGCCGTCTTCCCAGCGCTCGTGTGCTGGTGTCGGGCGCTGTTGTCGCGCGTCGGATGCAAGCTGAAAATATTGACGCGGTGTTCGTGTCCAAGGGATATGACGAACAAATGCTGCGCAATGTCGGCGGTACTCGCGACATTCCTATCGGCTTTCTGGGCAGTCTGAAAAGTACCGAATATGCGCAGCGCAAGGCGGTCCTTGAATCCTTGGCTCGGCGGACCGGCATGCTGGTGACCCGGACCAAGTCCGGCGCCGAATATCTGGAAACACTTAATCGCATCAAGATTTTTGTCAGTGCCGATATCGGCATGGGCGAATTCATGATCAAGAACTTCGAAGCCATGGCGTGTGGCTGTGTCCTGCTGGCCTGGAGTCAGGGTGAAGAAGACGGGCTGCTGGGTTTCCAGGATATGCACAACACTGTGTTCTACCGCTCCGAAGATGAAGCCGTGGAAAAACTCAAGCTGTTGGAAAGTGATCCCGAGTTGGCGTCTCGCATCGCCAGCAATGGGCAGGCGTTCGCGGAGAACCAGTATTCCTTCGCTCGTGTGGGATGTGCCCTCGCCGCTGAAATACAGCGTGAAATGCGTCCTTGGCAACCGCCTTCAGCGTTCATTCGCCTGTGGGTCAAGTTACGCCACGGGATGAAGGTTCCAGGGTAAATGGCCGATTCTCAACAGCCGCAAGCCAGCGAGAAGATGGCGCTGGATACGATGCCTGGCGGTCATCAGTCTGTCATCGATGGACTGCCGCCGGAGCTGAAAGAGTGCTTGCGCAACGCGGTCCGCGTGGTGTTGGTGGCCAATAATCCGGCGATCACGACGGCCGATTTCCAGGCGCTGAATATCGGCACCGATGACGTGGTTGTCAGCTTCAATAGCTGTGTGAAATCTGCACTACTGTGCCCGCAGAGCGTCAATGTGTTCGTGCATGGTTTTAATGCGCCGGACGCTTACTTTTTCGGCCTTCCCTATGGGCCGCAAGTGCAGCAACTGTTCGAATGCCCCGACGCCCGTTGTTTCACGATGCTGGTGGGCAGCACTGCAGCGATGTGTGCTTTACCGCGCGTGGCGCTTTATTGGGAGCGCATTCCGCTGCCGCCGCTGTGGAATTACCCGGTCGACCGGCCGGGGGGCAAACGTTACGTCGGACCTTCCACGGGTTTCAATGCGCTGGTGTTGTTTGACTGGCTGCGCAGCCATGCCGGTTACACCTACCAGCTAATGACGCTGGGGTTTTCCAACGAAGCAGGAAAGTTCTGGGGCGGTCACGCCTGGGACTATGAGCGAGACTGGCTGCTCAAGTCAGATGTCATCCTCGTACCTTTGCGGCGTCGGCGTTGGTGGCAAGTGGTGTTTCGTCGCAAATGAATGATCAGGTGCGGCACGGATACCAATATGGCGCCGTGAAGAGGTCGATTATTTTCCAGGGAGCAGTTAAGTGTTAAATGTTGCGGTGGCGTTTTTTGGTATTCCAAGAAATTCGGAAATCTGCTTTCCGTCCATTCAAGAAAACGTGCTTGCGCAGCTCCCTGCGGACAGCAACGTAAAGTACTTCTACCATCTCTATAAAATCGACGAAATCCAGAACTCGCGTTCAGGTGAAACAGGTGAGTTGAGCGCGGACAACTACGAGGTCTTCCAGTCCATGACCGGCGTGCTTGCCTCGACGGAAGGCGTTCTGGACCGCTGGGACTTCGAGCGAGTGAAAGCACAAGGCGATACTTGGGCTGATGAGCACGTGTCCCTCAGGAACCTGATCTATCAGCTCAATTCGCTGCACACTGTCACGGCCATGATGGGGTCCTTCAATCCTGATTTCGTCGTCTTCGTGCGCCCCGATAACTTCTATCACACACCGCTTCCCGCTTATGTGTTCAAGCACCCTGAAACCAGGCGGCTGAATGTCTACATTCCCGATTGGCAGTGGTGGGGAGGGCTGAACGATCGGTTTGCCATCTGTGGGCGTGATGCTTACCAGGCCTATGGCAAAAGGATCGAGCACATCTTCGATTTTTGTAAGGCGACGGGAAGAAAGCTGCATTCCGAGCGGCTGCTCAAATACGTACTGCAACAGGCCGGAACCAAAGTTTGCACCATGGACACCACGGCTTCGCGTGTTCGTATCACCAGTGCATTCGCTGATGAGTCGTTCTCTCCCAAGCGAGGCATGGGCAAGCGAGAGAATCGCTACTTCCACCTGTTTGCGCGGTTACGTACTCTCATGGACAAGCGGCGATCAGATTAGGCCGAAGGGGGATAGGACGTCAGCTCATCGTGCGCTAGCGTCTTCGTACCAATCGCACTAGTTGCAGTGCCTTGGCGCCGAGTTTAATCAGTCCTTGTCGTTGAGTTTTTGGCACCCCTAGCCCCTGTTGTGCGACCCAGTCTTTCCAGCGAATACGTTCTTCACGGACCACCCAACCTTCCTGGGTGGCAAAGCTTTCCGCCAGGTACAGTCCTCGGGTGCTGGCCGGCAACAACTGGTCACGCTTGAGGGTATAGAGCTCGGGAAAAGGCACACCATCTTCAAGCGGCATCAGATACAGATCAGGACGTTTTCGATCGAGCCGGGCCACCAGTTGATCGCCTTCCAGTCGTTCGTCGACATGGAACAGGCTCAGGGATTTGGCCTCCTTGGGCACGTCCAGGCGCAGGTCATAGATCAATTGCAGCGAGGCCGTCGGTAAATGCACGTAAGCCCGCGGGCGTTCGATCAGCTGCATCTTGGCGCAACGCACCGGCCGCGCCGAGCCGGACAGCGGCGTCAGGCGAAACGGCAGGGCTTCGCGATAATGCAGCGCGGACGAGTAGGGCGCCGGCAGCCAAGTGTCGTTGAAACGCCCGCCGAGCCAGCCTTCCGGGGTTTCCAGCAGGCACTCTTCGGCAATTTCCTGAATCGCGGTGTGCAGCGGCAGGTTCAGCTCATGGGCGGGCACGTAACCGGAGATCAGTTTGAGCACCACGTCGCCGCGGTCTTGCCGACGTTGACGCACCAACACCCAGTAATCGCGATTCTGCCAATGCAGGGTCAGGCGCACCGAAACCCCGAGGTTGGCCAACTCAAGCGAAAACCGCTGTGTGTCGGCTACCGTCACCGGGCGGCGACGTTGCAGCGTCTGGGAGAAATTGAGCGGCATCCCGACGCTTTGATAACTCAGGCCTTCGGGAGTCGCTTCGACGAATAACGGCAGGGTCTTGAAGTTGCTCGGGTTCTTTCTTATGAGCGTACGCGGCATGTCGGCTCCTGCTTAAGGCCGCGTGGGCGGCATCAGTTTCTACGTAGGACCTGGGCAACGGTCGCGACGTTGTGGGCGAGGTGCAGCGGATTAATGGTCCCGACAATAGCACTGGCAACACCCGGATGTTCAAACAACAACTCGAAGCTGGCGCGAACAGGGTCCACACCCGGACTCAGGCATACGTGGCCGCTGGCGAGGGCTTTTTTGACCAGAATGGCTTTGCCGTGGGCAGCAGCATAGTCAATGACCGGCTTCTCGTTCTGCTCGTTCAGATTGTAGGTGACCATCGCGCAATCACCTTGTTCCAGAGCCTTCAAACCACCTTCGACGGTTTTGCCGGAAAAACCGAAGCCGCGAATCTTGCCTTCAGTCTTCAACGCCGCGAGGGTCGCATAGACTTCGCTGTCGTTGAGGATCGCCAGGTCGTTGCCGTCGGAGTGCACCAGCACCAGATCGATGAAGTCCGTTTCCAGCCGTTGCAGACTACGTTCCACCGACAGCCGGGTATGAGCGGCGCTGAAGTCGTGACGGGACTGGCCGTCGGCAAACTCTTCGCCGACCTTGCTGACGATCACCCAATCCTGACGCTGACCCCGCAGCAATGGACCGAGGCGTTCTTCGCTGCGGCCGTAGGCCGGGGCAGTGTCGATCAGGTTGATGCCCATGTCGCGCGCGAGTTTGAGCAGCATGCGCGCTTCGTCGTCATCGGGAATCTGAAAACCGTTGGGATATTTCACGCCTTGGTCGCGGCCGAGTTTTACCGTGCCCAGGCCCAGTGGCGAAACCAGCAGGCCGGTGCTGCCCAGCGGGCGATGCAGATCGTGCAAAGTGGGTTGGCTCATGGCAGCAGTTGCTCCCAGGCAGGGATGCCCATCGGCGGTTTTGGCAGGTCGGGCAGCGGGGCAGAATTGCTTGGCTGGATGCCGTCGCGCTGCAAGGACGCGATGACGCGATCAGCAAAGTCCGGAGCCAGCGCCAGTTTGGTTGGCCAACCGACCAGCAGCCGGCCTTCTTCGGCAAGGAATGCATTGTCAGGACGGGTCAGTCCCGATTGCAGTGGCTCGGCGCGATCCACTCGAAGAGTGGCCCATTGTGCTGTGCTCAGGTCGATCCATGGCAGCAGCTGGCCGAGTTCTTTCTGCGCCGTGGCGATTTGCTCGGCTGGGGTACGGGCAACACCCTCGGCTTCGGCGATATCACCGCCCAGATACCAGACCCATTGACCATCGGCGGCCGGATGGGTCGTCACGGTAATGCGCGGCTTGGTGCCGCCGCCCAGGCAGTGCGCATACAGTGGTTTGAGGCCCGGACCTTTGGCGATGATCATGTGCAGTGGCCGGCGTTGCATGGCGGGCTGACTCAGCCCCAGCGCTTCGAGCAGCGCTGTCGTACCGGCGCCGGCGCTCAATACGATGCGTTGGGCGCGGATTTCGCGCTCGTCGACTTTGAGGCCGACCAAAGCGCCACCTTCCAGCAACGGTTCGATTTTTTGGCCGGCGAGCAAACCATCACCCGCCAGATCGGCCAGGCGCTGGATCAGGCTCGGCACGTCGATCACCAGTTCCGCCAGGCGATAGACCTTGCCCTTGAAGCGCTTGTCTTGCAGGGCTGGCGGCAGTTGATCGCCCTTGACCTGATCGACACGGCCGCGCACCGCTTTGCTAGCGAAGAAACTGGTGAGGTTGCCAGCGATCGTGCCGGGGGACCAGAGGTAATGGGCTTCGGACAGCAGGCGCACGCCGGTCAGATCCAGTTCGCCGTCACCGGCCAAGGCTTCACGCCAGCGACGCGGCATGTCGGCGATGGCTTCCGAGGCACCGGTCAGGGCGCCATGCAATGCGTACTTGGCGCCGCCATGGATGATGCCTTGGGATTTCACGCTTTGCCCGCCACCGAGGCTGGCACTTTCCACCAGCACGGTCGAAAAACCCTGGCGGCGCAGGCGCGCATTCAGCCAGAGGCCGGCGACACCAGCGCCGACAATCAGAACGTCGGTGGAAATAACGGATGGCATGCAGCGACCTCAGTGTTCAAGACGAGGGCGCAGTATACAGACTCGACGAAGAGGGGATTTGTTGGTGAACAATCGGCTGGATGCAAAAAAACTGTGGGAGCGGGCTTGCTCGCGAAGAGGCCGTATCAGTCGGCATCAGCGTTGCCTGACACACCGCTTTCGCGAGCAAGCCCGCTCCCACAGTGGGATTGTGTTTCGGGTGTTAGTGGCCGGCGGTTTTGGAGAACAGCTGAATGACGACAACGCCGAGCACAATCAACGCCATCCCCAGCATTGCCGGCACATCCAGTTTCTGCCCGTAGATAAACAGCGCCGCGACGCTGACCATCACGATTCCCATACCGGCCCACACCGCGTAAGCCACGCCCACCGGAACGCTGCGCACCACCAGCGTGAGCATCCAGAAGGCAATGCCGTAGCCGACAATAACCAGAATCAGCGGCAGTGGCGTGCTGAAACCTTTGACCGCTTTCATCGAAACGGTGGCGATCACTTCGGCGCAGATGGCAATGGCCAGGTAGTAGTAAGCGGTCATAGGTGCATCCTCGTGTGAAGTGTTGCTTTCTGAGGTCGGCATTTTAGAGATTCTCCAGATGCGGTAAAGTCATTACCTATCTGTTCTGAAGATGGGTTGAGCCATGAATACGCAATGGAATCTGGAGCAGCTGCGCTTGTTTGTCAGCGTCGCGGAGCAGCGTTCGTTTTCCGCGGTGGCGCGGGATCAGCGCAAGGCGCAGTCGGCGGTCAGCAGTTCGATTGCGCTGCTGGAAGAGGACCTGGGCGTCAGCCTGTTCGACCGTAGCAGCGGCCGCCAGCCGAAACTCACCGAGGCCGGCAGCGCATTGCTGGACGAGGCGCGGGAAGTGCTGCGCCAATGCGAACGCCTTAACGGTCGGGCGCTGGCCATGATGCGCGGCCAGGAGGCGCGTTTGCGTGTGGCTCAGGATGAGGCGATGCCCTATCAACCGATTATCGAAAGCTTCGAAGCCCTGGCTCAGCAATTTCCCAGCCTTGAAGTGCAGCTGACCAGCGCCGCCCAGGGCGATGTTGCGCGCAAACTGGTGGAGCGTCGGGCCGATCTGGGGCTGCTGTTTTATCACGACCAGATTCCTGAAGCGCTCGAGCGGCGGGTGTTGGGCAGCGTCGAAATGGTCACGGTGTGCGGCGTCGGCCACCCACTGGCGAAACAGGCTCAGGTCGACTGTCAGCAACTGGCGCAGCATCGACAGCTGCTGATGTCTACACAGTCCAGCGTTTATCCCGGAAGCGAGCCCGCCAGCCCGCAAGTCTGGCGGGCCGACAGTTTTTACGTGATGGCTGAATGGCTGGTGCGCGGACTCGGCTGGGCCTGGCTACCGCGCCACGTGGTGCAGTACCCGGCGTATCAGGATCTGATGGTCGAACTGGTCAGCGAATGGACCCCGCCAGCGCTGGTGGTGGAGCTGGTCTGGCGCCGCGATGAACCTCTGGGTCCGGCAGCTCGTTGGTTGGCCGAACGTTTTGCCGTGCACTTGCAGACGATCGGTGAAAAAAGCCGATAAACTCCGCCGCCATGAATAGAACTCTCTACACCGCGCTGTTTTACCTGGGGCTGCCATTGGTAGCGATTCGGCTTTGGCTGCGGGCGCGCAAGGCGCCAGCGTACGCCAAACGCGTTGGCGAACGTTTCTCCGTCGGGTTACCGGCGATGAAAACGGGCGGCATCTGGGTGCACGCGGTGTCGGTGGGCGAAAGCATTGCCGCGGCGCCGATGATTCGCGCCTTGCTGCAACGTTATCCACAGTTGCCCATTACCGTGACCTGCATGACCCCGACCGGTTCGGAGCGCATCCACGCGCTGTTCGCCAATGAGCCGCGCATCCAGCACTGCTATTTGCCTTACGACTTGCCTTGCGCAGCGAAGCGATTCCTTGATCGGGTCCAGCCGAAACTGGCGGTGATCATGGAGACCGAACTCTGGCCGAACCATATCCATCAGTGCGCCAAGCGCGGGATTCCCGTGGCCCTGGCGAACGCTCGACTGTCCGAACGTTCTGCCAAGGGCTATGGCCGCTTCGGCAAACTGACCCAGCCGATGCTCGCCGAGATGAGCCTGTTCGCGGTGCAGACCGAGGCCGAGGCCCAGCGCTTCCGCGATTTGGGTGCGCGTTCGCAAACCGTGGAAGTGACTGGCTCTATCAAGTTTGATCTGACTATCGACCCGGCACTGCTTCAGCGTGCCGCCGAGTTGCGTGCGCAATGGCAAACCCAGGAGCGCCCGGTGTGGATCGCGGCCAGTACGCATGAAGGCGAAGACGAGGTGGTGCTGGCGGCTCATCGTCAATTGCTGGCCAATCATCCCGATGCGTTGCTGATTCTGGTGCCGCGCCATCCAGAGCGTTTCAACCCGGTGTTCGAGTTGTGTCGGCAGCAGGGTTTCGCCACGGTCCGTCGTTCCACTGGCGAACCCGTCACCGCCGGTACGTCGGTACTGCTGGGCGACACCATGGGTGAGTTGCTGTTTCTGTATGCCTTGGCTGATAGCGCTTTTGTTGGGGGCAGTCTGGTGCCGAACGGCGGGCATAACCTGCTGGAACCGGCGGCTCTGGCCAAACCGGTGTTGAGCGGACCGCACCTGTTTAACTTCCTCGAAATCGCCGCGCAACTGCGCAGTGCCGAGGCGTTGCAGGAAGTGGAGGATGCCGAAGGTCTGGCGCTGGCGGTGCAGCGGCTGTTCGAGTTGCCACGGGATGCGCAGCGGATGGCGGAGGCGGGGTTGAAGGTGATGCGCACCAATCAGGGCGCGTTGCAGCGGTTGCTGGATGGGTTGGGGCGGTTGATCGACCGCTAGACCGCTAGACCGCTAGACCGCTAGACCGCATCGCTTGAGAGTAAAAAGATCGCAGCCTCGTTTCACTCGACAGCTCCTACACGGGATTCGTATTCATCCTGTAGGAGCTGTCGAGTGAAACGAGGCTGCGATCTTTCGCTTTTTACGGTCTGGCTTTGAGCTGTTCCGCCGCAGCCTTGGCCAGATCCGGCGGCAGGAAGTCTTTATCCGGGTTGTAATCAGCCTTGAGGTAACGCGCCAGGTCCTGCAAATCCCCCGGGTTCAAGGTACCCGCGGCCTGTTTCAAACGCAGGTTGTCGAGGATGTAGTCGTAGCGAGTGTTGTTGTAGTTGCGCACCGAGGTGTACAGCTGACGCTGCGCATCCAGTACGTCGACGATGTTTCGTGTGCCCACCTGATAACCGATTTCGGTCGCTTCCACGGCGCTTTGGTTGGAGATGATCGACTGCTTGCGCGCCTGCACCTGCTCGACGTCGGTGTTCACCGCGCGATGCAGGTTGCGGGTGCTTTCCACCACTTGCCGGCGCAGGGATTCGCGTTGCTGCTCGGACTGATCCAGTTGTGCGTACGATTGGCGCACCTGGGAGTTGATCAGCCCGCCGCTATAGATCGGGATGTTCAGCTGCAGGCCCACGGTCGTTTGCTCGACGTTGCCACTGTATGGCTGGCCGAAGGCGTTCGGGTTGCTGAAGCCCAAGGCATCGTTGTCACCCTTCTCGTATTTCGCCACGGCATCCACGGTGGGCGCGTGGCCGGCCTTGCGCTGCTTGAGGGTTTCTTCGGCGGCGCTGACGGCGTAGTTGCTCGCGAGCAGATTGAGGTTCTGTTTGGCTGCCGTATCGACCCAGGCCTTGGCGTCATTCGGTGCTGGCGGCAGGATCGGCAAGGTATGGGAAATGCCCCAGATCGAGTTGTACTGACGGTTGGTCAGGGTGATCAGGGCTTCGAACGCATCATCTACCTGGCGCTGCGCGACGATTCGGTTGGCTCGTGCAGTGTCGTAGCTGGCTTGCGATTGCAGCACATCAGTTTTGTCCGAGAGTCCGACGTCGAAGCGTTCGTTGGACTGATCGAGCTGGCGTTTGAACGCGGCTTCTTCGGCCTTGGTTGACGCCAGGTTGTCCTGGGTTCGCAAGACATCGAAGTAGCTGACGGCAGTTTGCAGGATCAGGTTTTGCTGGGTTGCCGAGAGCTGCAACGCAGCCTGTTCGTTAACGTCTTTGGCGGCCTGGAACTGGAACCAGCGATCAGCACGGAACAGCGGTTGAGCCAGGGTCGCTTGATAGGAATGAGCGTTACGGTTGGCAGTCGCCGATGGCTGATCGATCGCGGTGCGCACGGCGGCTAGTTCAGCGCCGCCCGAGAGATTGGGCAGCAGCCCGGCGCGGGCCTGGGGCACGACTTCTTTCTGGGCGCCATATTGAGCGATGGCGGCAGCAAGGTCGGCGTTATTGTCCACCGCTTCCTGGTAGACGCTGACCAGATCGTTCTTGGTCGATAAGGGCGCTTCTGCTGCCCAGGCCATTCCGTTAGACGCACAAGACACGGCAAGGGCCAGTGAGAGTTTGCGCAGCATGAGGCGATCCCTAAAAAATTACGCTGATAATTTGAGCGCCAAAGGTACGGCGCAGCCCGCACAGCGTCAAGGCGGGGTATGGGTTGCGAGTGTAGTTGGGCATCCGCATGGCAACAATCCTGTAATTACGCCATTCATCATGGTGTTTACCGCGGTGTTGGCGTTCTTTGCCAGTTGTGTCTAGACTGGCCGGGTTCTTGTCGGGGTGCCTTGCTGTGAGGCTGAGATCGAATAATTTCGGATCCCGTTGAACCTGATCAGGTTAGCGCCTGCGTAGGGAACAAGATTTCTCGTCACCCGGCGAGTCCTCTTGTGCTTCGTCCGGGATGTTGTTCGACAATCGAACACCCCTCGAGCACTGAGCACAGCACTGCTGGTTTTCCCAGCGCCCGTGCGTCCATTCGATTACAGGTTCGCTCCGACAAAAATCCACTGCCTGGATGTGTTTGGAGAGCCCGTGATGACCATAAAACTAAAAAACACTACGAACCTGAGTGATTCGGCCCAAGTCGATCAGCAATCGGTTCAGCCGTTTACCCGCTCGCAAAAAATCTATGTTCAGGGCTCTCGCCCGGACATCCTCGTGCCGATGCGCGAAATCAGTCTTGATGTGACCCCGACCGATTTCGGCGGTGAGATCAACGCGCCTGTCGTTGTGTATGACACCTCGGGCCCGTACACCGACCCCAACGTCATCATCGACGTGCGCAAAGGCCTGGCCGATGTGCGATCGCCGTGGATCGAATCCCGTGGCGATACCGAGCGCCTGCCGGGTCTGAGTTCCAACTTCGGCCAGGAACGCCTCGCCGATGCGGAGCTGACCAAGCTGCGTTTCGCTCACGTGAACAACCCGCGCCGGGCCAAGGCCGGTGCCAACGTCAGCCAGATGCACTACGCCCGCAAAGGCATCATCACCGCCGAGATGGAATACGTCGCCATCCGCGAAAACATGAAGCTTGAAGTGGCGCGCGCCGCTGGCCTGCTGGACCAGCAACACGCCGGCCACAGTTTCGGTGCCAGCGTGCCGAAAATCATCACCCCCGAATTCGTCCGTGAAGAGATCGCCCGAGGTCGCGCGATCATTCCGGCCAACATCAACCACACCGAACTGGAACCGATGATCATCGGCCGTAACTTCCTGGTGAAGATCAACGGCAACATCGGCAACAGCGCTTTGGGTTCGTCCATCGAAGAAGAAGTGGCGAAACTGACCTGGGGCATTCGCTGGGGTTCGGACACGGTCATGGACCTGTCCACCGGCAAACACATTCACGAAACCCGCGAGTGGATCATCCGTAACTCGCCGGTGCCGATCGGTACTGTGCCGATTTATCAGGCCCTGGAAAAAGTCGGCGGCGCTGCCGAAGACCTGACCTGGGAGCTGTTCCGCGACACGCTGATCGAACAGGCCGAGCAGGGTGTCGATTACTTCACCATCCACGCCGGCGTGCTGTTGCGCTACGTGCCGCTGACCGCCAAACGCGTGACGGGCATCGTTTCTCGTGGCGGTTCGATCATGGCCAAGTGGTGTCTGGCGCACCACAAAGAGAACTTCCTCTACACCCATTTCGAAGACATCTGCGAAATCATGAAGGCCTACGACGTCAGCTTCTCGCTGGGCGATGGCCTGCGTCCGGGCTCGATTGCCGACGCCAACGACGCTGCACAATTCGGTGAGCTGGAAACCCTCGGCGAACTGACCAAAATCGCCTGGAAGCACGACGTGCAATGCATGATCGAAGGCCCGGGCCACGTGCCGATGCAGTTGATCAAAGAGAACATGGACAAGCAGCTGGAATGCTGCGACGAGGCGCCGTTCTACACCCTCGGCCCGCTGACCACTGACATCGCGCCAGGCTACGACCACATCACCTCGGGTATCGGTGCGGCGATGATCGGCTGGTTCGGTTGCGCCATGCTCTGCTACGTGACGCCGAAGGAACACTTGGGCCTGCCGAACAAGGATGACGTGAAGACCGGGATCATCACCTACAAGATCGCCGCGCATGCCGCCGATCTGGCAAAAGGGCACCCGGGCGCACAGATCCGCGACAATGCCTTGAGCAAGGCGCGTTTCGAATTTCGTTGGGAAGACCAGTTCAACCTGGGCCTTGATCCGGACACCGCTCGTTCGTATCACGATGAGACCCTGCCGAAGGATTCGGCCAAGGTCGCGCACTTCTGCTCCATGTGCGGGCCGAAATTCTGTTCGATGAAGATCACTCAGGAAGTTCGCGAATACGCGGCCAACCAGCGCATCGAAACCGTCGACGCCGAAGTCGCCCAGGGATTGGCGGACCAGGCCGAGCGGTTCAAACAGGAAGGCAGTCAGCTGTACAAGAAGGTTTGATCTGACCTGTGATTGACGGCGCCTGTGCTGCCGTCTTCGCGAGCAAGCCCGCTCCCACATTTGGAATGCATTCCTCCTGTGGGAGCGGGCTTGCTCGCGAAGACGGCAGACCAGGCACCGAGTATCTCAATGACACACTTATCCCTCTGAGATAACACCCTTGAGCATTCAACCCAGCACTTATTCCCCTGATATCGCGGTGCCCAAAGACAAACGTGTCTTCGGCGGCCGCGATCTGTTTTCCCTGTGGTTCTCCCTCGGCATCGGCCTGATGGTCCTGCAGACCGGCGCTTTGCTCGCACCAGGTCTGGGCCTGTCCGGTTCGTTGCTGGCGATCTTTCTCGGCACGCTGGTCGGCGTTCTGCTGCTGGCCGCGGTCGGCGTGATCGGCAGCGACACCGGCCTGTCATCGATGACCGCGCTCAAACTCAGCCTCGGTGCAAAAGGTGCGAGCCTGCCGGCGGTGCTGAACCTGCTGCAACTGATCGGTTGGGGCTCGTTTGAAATCATCGTCATGCGCGACGCTGCCAGCCTGCTCGGCGCGCGTGCCTTCAGCGAAGGCAGTCTGCTGTCGAATCCGCTGCTGTGGACCGTGTTCTTTGGTGGTTTGGCGACTTTGCTGGCCGTCAGTGGTCCGCTGACATTTGTGCGGCAGATCCTGCGCAAATGGGGCATCTGGCTGTTGCTGGCCGCGTGCATTTGGCTGACCTGGAACCTGTTCGCCAAAGCCGATCTGGCCGCATTATGGGCGCAGGCCGGTGACGGTTCGATGTCGTTCGCCGTGGGCTTCGACATTGCCATCGCCATGCCGCTGTCCTGGCTGCCACTGATTGCCGACTACTCGCGTTTCGGCAAGCGTGCGAAAAACGTGTTTGGCGGTACGGCGCTGGGCTTCTTTATCGGTAACTTCTGGCTGATGAGCCTCGGCGTGGCCTACACCCTGGCGTTCGCGCCGAGCGGTGAAGTGAATGCCTTGCTGTTGGCATTGGCTGGTGCTGGCCTCGGGATTCCGCTGCTGCTGATCCTGTTGGACGAGTCGGAAAATGCCTTCGCCGACATTCACTCGGCAGCCGTTTCCAGCGGGATTTTGCTGCGCTTGAAAGTCGAGCATCTGGCCTTGGCCATCGGCGTGATCTGCACACTGATCGCGTGTCTGGCGCCATTGGCCCAGTACCAAAACTTCCTGCTGTTGATCGGTTCGGTGTTTGCGCCGCTGTTCGGCGTGGTGCTGGTGGATCACTTCATCCTGCGCAAACGCGGTGCTCGCGTGGCGTCAGCCGCGTTGCGCTGGCCGGCGCTGCTCGCCTGGTTGGGCGGGGTGAGCACCTATCATTTGCTGGCTAATCTGTATCCGGACATCGGCGCAACCCTGCCGTCACTGATTCTGGCAGGGCTGCTGCAACTCGTGCTGGGTCGGGCCTTCAGTTACGGCCAGGAAACAGCTCGGGTTTGATAATGCCGTTCAGGCGAGGGTAAGGGATCTTCAGTTCGACGTGACCCAGCGCGTAAGGCGCGATGGTGCTCACTTCGTACTTGAGGATCACCCCGCCGTACGTCAGCGCCACGTTCTGGGTTTTGACGAAGGGCCAGCTCTTCACGAACTCTGGCTCCTGGTCGAGCTTGGTGCTGATCAGCCAACTGTTGTGCGCCACCTGCGCGGCTTTCCAGAACGCCTCTTCCTGCCCCGGCACCAACATGTCCGACAGCGTCAGCACTTTGTGTTGCTGGCGCGAATAGTTGATGAAGCTGCGGCCCGGTGTGCCATGGGCGCCGCCGGTGTCCAGGTAGCTGGAAAATTCAACGATCACCAAGCCGTCATGCTGCTCACGTACCTTGGCTTGCAGGTAACTGCTGTTACGCGGGCCAGCACTGCTCAAAAATTGCTCGCGATACGCTGCCAGCGTCGGCGCCACCGGGGCGTCGGGCGAAGTGCGGGTCATTTGCAGCAGGCGTTTTTCGACGATGCCGTCCAACTGCGGTTCGGCCGGGAAGCGCAGCGTATCGATGTTCACCAGCGGGCAGTCAGGTGTTGTGCAACCCGGTTTCAGCTGTTCGGAAGCATCGCGGGTGGTTTCCAGCGGCGTCCGGTAGTTGGGTTGGAACAAACTCTGGCAGGCGCCCAGGGTCAGGGCGATTGCGGCCGCGGAGGCGATTTTAAAAAGCGACATGGGCGTCCTTCATAAAACAGGGAAAGGCAAAAAGTTATCCGCTTCGACTCTCAACGAAGCAGTCAGTTCGCCACTAAGCTAATTAGAGTTGGTTTCACCCTCACCGTCTATCCCGCTGACTGGAAAGGGGCTGCATCAAAGGTCACGGGCGCGTTAGGATGGCGCGAAGTCGAGGTTGCAAGTAACAAAAAGGAGCCTCGTAACGGATTTGCAGTAAAGAGGATTGTCATGACTGATTTTGCCAACGCCATTCCGACAGCCGTTGATATCGTCCGGCGCGAAAAGTGCTACGAGGGTTTCTACAAGCTCGATCGTGTGCACTTGCGTCACGAATTGTTTGCCGGTGGCATGAGTCGCGAGATCAATCGTGAAGTGTTCGTTCGCCACGATGCGGTGTGCGTACTGCCTTACGATCCGCTGCGCGATGAAGTGGTGTTGATCGAGCAGTTCCGTGTCGGCGCCATGGGCAAGACTGACAATCCATGGCTGATCGAACTGGTCGCCGGTCTGATCGACAAGGAAGAAGTGCCGGAAGAAGTTGCTCACCGCGAAGGGCAGGAGGAAGCTGGGCTTGTGTTCGGGGCGCTCTGGCCGATGACCAAATACTTTCCATCGCCGGGCGGTAGCAATGAATTCGTGCATTTGTACCTGGGGCGTTGCGACAGCACCGGCGTCGGCGGCCTGCATGGGCTGGAGGAAGAAGCAGAAGATATCCGCGTCACGGTCTGGGCGTTCGAAGATGCCCTGCAGGCCGTACGCGACGGACGAATTGCCAACGCGGCCAGCATCATTGCCTTGCAATGGCTAGCTTTGAACCGCGCTGAAGTGAGGGGGTTATGGTCGTAAACAAACTGCGCGATCGCTATCGGGTCGACCTTGTGGGGCTGCAAGCCTCCTGCGAGGCCAACTACGCGCGCCTGATGCGACTGCTACCGGACATGCGCAACGAGCCTGAGGCGCGGCGCATTGCCGTGACCCACGGCGACCAGATGCTCGGCGTGCTGGCCCTCGAAGTGCTGCAGGTCTGCCCATACACCACAACCCTGCAAGTGCGCCAGGAACACAGCCTGCCGTGGCTGCCGGTGCCGCAACTGGAAGTCCAGGTCTATCACGACGCGTGCATGGCCGAAGTCGTCAGCGCCGAACATGCGCGACGTTTTCGCGGCATCTATCCTTACCCGAACGCCTCAATGCATCAGCCGGACGAAAAGGCCCAGCTGAATATGTTTCTGGGCGAATGGCTGAGCCATTGCCTGGCCTGCGGGCACGAGTACGCCGTTGTGCGTTGAGCGCCCTATCTCCCAAATATGCTCATTTTTGGCGGTGTTCATTGTCGCCATGCTGCGTTGCCGCTCCTCCCCATAGCTAGCTATGAGTCGTCGCGGCGCCTTGCCTGACGACAATGACCACTCGCCAAAAAAAGAGCATATTTGGGAGATAGGGCGCTAGGTGTGAACTGCGTCAGGTTCACAGGTTTCCCCTTTTGATCGTCCCCCAGCATAATTGCGGCACTCATCCATCCCGTGATTCAGCCCTGGGAGAACGCCTTGCCGAGCGTATCCATTTTGACCACCGCCGATTCGGCGTTGCTGGTGCAACTTTCCGACAGTCATCTGTTTGCCGAGACGGACGGGACGTTGTTGGGCATGAATACCCGGGACAGCCTGCAAAAAGTCATCGAGCTGGTGCGGCTTCAGCAGCCGCAGATCGACCTGATTATTGCCAGTGGCGATCTTTCTCAGGACGGGACGCTGGAGTCCTATCAGCAGTTTCGCGACCTGACGCGACAGCTCGATGCGCCGGCGCGCTGGATTCCCGGTAATCATGATGAGCCGCGGATCATGGCGGAGGCTGCCGTGCAGAGCGCGTTGCTGGAGCCGGTGGTGGATGTCGGTAACTGGCGCGTCACGTTGCTTGATTCGGCCGTACCGGGGTCGGTGCCGGGGTATTTGCAAGATGAGCAGCTACAGTTGCTGGCCCGTTCGTTGAGTGAGGCGCCGGAGCGCCATCATCTGGTGTGCTTTCACCATCATCCGGTGTCGATTGGCTGTGCGTGGATGGAGCCCATTGGATTGCGCAATCCAGACGCTTTGTTTGCCGTGCTGGATCGGTTTCCGCAGGTGCGAGCTGTTTTGTGGGGGCATGTGCATCAGGAAATTGATCAGGATCGCAATGGCGTGCGATTGATTGCTTCGCCTTCGACGTGTATTCAGTTCGAGCCGGGCAGTGATGATTTCAAGGTGAGTGACCAGGCGCCGGGGTACCGCTGGTTGCGGCTGTTGCCGGATGGCCAGCTCGAAACCGGCGTAGAACGCGTTACCGGGTTCGATTTTCAGGTTGATTACGGCTCGAACGGCTACTGATCACTCAGAAAGACCGAAGTGCGGCCTTCGCGAGCAAGCCCGCTCCCACAGGAGATCTGCAGCGTACATAAGATTTGTGAGCACCCGAGATCCAATGTGGGAGCGGGCTTGCTCGCGAAGGCGTCAGTGCAGGCGCCTTGAATTCCGAGGATATCCCCGATCCACTCGACTCCCTGTAAACTGCGCCTCTTTACCCGACGCACAGGGAGCTCAAATGTCCGGTTCGATCCTATATATCCACGGTTTCAACAGCGCGCCTGCCTCCAAAAAGGCCTGTCAGTTGATCAATGTGATGGAACGTCTGGGCTTGAGCGATCAGTTGCGCGTCCCGGCCTTGCATCACCATCCGCGTGAGGCCATCGGTCAGCTAAACAAGGCGATTGAGGAGCTTGGGCGGCCACTGCTGGTCGGCAGCTCACTCGGCGGCTACTATGCGACTCACTTGGCCGAGCGCCATGGCCTCAAGGCCCTGTTGATCAACCCTGCCGTCAGTCCGCACCGGATGTTCGACGGGTATCTGGGGACGCAGAAAAACCTGTATACCGATGAGGCCTGGGAGTTGACCCACGACCACGTGACGGCCCTGGCCGAGCTGGAAGTGCCGGCGCCCCAGGACCCGCAGCGGTATCAGGTGTGGTTGCAGACCGGCGACGAAACGCTGGACTATCGCCTCGCCCAGCAGTACTACCGGGCCTGTGCCTTGCGCATCCAGGCCGGCGGCGACCATAGTTTCCAGGGTTTTGCCGCGCAACTTCCGGCAATGTTGAGCTTTGCCAGCATCGGCGCAGATTTGTATCAGGCGATTGATTTCACAGCACTGTGAACCATCGCCTCTTTTTCACAGAACACTCTTTTTTCAGGCGGACGACGAGACCCCATGGCCACTCCCAGCGCTAGCTCTTATAACGCAGACGCCATCGAAGTCCTCTCGGGCCTCGACCCGGTGCGCAAACGCCCCGGCATGTACACCGACACCAGTCGGCCGAACCACCTCGCCCAGGAAGTCATCGACAACAGCGTCGACGAAGCCTTGGCCGGGCACGCGACCTCGGTGCAGGTCATCCTGCACGCCGATCACTCCCTGGAAGTCAGCGATGACGGCCGCGGCATGCCGGTGGATATCCACGCCGAAGAAGGCGTGTCGGGCGTCGAGCTGATCCTCACCAAGCTCCACGCGGGCGGCAAGTTTTCCAACAAGAACTACCAGTTCTCCGGCGGTCTGCACGGGGTGGGTATTTCCGTGGTCAACGCCTTGTCGAACGAAGTCCGGGTACGCGTCAAGCGTGACGGCAACGAATACCAGATGACCTTCGCCGACGGTTACAAGAAAACCGAGCTGGAAATCATTGGTACCGTCGGCAAGCGCAACACGGGTACCAGCGTATTCTTCGCGCCGGACCCGAAATACTTCGACTCGCCGAAATTCTCCATCAGCCGACTCAAGCACGTGCTCAAGGCCAAGGCCGTTCTGTGCCCGGGGCTGCTGGTCAGTTTTGAAGACAAGGCCACCGGCGAGAAAGTCGAATGGCATTACGAAGACGGCCTGCGCTCCTACCTGGTGGACGCGGTCAACGGATTCGAACGCCTGCCGGACGAGCCGTTCTGCGGCAGCCTGGCCGGTAACAAAGAAGCGGTCGATTGGGCCCTGCTGTGGTTGCCGGAAGGTGGCGACAGCGTGCAGGAAAGCTACGTCAACCTGATCCCGACGGCGCAGGGCGGTACCCACGTCAACGGTCTGCGTCAGGGCTTGCTCGATGCCATGCGCGAATTCTGCGAATTCCGCAGCCTGCTGCCTCGTGGCGTGAAACTGGCGCCGGAAGACGTCTGGGAACGTATCGCTTTCGTGCTGTCGATGAAGATGCAGGAGCCGCAATTCTCCGGCCAGACCAAAGAGCGCCTGTCGTCCCGTGAAGCGGCTGCATTCGTTTCCGGTGTGGTCAAAGATGCCTTCAGCCTGTGGCTCAACGCCAACCCGGAAACCGGCATGCTGCTGGCGGAACTGGCGATCAACAACGCCGGCCGTCGCCTCAAGGCCAGCAAAAAGGTCGAGCGCAAGCGCATCACCGCCGGGCCGGCATTGCCGGGCAAACTCGCCGACTGCGCCGGGCAAGACCCGATGCGTTCCGAGCTGTTCCTGGTGGAAGGTGATTCCGCCGGCGGTTCGGCCAAGCAGGCACGGGATAAAGAATTTCAAGCGATCCTGCCGTTGCGCGGCAAGATTCTGAACACCTGGGAAGTCGACGGCAGCGAAGTGCTGGCCAGCCAGGAAGTGCACAACATCGCCGTGGCCATCGGTGTCGATCCGGGCTCGGCGGACATCGCTCAGTTGCGTTACGGCAAGATCTGCATCCTCGCCGACGCCGACTCCGACGGTCTGCACATCGCCACGTTGCTGTGCGCGTTGTTCGTCCAGCATTTCCGCCCGTTGGTGGATGCCGGTCACGTCTACGTCGCGATGCCGCCGTTGTACCGTATCGACCTGGGTAAAGAGATTTACTACGCCCTGGACGAAGCCGAACGCGATGGCATCCTCGATCGTCTGGTGGCCGAGAAGAAACGCGGCAAGCCGCAGGTCACACGATTCAAAGGTCTGGGTGAAATGAACCCGCCGCAGCTGCGCGAAACCACCATGGACCCGAACACTCGGCGTCTGGTGCAGCTGACGCTGGACGATTTCGAAGCGACCTCGGAAATGATGGACATGCTGCTGGCGAAGAAACGCGCCGGTGACCGCAAATCCTGGTTGGAATCCAAAGGCAACCTGGCCGAGGTTCTTGGCTGATGCGGGTTGGCTTTGCCCTGGCGTGTGCGTTATTTCTGACCTCGGTTTCGGTGTTTGCCGAACCGGTGCCGCAGTTGCGCCTGTTGTCCGAGCATCCCGTTGACGGTATGCGCGGCGGCAACCTGTCCGGGCTGGCCCAGTGTGGCAAGGATATGTGGACGGTGTCGGATCGCGACGACGATCAGATTTACCGGCTCGATACCCGCGACAAGGTATGGCAAGCCGAAACCGTGGGCATCGGCGTACCACCGGTGCCAGACAGCGGTTTGCCCTGGGGCTTGCGTTCGCGAACCTGGGTGGCGTCGTTTGTTCGTGGCGGGGATCTGGATTTTGAAGGCATCACCTGCGACAGCGCCGGTAATCGCTACATCGTCAGCGAATCCCATGCTGCGATTCTGCAAGTGCCACCCGTTGGGCCATCGTCATGGCTGAAGATCTCGCCGATTCTGATTCGCGAAGCCCGGGCCAGCGGCATGCTGCTGCACTTCAATGCGTTGTTCGAGGGCTTGGCGATCAATCCGGCGGGTGATCAATTGTGGCTCGCCGCCGAGCGTCAAAGTCGTGGATTGTTGCTGATCAAACGCAAACAAACGGTATGGGATTGCGATGGTGGCTGTGTGTTGCTGAGCGAAGCCGGGAAAGAAATGCAGCCGGCGCAGTTTCCCCGAGCCAAAGCAGTGTCCCGAGACTTTGCCGACCTGTCGCTGTTCAACGGCAAGCTGTTTACCCTTGAGCGCAACGCTTACCAGATCTGCCGCCGTGATTCGGTGACGGCCAAGGTCGAGCGCTGCTGGTCGTTTGCCAATGAAGCCTTGCAGGCGCATCGCCGCTATTCAAATCCTTACGGCCTGACCGAAGCATTGATTGTTGACGCCGAAGGCGCGTGGATTGGCACCGACAACAACAACGATGCCCGCGCCGATGGCGAGGAACGTCCGATCGTCTGGCGCTTTGCCGCGCCTGAAGGCGGCTGGAGCGCCAAGCCGTGAGCCAGCAAACGCCGGGAAAACGCGCCGGTCGGGTATTTATGGTGCTGGCCTGGTGCGCGGCGCTGTTTCTGGCGACGCGGTTTTTCGGTCAGTGGGAGGCGCGTCAGCAGAACCCCAACACTGTCGTCAGCTCTGAGCAGGGCGAAGGTTTTATCGAAGTGAAACTGGCCAGCAACACACAGGGTCACTTCGTCGCCAGCGGCCAGATCAACGGCCAGCCAGTGGATTTCATGCTCGATACCGGGGCGACCGACGTGTCGATCCCGGCGGAAATGGCCGAACGGCTAAAGCTGGAAAAAGGCTTCGGGGTGACCCTGAGCACAGCCAACGGTCGCACCCAGGGTTACCGAACCCGCATCGACCGGCTGCAACTGGGTGACATTGTGCTGCGTGATGTGCGCGCCCTCGTCGTGCCAGGCCTGGATGGCCATCAAGTGCTGCTCGGAATGAGCGCGCTGAACAAACTTGAATTTACCCAGCGCGGTGGCACCATGCTGCTGCGCCAGACAACGAACCGATGAGGCCCGCATGAGCGACTCCCTTGATCTCAGCCTGGACGGTGTAGAACGCCGGTCACTGGCTGACTTCACCGAAAATGCCTACCTCAACTACTCCATGTACGTGATCATGGACCGTGCCTTGCCGCATATCGGCGACGGCCTGAAACCGGTACAGCGGCGCATTATCTATGCGATGAGCGAGTTGGGGCTGGACGCCGATTCCAAGCACAAGAAATCGGCGCGTACCGTCGGTGACGTGCTCGGTAAATTCCACCCGCACGGCGACTCGGCCTGCTACGAAGCCATGGTCCTGATGGCCCAGCCGTTCAGCTACCGCTACACGCTGGTCGACGGCCAGGGTAACTGGGGTGCGCCGGATGATCCCAAGTCTTTCGCCGCGATGCGTTACACCGAAGCGCGGCTGTCGCGTTATTCCGAAGTGCTGCTCAGCGAACTGGGCCAGGGCACCGCGGACTGGGGGCCGAACTTCGACGGTACGCTCGACGAGCCGCTGGTGTTGCCGGCGCGTTTGCCGAACATCCTGCTCAACGGCACCACCGGCATCGCCGTGGGCATGGCCACCGACGTGCCGCCGCACAACCTGCGCGAAGTCGCAACAGCGTGCGTGCGTTTACTCGATGAGCCCAAAGCAACGGTCGAACAGCTCTGCGAACACATCCAGGGCCCGGATTACCCGACCGAAGCAGAAATCATCACGCCGCGTGCCGATCTGCTGAAAATCTACGAAACCGGCAAGGGCTCGGTGCGCATGCGCGCGGTCTACCACATCGAAGACGGCGACATCATTGTCACCGCGCTGCCGCATCAGGTCTCCGGCGCCAAGGTGCTGGAGCAGATCGCGGCCATGATGCAGGCCAAACCGTCCAAAGCCCCGCAGATCGCTGACCTGCGAGACGAATCCGACCACGAAAACCCGTGCCGGATCGTGATCATTCCGGGCGCACGCAAAAACTTTGACCACGATGCGTTAATGACACACCTGTTCGCCAGCACCGAGCTGGAGTCGAGCTACCGGGTCAACATCAACATCATCGGCCTCGACGGCAAGCCGCAGCTGAAAAATCTGCGTGCGCTGCTGGTGGAATGGCTTGAGTTCCGCGTCAACACCGTGCGTCGTCGCCTGCAATTCCGCCTCGACAAGGTCGAGCGTCGCCTGCACCTGTTGGACGGTTTGTTGATTGCCTACCTCAACCTGGATGAAGTGATTCACATCATCCGCACCGAGGAACACCCGAAAGCCGCGCTGATCGAGCGTTTCGCCCTGAGCGAAATCCAGGCCGACTACATCCTCGACACCCGTTTGCGTCAGTTGGCGCGACTGGAAGAAATGAAGCTGCGTGCCGAGCAGGATGAACTGCTCAAGGAACAGGCCAAGCTGCAAGCCCTGCTGGGCAGCGAAACCAAGCTGAAAAAACTGGTCCGCACCGAGCTGATCAAGGATGCCGAAACCTACGGCGACGACCGCCGCTCGCCAATCGTCGAGCGTTCCGAAGCCAAGGCCTTGACCGAGCACGATCTGCTGCCGAACGAGAAAGTGACCGTCGTCCTGTCGGAAAAAGGTTGGGTTCGTTCTGCCAAGGGGCACGAAATCGACGCCACCGGGCTTTCCTACAAGGCCGGGGATGGTTTCAAGGCCTTGGCGCCTGGCCGCTCCAACCAGTTTGCGGTGTTCATCGATTCCACCGGTCGCAGCTATTCGGTGGCCGCGCACACGCTGCCATCGGCCCGTGGCCAGGGCGAACCGTTGACCGGCCGTCTGACGCCGCCACCAGGGGCGAGCTTTGAATGTGTGCTGATGCCGGAAGACGATTCGCTGTACGTGATCGCTTCTGACGCCGGTTACGGTTTTGTGGTCAAGGGTGAAGACCTGCAGGCCAAGAACAAGGCGGGTAAGGCGCTGTTGAGCCTGCCGAACAACGCCAAGGTGATTCTGCCGCGTCCGGTGGCCGATCGTGAGCAGAACTGGCTGGCCTCGGTGACCACCGAAGGTCGCCTGCTGATCTTCAAGATCAGCGATCTGCCACAATTAGGTAAGGGCAAAGGCAACAAGATCATCGGGATCTCCGGTGAGCGTGTCGCCAGTCGCGAAGAATATGTCACGGACATCGCCGTATTGCCGGATGGCGCCACATTGGTGCTGCAGGCCGGAAAACGTACCTTGTCACTGAAAGCAGACGACCTCGAACACTACAAAGGTGAGCGTGGACGTCGTGGTAACAAATTGCCACGTGGCTTTCAGAGGGTAGATGCGCTGCTCGTCGAAAACCTCAATTAAGCGTCCTAGAGCGCTCGATCTACGATTTAACGCGTAGATCGACGCTTTGGCGCTGGAGTCGGAACGCATATTCACGGATGATATGGCCTTTCAAGCGCCGGCGTGGCCGAGCGTTCTTCATATTTATTGAGTATTTTCACTGTGGTTAGCCTTGTGGCAACCACCTGGATGGGACGATGACTGCTCTGCGCCTTCCTTTTATTTTGATGCTCGCTGGCGTTCTTGGCCTGGCGGGTTGCAGCGTTCACCAACCGGTGTCGCTGTATCAGCTGGACAGCGGAAGTCCGGCTCAGCCTGCGCAAAGCGCGGGCATGGCTGTATTACTGGGCCCGGTAACAGTCGCTGATTACCTGCAACGCGAAACGTTGTTGCAGCGACAGCCGGATGGCAGCCTGCAAGCGTCGGTTGATGGTCGTTGGGCGGGTAGCCTGTCGTCGGATATCGATCAGTTGCTGCTGCGTCAGGTCGCCGGTCATCTGGACAGCCAGCGCGTAGTGCTGGCGCCAGCGACAGTGGGCTTCAGGCCGGATGTGCAGGTTCTTCTGACGATTACTCGCCTGGACTCGGGTGAGGCGCAACCGGCGATCCTTGATGCGCAATGGCGTCTGATCGACCGTCGTGGCCAGGTTCGTGATAACCGCATCATTCACCTGCAGGAACAGCATGCCGGTGGCACGGCGGCTCAGGTTCAGGCTCAGGGTGTATTGCTGCAGCGTCTGGCCGAGCAGCTTTCGGTGGCCCTCAAGCCGCTGGCTAATCAGCCGCCGATTGCCGAAGCGCCAAAAAAACCGGCTACCAAGCCTGTGGCACCGGCAGCCGAGCAAGAGAAACAGCCGAAGATCCCTATGGCGTCGCCGATCCGGACCGATATGGAAGTGTTCAGGTTCTAAGCCTGGATTGATCCAAGAACAAAGCCCGCCATGTGCGTAATGCTGTTCACTTAAGGTTGGGGTACATATCCGTTTCTGCGGTCACGGCGGCCTAGGGTTCCGCCCTTACGGCGGGTCACTTGGAAATACGGAATGCCGCCCAACCCCAAGTAACCAAGGGCTCTTGCCCCTTTCGTTCGGTGCCTCGCTTAGGCTCGGCATGCCCGCGCTCCGGTCCTGCTCCGTGGGCCCGCCGCCATCGGCCATCCATGGCCGGGGGCGGCTAACCCGGCATCCATGCCGGGTTGCCCACTGCGCAGAACCTCCACTCGGCCTCTCGAGGGGGCGTGCACCGCAAACGCCAAAGCGAGGCGGCCTACCGGCCGGCCTGACTCCAAGTGAACGCATTTCCCTGTAGGAGCTGTCGAGCGAAGCGAGGCTGCGATCTTTTGATCTTGCTGTTGCCGTTGCTGTTGCTTTGCTTTGGCTTCAGATCTGCCGCCCCTTTTCCAGAGGCCGAACGCAGGCGTTGCGCAGGGGGCACCTCGGCATGGATGCCGAGGTAGCCGCCCCCGGCCATGGATGGCCGATGGCGGCGGGCCCCCGGAGCAATGCCGGAGTGAGGGCATGCCGAGCCTAAGCGAGGCACCGAATGGCGGGGCAAGAGCCCTTGGTTACTTGGGGTTGGGCGGCATTCCGTATTTCCAAGTGACTCGCTGTAAAAGCGAAACCGCCAGCAGCCGCTACCGCAGAAATGGATATGTACCCCACCCCATCCCATCCCAAACTTTTCTTAAAGTGAACAGCATTGCGCCATGTGCGGGCTTTGTTGTTTCTGCAGGTTGGAAATCTCCGTTGCCTGTCCTGACCCCTTCGCGAGCAAGCCCGCTCCCACATTCGATTGAGTTCCTTCAGAGGGAATGCGATTAAATGTGGGAGCGGGCTTGCTCGCGAAGGCGGGCAACAAAAAGCCCGCAGACGATTACTCGTCTGCGGGCTTTTTCATAGCGGGGCTATTTACGCCCGACGCTCATGCATCCGCGCCAGTTGCCGCTCCAGCATCGACGGATAAGGCTCCATCAACCGCTCCACGCAGCACGCGCCCTCAGGGCTTGCGATCGGTCGGATTCGTGCGCGCTGGCGGATCAGCGCGTCGTCACCGATCTTGCGCTCCACCAGCAACAGGTTACGACTGTGTTGCGACAGCGCCAGCGCATCCTGAGCCGTTTCGGTCAGCAGCAGGTCAATCTGGCTCAGACCGAACAGCTCATCACCCAGCGTCAGGCCCAACTGCAACTGCAGGGTGATGCCGCTGTCCGCAACTTCGATCTGCAACTGATGGCCCAGAGCCCGCAACAACTCACCGCAGCAGATGGCGTTGGTCAGGTAGTCGTCGCCGCTGTCTTCGGTGTGGAACAGCATCAGCGTGCTGCCATCGTTCAGGGTATGCAGTTCGCTCTGGTAGAGCGAAGCCGCCTGATCAAGGCAATCGCGATAGCGTTTCAGCAATTCTTCCAGGCGGGTGCGAGGCAGACGACGCAGCTGATCCTGGGCGCCCAGTTGCACGGCCAGGACGGCGCTGTGCTGTGGCACATTCGAGATCACCGGTTTTGCTACCGGTTTAGGCGCAACGTCGGCCGATTCATCGCGCAAGTCGGCAAACGCATCATCGTCATCGTCGTCTTCAACGGTGCTGACACTGCGCCGCGGCGCAGGCTTGAGGCCGGCCACAGGTTTGCTTTCATCGAAGCTCGGATCCCGCAGGTTGCGCACTTCGAAGCTCGGCTCGTTGTCGTCGGCGTCTTCGTAGTCGCTTTCGTCGTATTCAGGCTCGGGAGCGGGTTCCGGTTCAGCCGGCTCTGGCGCGAAGTCGGCGTGCAGCTGGCGAGCCAGATCGCCGATCTCATCCTGACGCTCGGTGGCCGGGGTGTATTCGTCGATATGGCGCAGCCACACCCGCAATTGCAGCAGCGGCGTGGAGATGTGCCGACCCAGTCGCAGGCTCAAGGCCAGGGACAGCGCCAGCAGAATCGCGCTCAAAATGCCCATGCTTTGCAGGCTGATGGTCATCGGCTGCTGGAACTGATCCATGTCCAGGCTGATGCGCAGTTGCCCGGCAGTCACATCCTGGAAAGTGATCTTGCTCTGGTACATGCCTTCGGCTTCGCCCAGCAGGCTATGCTTGGGGCGCTGACCGGCTTCGGCGAGGATGCGGTTATCCACGCTGTAGATGGCAGCATGAGCCACCAGCTTGTTTTTGGTCAGGTTGTTGAGCAGCACGTTGAGGCTGAGGATGTCGTTGGACACCAACAGCTCCGTGGCGGACGTGGCAGTCTGGGTGGTCAGGCTTTCGCCCAGGGCATCCGCCTGCTCGTGCATGGCCTGCTTGAACTGCAAACCCATCACGCAGGCATAGATCACCAGGGCCAGAGCGACCAGGATCACGTTATGGCTGGCGATGCGTAATGCAATCGGTACACGGCGGTGGCGCAGTGCACGGAAGATCAGCAGAAAGAAGTTATCGGTTTTTACTGGCGTGGGCCGGTTCACTTGAGCTCGGCTCTTTTGTCCGTGAAGTTGACGCGCAGTATAGCGACAGGCCCTAGACCGTCAAAGCGCTCACGGTGCCCGATGGTCACTGAAAGTGGGTAGAATGCGGTTTTTTTCCACCTGCGGGGGTGCGCCTTGCGCGAAATCGTCCTGATAAACATCACGGGAGTCGACCGTCCGGGTCTGACTGCGGCCATTACCGGCGTTCTGGCCCAGGGTGGTGTGAACATTCTCGACATTGGTCAGGCGGTGATCCACGACACGTTGTCGTTTGGCATCCTGGTTGAAATTCCTGACACCGAGCAAGGCAAGTCGGTGCTCAAGGACATCCTGTTCACGGCTTACAAGCTCGATCAGCAGGTGCGTTTCACGCCGGTGTCCGAAGAGGATTACCAGCAGTGGGTCGGCAATCAGGGCAAGAAACGCCACATCGTGACCCTGCTGACCCGCAAAGTGACCGCCGGGCAATTGCAGGCCGTGAGTTCGATCACCGCTAAATATGGCCTGAACATCGACCACATCGATCGTCTGTCCGGGCGCATGCCGCTGGACACCCCGGCCGATCAGGGCAAGGGCTGCATCGAGTTTTCCGTTCGTGGCGAAGCGGCTGATCCGCAAGCGCTGCGGGCCGAATTCCTCAGCGTCGCGCAAGAGCTGAACGTCGACATCGCCTTCCAGGAAGATTCGCTGTTCCGTCGTAACCGCCGTCTGGCGGTGTTCGACATGGACTCGACGCTGATCGAAGCCGAAGTCATCGACGAACTGGCCAAGGCTGCCGGCGTGGGCGATCAGGTGTCTGCGATCACCGAGCGGGCGATGGCCGGCGAATTGGACTTCCGCGCCAGTTTCAAGGAACGCCTGGCCTTGTTGAAAGGGCTGGATGTCAGCGTACTGGATTCCATCGGCGCCTCCCTGCGTCTGACCGAAGGTGCCGAAACCCTGTTCGCCGAACTCAAGCGTCTGGGCTACAAGACCGCAATTCTGTCGGGCGGCTTTACCTACTTCGCCAAGCAATTGCAGACCAAGTTGGGTATCGACTATGTGTTCGCCAATGAACTGGAAGTGGTCGACGGCAAGGTCACCGGCGTGGCGGTCGAGCCGATTGTCGATGCGCAGCGCAAGGCCGATCTGCTGAAAGAGCTGGCGCACAAGGAAGGTTTGCGTCTGGAGCAGACCATTGCGGTCGGCGACGGCGCCAACGATTTGCCAATGCTGGCCATTGCCGGGTTGGGCGTGGCTTTCCGTGCCAAGCCGCTGGTGAAACAGTCGGCGAAACAGGCGATTTCCACCCTTGGGCTGGATGGTGTGCTGTATTTGCTGGGCTTCCGGGATCGTGACGGGCAGCTCTAAGAAAGATCAAAAGATCGCAGCCTTCGGCAGCTCCTACAAAGGAATATGCGTTTCCCTGTAGGAGCTGCCGCAGGCTGCGATCTTTTGCTTTGTGGCCCCCCGATTAAAGCGTTTTCCACAACGAATCAAAATCCTCCTCAGCGCCGCTCACCGCGGCGTTGTCGTTTTTGGCTACCTCCAGTGGACGGTAGGCGAACTGATTGAAGCTGTTGGTGCTCGCCACCCGCCGATCCAGCCCGACCCGGCGTTCTTCACCGTTGGTATTGATCATGATCTTGTTGCCCTCCTGAAAGGGCAGGCGCGGCGCGAGCAAAGTGGCGGGCGCGTCGATGGCGCTGATTTGCGGCAGCAACAGACCGCGAAGGTATTGGCTGTGGTCATCACGGGTGCGCACCAATTGCAGGCCGCAAGGCTCGGCGAAGGGTGCAACCTGCTCGATGCCCATCTGCGTGCCACCGCCGCGCACCTGGCGTATCCAGCGCACCACCGCGATGCTCCAACCCTGACTGGCAGAATCCTCGATACCGACCATCTCACCTGCCTGTAACTCGGCGGGCACTGCGCCGGGCCAGGCCAGGCAGTAACCGCCGGGGCTGTGATTGACCACTGACAGGACATGGGTCGGGAAGTGCTGATTGCGGTCGGATGCTTCGTGGCTGTCGTCATTCTGAAGCTGCGGGTATTCGATCTCTTCGTAGGGCAATAGAGTGTCTGCATTGCCTTGGGGAGCGGCGTCGAAGGCCTGGTGCCATTGGTCCTTTTCCCGGCCGGTCACTGACGTTACCGAAAATTGTGCAGGCCGGGCGCCGTGGTTCTTCAGGATGTCGCTGAATGAGCGTTGCCCGCCCAGATAGAAGTGCAGCGCGCTCATGCCTATGCACAGGGTTAACGTGCCTTGGCCGACGGTGCGCTGGAAACAGCGCTCGGCAGTCTGGCCCCAGGCGGCATGAAGGTGTTGCAACGTATCCAGGCTTAACCCTGCCGGCACGGCCAGCGGTGATGAACTGTCGTTTTTTTGCAAATGAGCTTCAATCGCCGCGACCAACGGCTGCGGATCAATCCCCAATAAGCTCTCTTGCTGCTCGGCCCGGAACTTGGTGCGATAACGCGGCCCGGTGTCGAGGTCTGGCACGACGGCAAACAGCCCGGTGGCCGGTTTGCCGGGTTGCAGCTTGATCCATTGGCTCCAGGGCTCCAGCACCTCGGCCACCCGGGCAATCTGGTGCTGGCGCAGTTGGTTGCAGCGTGAGGCGCCCAACAGCAGGGCGACCACGTAAGTCTGTTCGATGCTCAGGTTTTGCGTCTGGCTGGCCAGCTCATCGCGCAGGCTCGTGTGCTGGAGACGGTGCGCGCAGGCGATCCGATAGAGCTGATGCAGTTCCAGCCACAGGCCTTCCGGCACCGGGCAATAGAGTTTGGTCGCGCGAATAAGCGGCCCGTTCAGGCAATGGATCGCCCGTTGCAGCGCCTGGGTCAGCAGCGGCGCACGGTCCTTGCTGAACTTCGGTGTGATGCGCACGACGATCTGTTTATAACCAATGGCCAAATGACTTTGCAGCGCCTGACAGAGGTTGGCGATCTTGCGGGAACGCTCGTCGAGGACAATCGACTGATGCAGGAAATGCTGCTCAAGGTGTTTGCAGACGTAATACACCTCGGGCCGCAGCAGTTCGAGCAATTGCAGGCGATTGTCGCTGGGCGTGAGCAGTTGGTTGAGTTCGCTCAAGCCTTGATACAGCTGGCGAGCGGTTTCGCCGATGTTGGCTTTGGGCAGATTGGCGATCCAGCGCTTGAGATCACGCGGGGTGGCTTCACAGAACGACAGGCGCAACTGCGTCGGGATCGGGGCGCGTAGCAGGAGGTGGGGGCTGGTTTCATTCATGCCGTGGAAAAACTCCAACCGGTAAATGGGCAGTGAATGATCTGACTGTAGCAGCTATGGATTTATACCGTTTGTCTGTCAGTCGAGTGCCCTCCGGGCGTACTACTAATCTGACAGTCGTGCGACTGGATACGCACAGTCGTACGGCCTGCTGCCTACGCAGGGCAGGTCTCTTTGTAACTTCAAGGAGATGAAGTTTATGTCTAGATATGTAGTGGCAAATCAATGGGGCGGTAGTTCGGCACCCTGGCATCCGGGCGGAGACTGGACGCTAGGCGCGCGGGACAACCAGAACGTTGTCGCGATCGAGATCAAATCGGGCGATGGCGGGAAGAGTTTCACCGGCACCATGACGTATGCGGGTGAAGGTCCCATTGGCTTCAAGGCTCAGCGCACGGGCCAGAACCAGTACAACGTTGAAAATCAGTGGGGCGGCAACGATGCCCCTTGGCATCCGGGTGGCAAATGGGTCATCGGAGGTCGGGATAATCAGAACGTTGTGGCGTTGAGCGTGACCTCCAGTGATGGAGGGAAAAACCTCAGTGGCACCAATACCTACGCCAACGAAGGGCCGATCGGCTTCCGTGGACAGATAGAGTAACGGCAACACCGAAATGTCCGCCCCCGCGAAGACGTTCGCGGGGGCGGATCAGGGGATCAGGCTTTTGCCAGGCCCATGCCCAGGCCCATCTGCACCGGCGAACCGGCCGCCAGCTCTTCAGCCCACTTCACTTGATCAGGTCCGAACAGCACGACAGCGGTCGAGCCCAGTTTGAACCGACCCAGTTCTGCACCTTTCTCCAAATGGATCGGCGCGCGGGCAGCTTCGTCGTAGCGGAAGGTTTTCAGCTCGCGTTTCGGCGGCGTGACCAATCCAGCCCAAACGGTTTCGATCGACGCAACGATCATTGCCCCCACCAACACCACGGCCATCGGCCCGCGCTCGGTGTCGAAAATGCACGCCACACGCTCATTGCGGGCGAACAATTCCGGAACGTTTTCAGCGGTGGTCTGGTTGACCGAGAAGATCCGGCCCGGGATATAGACCATCTCGCGCAGGGTGCCGGCCAACGGCATGTGCACGCGGTGGTAGTCCTTCGGCGACAGATAAATCGTCGCGAAATCACCGCCCATGAACGGCGCTGCGTTGGCCGCGTCGCCGCCCAGCAATTCCAGCACGCTGAAGCTATGACCCTTGGCCTGGAACACACGACCGTGTTCGATCGGGCCGAGTTGGCTGACCGCGCCGTCGGCCGGGCTGAGAATCGCGCCTGGCGTCTCGTCCAGAGGGCGAGCGCCGTCCTTCAAGGCGCGAGTGAAGAACGCATTGAAGTGCTCATAGGCCGTCAGGTCTTCGACCAGCGCCTGCGACATGTCCACCTGATAACGCTTGGCGAACCAGGCGGTGAAGGCGTTCTTGAACCAGCGCACGCGGCATTCGGCAATGCAGCCGGCCAGTCGCGACAGCAGGTGATGGGGCAGCAGGTATTGGCTGAGGATAAACAAACGCTTATTCATTAACTGTCCTTAAAAACCTTAAATCTCTACGGGGGTGTCGGGATGGTTGCCCCATTCGCCCCAGGAACCGGCGTAGCCTTTGACCCGCGGATAACCGAGGGATTTGGCCACCAGATAGGTGAAGCCAGAACGATGGTGAGTCTGGCAGTGGGTAATCACTTCTTTGTCTTTGCTGATCCCGAGCTTTTCCAGGATCTGCGGCATGTCGGTGCGGATGCGCAGGTTGCGCGCCTGATCCATGCCCGCGGTCCATTCGAAATTGACCGCGCCGGGAATGTGCCCGGCCTTGGCCGCCAGGACTTTCTCGCCGGAGTACTCCAGCGGCCCGCGTGCGTCCCAGATCGCCAGGTCGGCGGCACCGAGACGGCTTTGCAGGTACTCGCGGGTGGCGGTGGGTTCGTCGTGCAAGGTCAACGCAACCGGGCTGCCGACCGCTGCCGGGATCTGGATCGACATGGGCAAGCCTTCTGCCAGCCAGGCCTTCAGGCCGCCGTCGACATAGTGGTACTTGCTGTGGCCGATGACATCCAGCAGCCAGATAAAGCGCCCGGCCCAACCGCCGCCTTCGTCGTCATAGACCACGTAGACCGCATCAGGGTTGTGTCCCAGCTCACCGAACAACGCTTCGAGCGCCGCTTGCGGCGGCATCAGTCCCGGCGCAGGCGCGTGACCGAGTTGCGTGCGTTTCGGATCGACAAAACGCGCACCGGGGATATGCCCTTCGGCATAGCGGGCGCTGCTGGTCAGGTCCACCAGGATCAGATCGCGGGCGTCGAGACGAGGGAGCAAGTCGCTCGGCTCGATGACCAGCGGCAAGCCAGAGAAGTCAGACATGTGAGGTCTCCAGAACACAAAGGGGAGGATTGTATAGCAGCGTCATTGGCCGCGGTGACTAAAGCTGTGCAGTGCCTTTTCGATGCACTGCGCGGTTTTGCCGAAGGCTTGCACGGTGATTTCAGAGAACGGCCCGCCGCCCTGATCCGCCACCACAAGCATGATCACCCGACCATTATTGACCAATGAGCGCAACAGCAGGTGTTCGCCGCCGAACTGTGAGCGCAGGCTGGCCGGTAACAGGGCGGAAAATTGTGCGTTGTTGGCCGGCGTCAGGCGTACCTGGGCCTGCTGCGAGAGCAGGCGTTGCAGCACGGTGCTCTGGCTGACGGCGAAGTTCAGACCGGCCACTTCTTTTGGCAGCCCGGCCGTCTGGTGCACTCGCAGATTGTCATGGGTGCGGTCGGCCATCAGGATCATCACCCGACGCATGCCGCACGCGACCAACGCGTCCCGGGCAGACGTGGTCAAGTGCATCGCATTGGTGAAGCGGCTGGGCTCGACCAGCAACTCGGCACACTGTCTGCGCCATTTCGCCAGGTCTTCGGCAGTCGGTGCCGGGGCTGGCAGCAATCCGGCGTGAACGCGGTTCATACCCCACGGCCAGATCAGTGAAACGGCTGGGTGCCAAAGGTCTGGCATGGCGTGATGGCGGGCGCTGTTGGCGGCCTGTTGGTGCAACTGCTGCTGCACTTCGTCCATCGGCATTTGCAGGTAAAGGCTGGTCAGGTACTGCCAGCGTTCACTGTGCGGACTGTCCCAGGCCTGTTGTGCCGACAGCGCCAGACCGTTGGCCAGCAGCACCGTATTGGCCGGTTGATTGAGCCAGCGGCGCAGGGTCGGATCGTCATCGAGGCGGTTCTGCTGGCGTAATGGATGATCGCTGTCGCGCGCGATGCGCAGCACTTTCACCAGCTCACGTTGCTCGTTGAGCAGCAGCCGATAACCCTGCTGCACCCAGATCGGCAGGCGCCAGATGTCCACGAGCGCCAGGCAGATTTCCAGCAGGCGAGCGCCGAACAATTGCTTTTCGACTTTGCGCGCCGACTCGCCTTTGTGCATGACCCGCAGCTCCCACTCTTCGAGCAACTGTGGATGAGTCAACGCCATCGGCCAGAGCGGCGAGAGAAACAGCAGGCTGCCCCAGTGGATGTCTTGCCACAGCCGCGCCAGGCGACTGGCGAAAAAACCGTTGGCCTGTTGGGTCGCGTGCTGGCTGATCAGCTGCAGCTGACGCAGGGCGATCGGGATCTCCGATTGCGGCTGGGCAGGCAACCGGGCGAGCAGTTCTTCGGTGCGCTTCAAACCGAGGCGATTGATCGCCACCTCAAGGTTTTCCGCAGGCTCGGTCATGCTGCCATGGGTGTGGCGATTGGCTTCGCGAATCACGCTCAGCGCCAGCGCGGGGCTGTCCTGTATCAGTTCGGCGATATCGCGCAGGGAGCTGCGACTGTTGGCGATGGCCTTGCAGACACGGTCATGACTGGCTTGCGGAACCGGTAGGCGCACGCCATCGAGAAGCTTGACCCAGCCTTCGAGAGTGGTTGGTTTTGGAGTTGGAACGTTCGTTTCGTTAGCCATGGTTGGACGCGATCATCGTCTGCATTACCTATGCCCGGAGCGGGCCAAATTGGCTTTTCGCCTGAACTGGCTATAGTCTGGCGCAGTTTTGCCGATAAGTAGAAGAAGAGATTTTTTAACTTCCGAATATGACCTTGAACCCGACTCAGTAAGTGCTCTCCTACCTATGGCTAAATTAATCGGCATCATCGTCGTATTCGCGAGCGTGCTCGGCGGATACGTGCTCTCCCACGGCAAAATTGCCGCCCTGATTCAGCCCTTCGAGGTGATGATTATTGGTGGTGCGGCCCTTGGTGCATTCCTGCAGGCCAACCCCGGTTACATGACTATGCACGTGCTCAAGAAATCCTTGGGCATGTTCAGTTCGCGTTTCAACCACACGTTCTATCTGGAAGTGCTGGGTCTGATCTACGAGATCCTCAACAAGAGCCGCCGCGAAGGCATGATGGCCATCGAAGGCGACATCGAAGATGCCTCCGCGAGCCCGATCTTCGCCAAATACCCTGCGGTATTAAAAGACGAACGCATGACCGCGTTCATCTGCGATTACCTGCGGATTATGTCCTCCGGCAACATGGCTCCCCATGAGCTTGAGGGCCTGTTCGACATGGAACTCTACAGCCTCAAGGAAGACCTCGAGCATCCATCCCACGCGGTGAACGGTATTGCCGACGCCATGCCCGGTTTCGGTATCGTCGCGGCGGTACTCGGTATCGTGGTGACCATGGCTTCCCTGGGTGAAGGCGACCAGAAATCCATCGGCCTGCACGTGGGTGCGGCCCTGGTCGGTACCTTCTTCGGTATTCTCGCGGCGTACGGTTTCTTCGGTCCGCTGGCCCACTCCCTGGCCCACGATGCCAAGGAAGAACTCAACGTCTACGAAGCCATCAAGGCCTCGCTGGTCGCTTCGGCTTCCGGCATGCCGCCATCGCTGGCGGTAGAGTTCGGTCGTAAAGTTCTGTACCCGGCGCACCGTCCTAGCTTCGCTGAGCTGGAACAAGCGGTTCGCGGTCGCTAAGTCATGGAAAATAACCAGCCGATAATCATCAAGCGCGTCAAGCGCATCGCCGGCGGGCATCACGGGGGCGCCTGGAAAATCGCCTTCGCGGACTTCGCGACGGCGATGATGGCGTTCTTCCTGGTGCTGTGGCTGCTGTCCACCGCAACGCCTGAACAGAAGATCGCCATCGCCGGTTACTTCAAGGACCCGGTCGGCTTTTCCGAAAGCGGCACGCCGTACATCATCGACCTGGGCGGCACACCGACCCTGGCGCCGGAGAACACCCTCAACCCCGAGGTGAAATCTCAGCCGCAGCCGGACAAGGTGACCATCGACGCCGAGCAGGTTGAAGGCATGGCCGAGCAGGTCGAGAAGGAACGTCTCGAGCTGTTGCTGCAAGAACTGCAGAACAAGGTCGAAGAGAACCCGCAACTCAAGAAATTCAAAGACCAGATCTTGTTCGAGATCACGCCTGACGGTTTGCGCATCCAGATCGTGGACGCCGAAAACCGACCGATGTTCGACTCCGGCAGTGCCCGTCTGAAGCCGTACTTCGAAGACATCCTGCTGGCCATGGCCGACACCATTAAAGCGGTGCCGAACAAGATCAGTATCAGCGGCCACACCGATGCCAAGCCGTACACGGGCACCGGTGACTTTGGTAACTGGGAGCTTTCGGCCAACCGTGCCAACGCTGCCCGTCGTGCGCTGGTCGCGGGTAGCTATCCGGATGCACAGGTGGCGCGCGTCGTCGGTTATGCCTCGTCGGCGTTGTTCGATCGCGAGCACCCGTTCAATCCGGTCAATCGCCGTATCGACATTATTGTGCTGACCAAGAAAGCCCAGCGTGCCATTGAAGGTTCGCAAGGTCCGGAACCGGCTCCCGAGCCGACGCAAGGGCAGGGCGGCCCGGGCGAAGTGCCCGCCACGCCAGTGGACCCGAACGCGTTGCCGGCGGATAAGGAACCGTTGCCAGCGCATGAGCTTCGCGAGCGTTTGAATCTCTTCGATAACCCGGCACCGAAACCGGGTGAGCCACCCAAGCAGTGACCACAAAAAAGCCGACAGTGATGTCGGCTTTTTTGTGCCTGTCGTTTGTGCGTTGGTGGCGGCTGTAGGAACGATCTGAAATTTCGCGCTGGGGGGTCTCAGTCGTGCAAGCATCTGCCTATAGTTTCGCCGTTGCTGCCAACGTCGTAACCGATCTTAGCCGGTCGAAACAAAGATGAAACCTCTCGAACGCACCCGGAGTTTTGACCCATGGCTAAGTATCACCCGCTCCAAGGCAACTTCAGCGTCGACCCGACGCTGTACATCGACACCGAAGCCCGCGCTTCCGATCTCCTCGAAACCGCCGTCCACCGACTCAAAGCCGCGCGTAATCTGCTCAACAGCGTCACCTGCCTGTGCGTCAAAGACGCCGAAGGTCATGATCTGGAGCATTTCGCCAATGCAGCACACATGTTGATCCAGGACGGCTGCGATGCCTTGGATGTGCTGGGCTGGACGCTGGAAAAAGCTGCACGCTGAAAATGAGAAAGCCGCGATGTTCGCGGCTTTTTTGTGACATCGTGGTTGCCGGCGTGGATACCCGCTAAATAGGGGGATGCGCCATTACAACTCGAAGAACCTGTGTTCTGGCGGGGGCACTGGCTGTCTACGACGAACAGCATGCTCCGCACCTTTGCGTAACTTGCAACTGCTACAAAGAATCTATACTGTCCCGTGAGTTTTGCGGCAAGACATGATGTCTACTGCTTGATCTACCCATTTCATGTGATGCCATTCTAGGGAGGAGGGATCTATGACCACAGTTCAGAACCTTTACTCCGCCTTAGACAAACAGGGCATTTCGAAAAAAAAGCTCGCTCTTCTGCTGCCTGACTGGTGGACAGATGAGGTAGAGGCGTCGCCGTCAGGTGTGCAGCAAGCCAAGGTTTATTTAGCCAAGGCATTAAGTCTGCGTATGCGTCCTTTCAGTGAAACGCCCCCCCGGATTGAGTTCGACTTACCGGCGGATAAGCGGTTCAAGAAGTCTGCCAAAACCTCTGAAGCAGATGTGAATCTTGCGGTTGCCTTGGCTCGCAGCGCCTCGCGCCTCGCGCTTTCTGCGCTCGATACTCAATTCGCTCCGCCTCCACCGGATGCGCTGGCGATTCGGGAGCACTTGCTTTCGTCGGGGGCTCCTTGGGTGGGCTTGTCTGCGTTGCTCGACTATTGTTGGAGCATTGGCATCCCAGTCATCCACTTGGCTACACCTCTGCTCGGCCGAAAAATGGATGGCATCGCCATGGCGATTAATGGCCGGCCATCGATCGTCCTTTCTAACAATCGAAAAAGCGGATTCTTGCTTTTCCATTTGGCACATGAGCTTGGGCACATCGCCTTGGGGCATGTCGGCGCAAATGGAACGATTGTCGATGATGAAATCAAAAAAGATGATGATCTAGGCAAAGACGCCGATGAGCTTGCAGCGGACCAGTTCGCTATCCAGTTATTGACTGGGAATGCTCATGGCAATCTAACGCTTCAGCACTTGATCAAAGCGCCTGTGCTGGCGCGGCAAGCAGTGCAGTATGGGGCAGAGCATAAAATCGATCCTACACACATTGTTTTGAATTGCGCTCATAACAATAAGCGGCTTTTTCCTCTGTGTGTTTCTGCTGCAAATCTCATCGCTGGAGAAAGCACAGATCAGTCGTTGGTTTCAGACTTTGTTTTTCGGCATCTGCAAGGAAACCTAAAGCACGACAGCGAGCATTTACTGCGGAAACTGATCGCATAAATGATTCTCCTCACTGACAACGACATATTGGTAAAGCTAGCTCAATGTGACTTGATCGAAGAAGCTTTATCAGTTTTTCAGTGTGGACTTGCTGATTGCTACGTTCTAGACAGTGCCAAGCACTCTCTCTACTTAAATGATGTGGAAAAGTGCGTATCCAGGCGCGTCGGCAGCTATCAATCCTATGATCGACTTTGCAATCTCGTCCAGTCATGCCGCGTGCTTGGGGCTGCCGATGAAGATTTTGATTTCATGGACGAATTGCTTCAAATCGACAGTATCGACGATGGCGAGCTTTTGCTGTTGATGCATGCTTTCTCTCTCTTTCAAAATCAACAGCCTTACTCATTTACTACGGGTGACAAACGCGCACTCGTCGGTATCTTGATGTCGCAATCAGATAGAGCAAAGCAGATACTTTTCCAGCGGGTGGAATGTGTCGAGTCAATCATTCTGAAAGCAATTCGAATATACGGTTTCACGCATATCAGCACGAAGCTCATACAAGCTCAGGCTCTTGTTGCTGCAGAAAAATATGACAAGGTTCTGAGAATGGCTTTCGGTGCCGGACGTGATGAACTTCACTCTAATACCTGTCTTTCTCAATACCTTGCACCCGTCGGTCAATTCATCAAGCCCTAATTTATATGGTGGCTCGGAAGTCCTCCAGATCCCTGTTAAATGCTCAGAAGGGCTGTTCGCTTCACGCAATTAATCAGACGGAAAATGGTGCCCGCTGGCTTGCGTCAAACCCTCAAGGTTACAAAAGGGTGGATGGTGCCCGCTTGATCAAGACCATTCAAGAAGCCTTCAGCCTCGATTAATTCAATTTTTTCGCACGGTATCACTAGCACTGATAGCGTGCATAAACCCTGTTATTTGGCCGAGAAGGCTCTGTAACGCCAATTTTGGGACGTAAGATGTGTTGGCTGAGCGGTTATTGCTCAACAGCATCATATGCAGTGCGTCAGCAGCTCAGCGCATGCAAGACGTCGCAGTCCTGAATGCTGAAGACCAGAAAAGCCGCGATCATCGCGGTTTTTTTGCACGTGCGCCAGGCATGGCGCGTTGCGCGCAAGCGCAACCAGCTTGGCTGTGGTGGCCTCGCTGGTGACTTGGAGGTGAAAGTCCTCTACACACCCGGCAAGGGGAAGTGTTAGCCAGAGGCAAGGGTGTCGCGGGTGACCGCGAATCTGAAGGAAGCCCGAGGCAAAATGCTGGCTTGACGAACAGCAAGCGGATAGAGGCGGCGCAGCGGGGTAAAGGGGCGTGTTTCCCTAAAGCCCAATACTTGCACGGGACGCTGCGACGTAGATCCGACAGGCATAAGCAGGAAGGTTAGATCCGACAGGCATAAGCAGGAAGGT
>NZ_CP024866.1:1993463-2056290 GCF_004136015.1 Pseudomonas sp. ACM7 | reverse complement strand
TGCGTCGTCTGGCGACATGCGTCGTCTGGCGACAATGGAAGCGGCCCTCAACGAGGGCACGTAACTTGATGCGCCTGGGGCTTAGCGAAGCTCGCGCCTGCAAATCAGCCTTCAATGGCCGAGGCCCATGGTGGAGCTCAGGCGCATCTCATATGAATCAGGCGCTGCCGAAGAAACTATGGGGTCAGCTTGGGTTAGTTTCGGTACTGGATACGATAAACCGGCTTAGCCGCATAGCTTGAACCGCCGTATACGGATCCGTACGTACGGTGGTGTGAGAGGACGGCGGCTGTAAAGCCGCCTCCTACTCGATCTGTCAGAAACCGCGCCGGATGCGGTTCTTGAGTTGGTCGTGGAACAGGTCTGCATTTCCTTTGTAGATGCCGCGAACCGACTCACTGATCGATTCCAGTCCTATCGAGCGTTTGGTTAGTACCTCTTCACGATAAGCATCAATGAAAAAATTGATGTCCGTATCGCCGCTCAGTTTCGGCCATTTGTCGAGGTACAACGGTAAAGCGCTGGGGCCAACCTGGTACGAGCAGATGCGGCGATTGCTGATGGTCGCTTCTCCGATTTCGAACGGCACCCACCAGGATTGTGCGGTGTTCTCCGAAATCACTGCGAGCAAGTGCGTACATGCGGTGATGTTGCGGGTGATGACCCCGGTGATGTCGTCAGTGGTCTGTGATTCCGGATCCAGCACGTCGAAGTAGGTCTTGATGTTGGCCTGAATCAGACGGGTGCTGATGGCGATGGCATGGGGCCGATCGCTATGGCGGTAGCTGATGAATACGGGCATCAGAAATGTCCTTTGAGGGCGAGTTCGCGGTAATAGGCGCCGAGCGCTGTGAGGCGACAACCGGTGGAGTTGATGGCGGCGTAGTACATGTGTTCGGCATCCACCGGTTCGATCAGGCTGTGGCGGTTGCACTTTTGCAGTTGGGAGAAGACTTCGCCGTGCTCCGGGTCGAACGTGGCTTCGGTAGGTTCGTAGCTGGGGTCGAGCGCGAACATTGATTCGGCTTCGGCGAACCAGTCGGGCAGTTTGCGCAGAATCTCTTTGTGGATCAGCGGCGAGACTTCTCGCAATGAAATGAACTGCGACACATTGGTCTTGAACACCGGGCGCTGTTCCCACGCGTCGAGAGCGTTGTCGACAAATGAATAGAGGCTGCCGGGGGTAATCTTTCCCAATATGTTCGCGGCTCCGCCGTGCAATGCTTGCAGCAACAGCCCAGTGAAGACGCCGTGGTTGGCGCCTTCCATCGCCGGCTCTTCCTTTTTGCACGCGGTGAGGATGGTCATGCCCTCGCACACCATGCTGCTTTCGCTGCGTAGCGCCCGCACTTCGCCCGCCGAGCCCGCCTGGCAGCAGTCGAGAATAATCACCTTGTTTTTGATCTTCACGGCTTTGGTCGCCCAATTCAGGATGTCGCTGATGCGAATTCCATCCTTGGCGGATTTGTAGTCCTGAGGGATCAGCATGCCTTCGTCCGTATCGACGTCGAAGTTGCCGTGACCAGCGAAGTACAGCAGAGCAACGCTGCAATCGCCTGAAAACAAATCCTGGATATGCCCTTCAAGCTTTTCACGGCTTAGATAATCTTCGGCGGAGGTCAGGACCAGGTTCTTGAAATTCGGATCGCCATTGGCGTCGGTTTTCAGCACCGAAGCCATGGCCATTGCGTCGTTGTTGCAACCACTCAATTGCGAAACATGGCTGTAGTTATTAATGCCGATGAACAGTCCCTTGCGCATGGTTCAACCCGCCGCGTGAGTGCGAATGGCACTGATGATGCTGTTGGTGTTCCACGCACACTCCGCGTGCGCCGCCCGGCGTACCACCGTGGAAATCCGCTCCGCACCAAACGGCTTGACCGCAATAATCACCTTGTTCATGCGCTTGGCGATCTCGATTTCCTTGTTGATCCACTTGCTGTAGGTCGAATACATCCCCGCCATGATCAGCACTGCCGAGCAGAGCCGAATCTTGTTTTCGATGGCTTCTTCAAGTTGTTTGTCTGTTTTCGCGCCGATGATCGGGTTGTCCGGCGGGACCGAAAAATTCTTGAACGTGAAGTCGGGCTTCGCGTTAAGCAGGCGGACCAGATTGTCGTGGGCGTCTGAGTAGTTCCACGAGTGGCTGATGAACAAATGATAGGTTTGCATGGGTGTCCCTCGGTATCGCTAATGTGCGGAGAGGGCTTGAATGTATGCAGTTGACGGGCTGAAACAAGGGCTTCACGGTTAAAGAGAAATGCCCTTCAAACAGGCGTGCGAGTGCCTTACAGTAATGTCTGACGTTTAAATTGGTGGGTTGTTTTGTAGGTTGTTACAAGCGGCCAGCCGTCCCATCAATGTCGGGGCGGCTGGCACGTCTGTTTAATAGCTGGTCTCCGGCAAACTCGCAATGATCGAGCGATAGCTATTCATCCGTTGCTGCTGCACGCGACCCTCTTCCAGCGCCTTGAGCAGGGCGCAACCCGGCTCGCGGTCGTGCTTGCAGTCGCGGAAGCGGCAGGTGCCGATCAGGTCGTTGAACTCGATGAAGCCGGCTTCGACGTCGGCACGGCTGACGTGGCCCAGGCCGAATTCGCGGATACCCGGGGAGTCGATCAACTCACCGCCACCGGGGAAGTGGAACAACCGCGCGGTCGTGGTGGTGTGAGTGCCCTGGCCGGACAGCTCGGACAGCGGGCCGACACGGGCTTCGACTTCAGGCAACAGGCTGTTGACCAGCGAAGACTTGCCGACGCCGGACTGGCCGACGAACACGCTGATGCGCCCGTCCAGCTGTTCTTGCAGTTGCTCCATGCCATTGCCGTGATGCGCCGAGACTTCCAGCACCGGGTAACCCAGCGTGCGGTAAACCGCCAGCAGGGCATTCAACGCCGGGGCGTTCTGCTCGTCGATCAGGTCGAACTTGTTGAGCAACAGCAGCGGACGAATCCCCGCGTGCTCAGCAGCGACCAGATAACGGTCGATCAAGTTGGCGTGAGGCTCGGGCAGCGGCGCGAAGACGATGACGATCATGTCGACGTTAGCCGCGACAGGCTTGAGCTGACCACGGCTGTCCGGACGGCAGAGTTCGGTTTTACGCGGCAGTTGCGCCACGATCACGCCGATACCCTGGTTGCCGGCACGCCAGACGACCTGATCGCCGGTCACCAGCGCCGGTAGGTTGGCGCGCAAGTGGCAACGGAATACCTGGCCAGCCAGCTCGCCATCGAGGGCTTCGACTTCGACCTGCACACCGAAGTGCGCGATCACCAGGCCCGTCTGTTCCGGACCCAGATCGCCACCCTCAAGTGCCTCGACAGCCGAGGACTCGCGTTTGGCGGCGCGGGCAGCGCGTTCGCCTTGAATCTTTTCGATGCGCCAGTTTTGACGACGATTGAGTTGGCGTTTGGCCATGGGTGTTCCGTATCAAGAATGCAGCGATTAGGTAAAACGGCCGCGAGTTTAGCACGCCCGGCCACCGGCCTAGGCTAAACTGCGCAGCATTGCCTAGGAGCCGACACATGCAAAACCCGCAGAATCTGATCTGGATCGACCTGGAAATGACCGGTCTGAACCCTGATACCGACGTCATCATCGAGATGGCCACCATCGTCACGGACAGTGACCTGAACACCTTGGCCGAAGGTCCGGTGATCGCCATCCACCACAGCGACGAAATTCTCGCCGGCATGGACGAGTGGAATACCCGTCAACACGGCGGCTCCGGGCTGACCCAGCGCGTTCGCGACAGCCGCATCAGCATGGCCGAAGCCGAAGCCGAAACCATCGCCTTCCTGGAAAAATGGGTGCCGAAGGGCAAGTCGCCGATCTGTGGCAACAGCATCTGCCAGGATCGTCGCTTCCTTTATACCCACATGAAATCCCTGGAAAGCTTCTTCCACTACCGCAACCTTGACGTCTCGACCCTTAAAGAGTTGGCCGCACGCTGGGCGCCGGACGTGCGCGACAGCTTCAAAAAGGGCAGCACTCACCTGGCCCTGGATGACATCCGCGAATCGATCGCCGAGCTGCAGCACTACCGCAAGCATTTCATCAAGTTCTGATCCGGCAACCCGATCCCTGTAGCTGTCGAGTGAAACGAGGCTGCGATCTTTTGATTTTGCTTTTAAAACAAGATCAAAAGATCGCAGCCTCGTTTCACTCGACAGCTCCTACAGGGGGCGCGTAACGGCTGCCCTCTTTTGGGGCCTCAGTGAAGTGAGTAGACTGCGCGCCTTCTTGCAAGGACCGCCACCATGTTGCTGATGCTTTACCTGATCGCCATTACCGCCGAAGCCATGACCGGTGCCCTGTCTGCCGGCCGTCGCGGAATGGACTGGTTTGGCGTGGTGCTGATTGCCTGCATCACGGCTTTGGGTGGGGGTTCGGTGCGTGACGTGCTGCTCGGTCACTACCCACTGACGTGGGTCAAACACCCGGAATACCTGGTGCTGACCTCGGTGGCAGCGATGTTCACAGTGTTCGCTGCGCGCTGGATGCGCCACCTGCGCTCGCTGTTTCTGGTGCTCGACGCCGTGGGCCTGGTGGCGTTCACCCTGATCGGCTGCATGACCGCGCTGGAAATGGGCCACGGCATGCTCGTAGCGTCCGTCAGCGGTGTGATCACCGGGGTTTTCGGCGGCATCCTGCGCGACATCTTCTGCAACGACATCCCGCTGATCTTCCGCCGCGAACTCTACGCCAGCGTCTCGTTCGCTGCGGCGTGGTGCTACATGCTCTGCATCTACCTGCAATTGCCGGGTGAACAGGCGATTCTCATCACCTTGTTTGGCGGCTTCCTGCTGCGGTTACTGGCGATCCGGTTTCATTGGGAAATGCCGAAGTTCGTTTATAACGACGAAGCCTGACACCACCGGATCTCTTGTAGGAGCTGTCGAGTGAAACGAGGCTGCGATCTTTTGAATTGGTTTTTAAGAAGCAAAAATCAAAAGATCGCAGCCTCGTTTCACTCGACAGCTCCTACACAAGTCCGTGTTGCTTCAACGCCCACTCGACATGCTCACGCACCAGCTCTGACGGATAGTCCCGACGCGCCTTCAGCGCTTCCAGCACCGGAATGCTTGATGGCGCGTTCCCAAGGCCCACCGCCAGGTTTCGCAGCCAACGCTCGTAACCCGCTCGGCGTAACGGCGAACCTTCGGTGCTGCTGAGAAACTTGTCCTCGTCCCACATGAACAGCTCGGCCAACTCCGCGTTATCCAGATTGTGCCGTGGCTTGAAGTCGCTTTCCCCGGACGGACGGGCGAAGCGGTTCCATGGGCAGACAATCTGGCAGTCATCGCAACCGAACACTCGATTGCCGATCAATGGCCGCAAATCTTCCGGGATCGCGCTTTTCAATTCGATGGTCAGGTAGGAAATGCAGCGTCGGGCGTCTAGTACATAAGGGCCGACGAAGGCGTTGGTTGGGCAGATGTCGAGGCACGCCGTGCAGCGGCCGCAATGTTCTGTAGCGTGAGGTGGGTCGACGGGCAGCGGCAGGTCGACGAACAGTTCGCTGAGAAAGAAGTAACTGCCGGCCTTGCGATTCAAGACCAGGGTATTTTTGCCGATCCAGCCAAGACCGGCCTGTTCCGCGATGGCTTTTTCCAGTACCGGCGCGCTGTCGACGAAGGCGCGGAAACCAAACGGGCCGATCTCGGCCTGAATTTTATCGGCCAGTTGTTGCACGCGTTTACGGATCAATTTGTGGTAATCGCGGCCCAAGGCATAGCGCGAGACGTAGGCTTTTTCCGGTTGTGCCAGACGTTTGGCCATTTCGGTGTCGCCCGGCAGGTAGTCCATGCGTAGGGAAACGACCCGAAGCGTGCCGGGCACCAGCTCTTCCGGGTGTGAGCGTTTGCTGCCGTGGGCGCCCATGTAGTCCATTTCGCCGTGGTAGCCGGCCGCGAGCCAGCGCTCCAGGTGCTGCTCATGCTCGGCCAGGTCGAGGCCGCTGATGCCAACTTGCTGAAAGCCCAGCTCGCGGCCCCAGTCCTTGATGGATTGGGCGAGGGCGGGCAGGTCTGTGGTAATTGCGGGCATGAGACGAGAGAAACCGGAGCTGAGGTGCGTATAATTCTGCCAGACATCGGAGCCCGAAGACGCATGCCGCACACTAAAGATGATTTACCCGACGCGCTGTATAGCGCCGCGCAAGTGCGAGCCCTCGATGCGAGCCTGATTGCGGCCGGCACGCCGGGCTTCGAATTGATGCAGCGCGCGGCGCGGGCGACCTGGCGTGCGCTGGTCCGTCATTGGCCGTCGGCGAATGAATTGAGTGTCGTGGCCGGCCACGGCAATAACGCCGGCGACGGTTATCTGGTGGCCGTGCTGGCCCGACGTGCGGGCTGGCATGTGCGGGTGCTGGCGGCCGGTGATCCCAAGCGTTTACAAGCTGATGCGGCATTGGCCCATGCCGAGGCCGTGTCCGAAGGTGTCGCGGTTCAAGCCTGGAACGAACAGTCCGAGTTGCGCGGTATCGTACTGGACGCCTTGCTCGGCACTGGTTTGACGGGAGAGGTGCGAGAGCCCTACGCGGGCGTCATTGCAGCGATCAACGGCAGCGGGCTGCCGGTTGCGGCGGTGGATATCCCTTCGGGGTTGTGCGCTGATACCGGCCGAATACTCGGCGCTGCGGTGCGGGCTGACCTGACGGTGACGTTCATCGGCCTGAAACTGGGTCTGTTCACCGGCGATGCTGCAGACGTGGTCGGCGAGTTGGTGTTCAACGATCTGCAAGCCTCCCCCGAGTCGTTTGACGGAGTCGCCATCAGCGCACGTCGCCTAACGGCCAGTTCCTTGCCGCGTCTGGCGGGCCGGGCTCCAACTTCCCATAAAGGCAAATTCGGCCACGTCCTGCTGATTGGCGGTGATCGCGGCTTTGGCGGCGCCATCCTGCTGAGCGCGCAAAGTGCCCTGCGTAGCGGTGCGGGCATGGTGTCCGTGGCGACGCGCAGTGAGCATGTTCCGGCCGCCCTGGCGAGAATCCCCGAAGCCATGGTGTTGGGCACTTCGTCGGCCAATCAACTGATGGAACTGCTGCAAAAGGTTTCCGTGCTGGTGGTCGGCCCAGGCTTAGGTCAGGCTTCCTGGGGCCGCAGCCTTTTGTCGGCGGCTGCCAACGCGCCGCTGCCGCAAGTCTGGGACGCCGACGCATTGAATCTGCTGGCCACAGAGCACATGAGCTTGCCCAAGGATTGTGTGATCACTCCGCATCCGGGCGAAGCGGCGCGCTTGTTGGGGATGAGCACTGCCGAAGTGCAGGCCGATCGTCCTGCGGCGGCTCACGAATTGAGCAAAAAATATACAGCTGTCGTGGTGCTGAAAGGCGCCGGCAGCCTGATCGCCAGCCCCGATGGGCGCCTGGCGTTGTGTCATCAGGGCCATCCGGCCATGGCCACCGCCGGTTTGGGTGATGTGCTGGCCGGTCTGGTCGGCGCGTTGCTGGCGCAAGGCATGGAGGCGTTCGACGCCGCCTGCCTGGCCGTCTGGCTGCACGCCAATGCCGGTGCGCAAGAAGGTAAATCGGGCCGTGGGCTGGCGGCCAGTGATCTGATTCCAGCCATTCGTCAGTTGTTGGAGGAGCAAGCACCGTGTCTGAAGTAACCCTGTACCTGGCTGATGAAGAGGCGATGACCGCATTTGGCGCACGCATCGCACAAACCACCGAAGGGCACGGTCTGATTTTTCTCGAGGGAGATCTGGGCGCGGGGAAAACCACGCTGTCCCGGGGCATCATCAGAGGGCTGGGGCATAAAGGGTCGGTAAAAAGCCCTACGTTTACCTTGGTCGAACCCTACGAGATTGGTGACATCCGGGCCTTCCATTTCGACCTCTATCGCCTGGTCGACCCTGAGGAGCTGGAGTACCTCGGCATCCGCGACTACTTCGAAGACGACGCGTTGTGCCTGATCGAGTGGCCCGAAAAGGGTGCAGGCTTTTTGCCAAAGCCCGACCTGACCATTACCATTAGCCCGCAAGATGGCGGGCGTTCGCTGAAAATTTTGTCCCAGGGCTCGCGTGGCGAGTTGTGGTGTGCCGCTTTGGCATTGGAAACCAATTAAATGATGGGGTTAGGTATGCGCTTTCGCGCGATGGTAGCTGCCGTAGGATTGTTGTTTTTGGCGGTGACCGTCGACGCTGTGGCCGAGACAAAGGTCAACAGCGTTCGCCTGTGGCGGGCTCCGGACAACACACGACTGGTGTTCGACCTGAGCGGTCCTGTCCAGCACAGTGTCTTTACCCTGACCGCCCCGGATCGGCTGGTCATCGACATCAATGGCGCGTCACTGGGGGCGCCGCTGAACGTCAACAGCTCGAACACTCCGATCACCGCCATGCGCTCGGCTCAACGTACGCCGACCGATCTGCGGGTAGTCATCGACCTGAAAAAAGCCGTGACGCCGAAAAGTTTTACACTGGCGCCAAACGCCCAGTACGGCAATCGTCTGGTGGTCGACTTGTTCGATAGCGCCGCCGACGCCGCGCCAATTCCGGCGCCGACCAACGTCGCGACAGTAGCCCCGGTACCGGTCACGCCGGTGGAGCCCGCGGTGAAGCTGCCGCCAGCCCCGGCCGGCAAGCGCGACATCGTTGTGGTCATCGATGCCGGCCACGGCGGCGAAGACCCGGGTGCCTCCGGCTCTCGCGGTCAGCGTGAAAAAGACGTGGTACTGGCCATCGCACGCGAACTGCAGCGTCAGGTCAACGGCATGAAAGGCTTCCGCGCCGAACTGACCCGCACCGGCGACTACTTTATTCCGCTGCGTGGCCGTACTGAAATCGCCCGCAAGAAAGGCGCCGACCTGTTCGTCTCGATCCATGCCGACGCCGCGCCGTCTGCGGCAGCCTTCGGTGCGTCGGTGTTCGCTTTGTCCGATCGCGGCGCCACCTCGGAAACCGCCCGGTGGCTGGCCGACAGCGAAAACCGTTCCGACTTGATCGGTGGTGCTGGCAGCGTCAGCCTCGACGACAAAGACCGCATGCTGGCCGGCGTGTTGCTCGACCTGTCGATGACCGCTTCCCTGACTTCGAGTCTGGATGTTGGCCAAAAGGTCTTGAGCAACATCAGCCGGGTCACGCCGTTGCACAAACAGCGGGTGGAGCAGGCCGGGTTCATGGTGCTGAAATCGCCGGACATTCCATCGATCCTGGTGGAAACAGGCTTTATCTCCAATGCCAATGAAGCGTCCAAGTTGTCCGGGGCGAGCCACCAGCAGGCCCTTGCGCGTTCCATCAGCGCCGGTGTGCGCCAGTTCTTCCAACAGAACCCGCCACCGGGCACTTACATTGCCTGGCTGCGTGATTCCGGCAAGATTGCCCAAGGCCCGCGTGACCACCGGGTAAGCCCGGGCGAAACGCTGGCGATGATTGCCGTGCGTTATCAGGTGTCCCCGGCCACCCTGCGCAGCGCCAACAACTTGCAGAGTGACGAGCTGAAAATCGGTCAGACCCTGACCATTCCCGGCACTGAACTGGCGGCCAAAGAATGAACCAGGTGTTGACCAACACGGCTCGCATCGAGCTGCTCAGCCCGCGACTGGCGAACCAGATTGCCGCCGGTGAGGTGGTTGAGCGCCCGGCTTCGGTGATCAAGGAGCTGCTGGAAAACAGCCTCGACTCCGGTGCCAAGCGCATCGATGTCGATGTGGAGCAGGGCGGCGTCAAGCTGCTGCGGGTGCGCGACGATGGCAGCGGCATTTCTGCCGATGACCTGCCGCTGGCTTTGGCGCGTCACGCCACCAGCAAGATCCGCAATCTGGAAGACCTCGAGCAGGTCATGAGCCTCGGGTTTCGCGGTGAGGCCCTGGCATCCATCAGCTCCGTGGCGCGTCTGACCCTCACCTCTCGCACTAAAGAGGCCGATCAGGCCTGGCAGGTTGAAACCGAAGGCCGGGACATGGCGCCTCGCGTGCAGCCGGCGGCCCATCCGGTGGGCACTTCGGTGGAAGTGCGCGACCTGTTCTTCAACACCCCGGCGCGACGCAAATTTCTCAAAACCGAAAAAACCGAATTCGATCACCTGCAAGAAGTGATCAAGCGTCTGGCGTTGGCGCGCTTCGACGTGGCGTTCCATTTGCGCCACAACGGCAAAACCATCCTCAGCCTGCATGAAGCCCATGATGACGCGGCCCGTGCCCGGCGTGTGACGGCGATTTGCGGTTCGGGTTTCCTCGAGCAGGCGCTACCGATCGAGATCGAGCGCAATGGCTTGCATTTGTGGGGCTGGGTCGGCTTGCCGACGTTCAACCGCAGCCAGGCAGACTTGCAGTATTTCTTTGTGAATGGCCGAGCGGTACGCGACAAACTGGTGGCCCACGCGGTGCGCCAGGCCTATCGCGACGTGCTGTTCAATGGTCGGCACCCGACGTTCGTGCTGTTTTTCGAAGTCGATCCGGCCGGCGTTGACGTCAACGTGCACCCGACCAAGCACGAAGTGCGCTTCCGTGACGGGCGCATGGTTCACGATTTCCTCTATGGCACCCTGCACCGCGCCTTGGGCGATGTGCGGCCGGAAGACCATCTGGCCGCGCCTGTCGCGACGGCCATCGTTCGACCCACCGGCATTGATGCTGGCGAGTTCGGTCCTCAGGGCGAAATGCGTCTGGCGGCCAATGCCTTGCTGGAGCAGCCTCAGGCCCAGCCGTCGTTCAGTACGCCGACCGGCTCGGGCGCTGGTGCCGGTTATCAATATCAGTACTCTCCGCGGCCTCAATCGGGTGTGCCTGTGGCTGAAGCTCAGGCTGCCTACCGGGAGTTCTTTGCGCCGTTGCCAGAAGCGAATGCTGTCGCACTTCCGGCCGGGCAGGACGATGTTCCGCCGCTGGGTTATGCACTGGCGCAGCTCAAAGGCATCTACATTCTTTCGGAAAACGCCCAGGGCCTGGTGCTGGTGGACATGCATGCCGCTCACGAGCGGATCATGTACGAACGCCTGAAAATCGCCATGGCCAGCGAAGGCCTGAGCGGTCAGCCGCTGCTGGTGCCGGAGTCCCTGGCGGTCAGTCAGCGTGAAGCCGATTGCGCCGAAGAACACGTCGCGTGGTTCCAGCGTCTGGGCTTTGAATTGCAGCGTCTGGGCCCGGAATCCCTGGCCATCCGGCAGATCCCGGCCTTGCTCAAGCAAGCTGAAGCCAATCGATTGGTCAGTGACGTTCTGGCGGACTTGATGGAATACGGCACCAGCGACCGGATTCAGGCGCACCTGAACGAATTGCTCGGCACCATGGCCTGCCACGGCGCGATTCGTGCGAATCGGCGTCTGGCCCTGCCGGAAATGAACGGTCTGCTGCGGGATATGGAAAACACCGAACGCAGCGGTCAATGCAACCATGGCCGACCGACCTGGACCCAACTGGGCCTGGACGATCTGGACAAACTGTTCTTGCGCGGTCGTTGATGAACCAGCTCCCTCCTGCGATTTTCCTGATGGGGCCGACCGCCGCCGGCAAGACCGACCTGGCCATCGAACTCACCAAAGTCTTGCCTTGCGAGCTGATCAGCGTCGATTCGGCGCTGGTCTACCGTGGTATGGATATCGGCACCGCCAAGCCTTCAAAAGAGCTTCTGACTGAGTTTCCACACCGGTTGATCGATATTCTCGACCCGGCAGAGAGCTATTCGGCCGCAGATTTCCGTCGTGATGCCCTCGAAGCCATGGCCGAGATTACCGCGCGGGGCAAAATTCCGCTGCTGGTGGGCGGCACAATGCTCTATTACAAGGCTTTGGTTGAAGGTCTGGCAGACATGCCAGCGGCAGATCCGGACGTCCGCGCACAGATCGAAGAAGAAGCTGCACGCCTTGGCTGGCAAGCCCTGCACGATCAACTGGCGGTCATTGATCTGGAATCCGCCGCGCGTATTCATCCGAACGATCCACAGCGACTCAGTCGAGCACTGGAAGTTTATCGCGTCAGCGGTCAGAGCATGACTGCACTAAGGTTGCGACAATCTGCGCAAAGTACTGAAGCAGCCGCCTCGGGACTGCAACAATTGCCCTATACTGTCGCGAACTTGGCCATTGCCCCGGCAAATCGCCAGGTATTGCACGAGCGAATTAAACAAAGATTCACGAATATGTTGGAACAGGGATTCATTGACGAGGTCGTAGCCCTGCGTAAGCGAAGTGACCTGCATGCCGGGTTGCCGTCTATACGTGCAGTAGGCTACCGACAAGTCTGGGACTACCTGGATGGCAAGCTGACGCAAGCCGAGATGCAGGAGCGTGGAATCATTGCCACGCGCCAATTGGCAAAGCGCCAGTTCACCTGGCTGCGCAGTTGGGCTGATTTACACTGGTTGGACAGCCTCGATTGCGACAATCTGCCGCGCGCCTTGAAATACCTTGGGACCATCTCCATATTGAGCTGAGTCCTTGCAATTGCCGTCTATCCTTGGGGGTGTGACGGCCCCAAGCTATTTGTTTACCTATTTTTTATATTGAATCCTTAAAGGAGTGCGGCACATGTCAAAAGGGCATTCGCTACAAGACCCTTACTTGAATACTTTACGTAAAGAGAAAGTGGGGGTTTCCATCTACCTGGTCAACGGGATCAAACTGCAAGGCACGATCGAGTCTTTCGACCAGTTCGTTATCCTGCTGAAAAACACCGTCAGCCAGATGGTTTACAAACACGCTATCTCTACAGTGGTGCCGGTTCGTCCAATTCGTCTGCCTAGCGCAACCGAATCCGAAGCAGGTGACGCTGAGCCAGGTAACGCCTGATAGGAGTCTCCTTTGTTCTTTGAGCGCCACGGTGGTGGTGAGCGAGTGATCCTCGTTCACTTGGATGGACAGGACCCTGAGGCGCGCGAAGATCCGCAGGAGTTTCAGGAATTGGCTAATTCGGCTGGCGCCGAGACCGTTGCGTTTTTTAACGTGCCGCGTCATCGGCCAACCGCCAAATTCCTGATCGGTAGTGGCAAGGTCGAGGAGTTACGCGACCTGGTTCATGCCGAAAAGGCAGATCTGGTGATCTTCAATCACATCCTCACGCCCAGTCAGGAACGTAACCTCGAACGTGTTTTCGAGTGTCGCGTGATCGACCGCACCGGTCTGATTCTCGATATTTTCGCCCAACGCGCCCGTACCCATGAAGGCAAGCTCCAGGTAGAACTGGCCCAGCTTGACCACATGAGCACCCGGCTGGTTCGTGGCTGGACTCACCTTGAGCGTCAAGGTGGCGGTATCGGCATGCGTGGCCCGGGTGAAACCCAACTGGAAACCGACCGCCGTTTGCTGCGGGTTCGCCTGCGGCAGATCAAAGGCCGGTTGGAAAAAGTGCGCAGCCAGCGCGAACAGTCACGACGTGGCCGTATGCGTGCGGATATCCCTACCGTGTCTTTGGTGGGGTATACCAACGCCGGTAAATCCACGCTCTTCAATAACGTGACGAAATCCGACGTGTACGCGGCTGACCAGTTGTTTGCCACGCTGGACCCGACCTTGCGCCGTCTGGAACTGGACGACCTGGGGCCGATTGTCCTGGCTGACACTGTGGGTTTCATTCGCCACTTGCCCCACAAGCTGGTCGAAGCATTTCGGTCTACCCTCGAAGAGTCGAGCAACTCCGACCTGTTGTTGCACGTGATCGATGCGGCCGAACCGGATCGCATGTTGCAGATCGAGCAGGTGATGGTGGTGTTGGGCGAGATCGGTGCCCAGGACTTGCCGATCCTCGAGGTCTATAACAAACTCGATTTGCTTGAAGGCGTTGAGCCACAAATCCAGCGCGACGAAAACGGCAAGCCTCAACGGGTCTGGCTGTCGGCACGTGATGGCAGTGGTCTGGAATTGCTTGAGCAAGCCATTGCCGAGTTGCTGGGCAGTGAGTTGTTTATCGGTACCTTGCGCTTGCCGCAACGATTCGCTCGACTGCGTGCGCAGTTTTTCGAGCTCGGTGCGGTGCAAAAAGAAGAACACGACGAAGAAGGTGTCAGCTTGCTGGCCGTTCGATTGCCCCGTTCGGAGCTCAATCGGCTGGTCAGCCGTGAAGGCGTTGTGCCGACAGAGTTCATCGAGCAACACACTTTGCAATAAAAGCCTGGAAAAGCGGTTGTGCCGCGGTGACGGGCATTCTGTAGCATTGGTCGGCGCGCCGTGGGTGCGTCTTTGCTTTATCAGATGGAGAGCGCTATGGCTTGGAATGAGCCGGGTGGCAACTCGAATAATCAGGATCCTTGGGGTGGCAAGCGCCGCAATAACGGCGACCGCAAGGGACCACCGGATCTCGACGAGGCCTTCCGAAAGCTGCAGGAAAGCCTGAACGGGTTGTTCGGTGGTGGTAAGAAACGCGGTGATGACGGTGGCGGTTCGGGCAGGAGTGGCGGCTTCGGCGGTCTGCTCGGCATCGGCCTGGTCGTGTTGGCGGCCGTGTGGCTGTACAGCGCGGTCTATGTAGTCGACGAGCAGGAGCAAGCCGTGGTGCTGCGCTTCGGCAAGTACTACGAAACCGTTGGCCCGGGCCTGAACATCTATTTCCCGCCGATCGATCGCAAGTACCTGGAAAACGTCACGCGTGAGCGTGCCTATACCAAGCAGGGTCAAATGCTGACTGAAGACGAGAACATCGTCGAAGTGCCGCTGACCGTGCAGTACAAGATCAGCAACCTGCAGGACTTCGTGCTGAGCGTCGATCAGCCGGAAATCAGCCTGCAGCACGCGACCGAAAGTGCCTTGCGCCACGTGGTGGGTTCCACCGCTATGGATCAGGTGCTGACCGAAGGTCGTGAATTGATGGCCAGCGAAATCAAGGAGCGTCTGCAACGCTTCATGGATACCTATCGCACCGGTATCACCGTCACCCAGGTCAACGTACAGAGCGCAGCCGCACCGCGTGAAGTGCAGGAAGCCTTCGATGACGTGATCCGCGCCCGTGAAGACGAGCAGCGTTCGCGTAACCAGGCTGAAACCTACGCCAACGGCGTCGTGCCGGAAGCCCGTGGTCAGGCCCAGCGCATCATCGAAGATGCCAATGGTTACCGTGACGAAACCGTCTCGCGCGCCAAGGGTGAGGCTGATCGCTTCACCAAGCTGGTGAGCGAATATCGCAAGGCACCTGAAGTGACCCGTCAGCGTCTGTACCTGGACACCATGCAGGAAGTCTTCAGCAATACCAGCAAGGTTCTCGTGACCGGCAACAAGAATGGCCAGAGCAATCTGCTGTACTTGCCGCTGGACAAGATGGTCGAAAGCGGTCGCAACACCAGCACTCCGGTGACCGGCGCGGCAGCCACCAGCAATGAAGCGAATGTGCGTGCAGTCGATCTGCAGCAACAGCAAGCACGCACCAGGGAGAGTCGCTGATGAGCAATAAATCGCTGATCGCCCTTATTGTCGGCGTCGTCGTGGCGATCGCTGCCTGGAACTGCTTCTACATCGTGGCTCAGACCGAGCGTGCGGTGCTGCTGCAGTTCGGTCGTGTGGTCCAGACTGATGTTCAGCCGGGCCTGCATGTGAAAGTGCCTTACGTTAACCAGGTGCGCAAATTCGACGCACGCCTGATGACGCTGGATGCACCGACACAACGCTTCCTGACGCTGGAAAAGAAAGCCGTCATGGTTGATGCCTACGCCAAGTGGCGCGTGAAAGATGCCGAGCGCTTCTACACCGCGACTTCCGGCCTCAAGCAGATTGCTGACGAGCGACTTTCCCGTCGTCTGGAGTCGGGCCTGCGTGACCAGTTCGGTAAGCGCACGCTGCACGAAGTGGTTTCCGGTGAGCGCGATGCGTTGATGACCGATATCACCGCTTCGCTGAACAAGATGGCGGAAAAAGAGCTGGGCATCGAAGTTGTCGATGTTCGGGTCAAGGCCATCGATCTGCCGAAAGAAGTGAACCGCAGCGTGTTCGAACGCATGAGTTCCGAGCGTGAGCGTGAAGCTCGCGAGCACCGCGCCAAGGGTAACGAACTGTCAGAAGGCATTCGTGCCGACGCTGATCGTCAACGCCGCGTGTTGCTGGCTGAAGCCTATCGTGAATCCGAAGAGGTTCGCGGTGATGGTGACGCCCAGGCGGCTGCGATCTACTCCAAGGCCTACGGCCAGGATCAGGAGTTCTACGGTTTCTACCGTAGCCTGCGTGCCTACCGTGAAAGCTTCGCGAACAAATCCGACGTCATGGTCCTGGACCCAAGCAGCGACTTCTTCCGCTACCTGGAAAAAGCCAAGCCTTGATACGACGTTGACCTGAATCATCCCCCGCCTGACGGCTAACACCTCGGGCGGGGTGATCCTTTGGGAAAACGTGTGTATGATGCGGCAGCCGGGAAATTCCCGGCTTTTTTGCGTCTGCACGTTTGATTGCTGTTTTTTATGCAGGCGTCCGAGTTGAATGACTCGACAGGTTTTTCGAGGAAAGTGGTTGGCGAAGCCGATTTCAGGCTTTTCGCCCCGTTGTTCATGCGCGTGGTTTGTGCGCATGAGCCGATCATTTTCTGCTTCACTCAAGGCTCGCCCAAAGGCTTGCCGCCCGGATCATAGGGGAATGGCGTAATGGCAACGGTAGACCGCTGGCTGCTGCCAGATGGCATCGAAGAAGTACTGCCACCAGAAGCGGCGCGCATTGAAGTCGCGCGTCGTCAGGTGTTGGATCTGTTCCAGAGCTGGGGTTACGAGTTTGTCGTGACTCCCCATATCGAGTACCTGGAATCCCTGCTGACCGGCGCGGGCCAGGACCTCGATCTGCGTACCTTCAAGGTCATCGACCCGCAATCGGGTCGGCAGATGGGTTTCCGTGCCGACATTACGCCGCAAGTGGCGCGTATCGATGCGCACACCTTGCGACGCGAAGGCCCGAGCCGTCTGTGCTATGCCGGTAGCGTGCTGCACGCTCAGCCGCGCGCCTTGTCGTCCTCGCGCAGCCCGATCCAGCTGGGTGCCGAGTTGTACGGCGATGCCAGCCCGAGCAGCGACGTGGAAGTCATCAGCCTGATGTTGGCTATGCTGAAACTGGCCGATGTGCCGGATGTGCACATGGATCTCGGTCATGTTGGTATCTACCGTGGCCTGGCTCGCGCCGCCGGTTTGTCCGGTGAAGTCGAGCAACAGCTGTTCGATGCATTGCAACGTAAAGCCATCGACGAGGTCATTACCTTGACCGAAGGCTTGCCTGCGGATCTGTCGGGCATGTTGCGGGCGCTGGTCGACCTGTGTGGCGGCCGTGAAGTATTGAGCGCTGCCCGTGAGCGTCTGGCGAATGCGCCGGCACCGGTACTGGCCGCTCTGGACGACTTGCTGGCGATTGCCGAACGTCTGTCCACGCGCTTCCCGGAGTTGCCGCTGTATTTCGACCTGGGCGAGTTGCGCGGCTACCACTACCACACCGGTGTGGTGTTTGCGGTGTTCGTACCGGGTGTTGGCCAGTCCATTGCTCAGGGCGGTCGTTACGACGACATCGGTGCCGACTTCGGTCGCGCCCGTCCGGCAACCGGCTTCTCTACCGATTTGAAAACCCTGGTGACCCTGGGGCGTGCTGAGATCGAGTTACCGTCTGGCGGTATCTGGATGCCTGACAGTACGGATGCGGCACTCTGGCAGCAGGTTTGCCAGTTGCGCAGTGAGGGTCAGCGTGTCGTTCAGGCGTTGCCTGGACAACCTTTGGCCGCCGCCCGTGAAGCGGACTGCGACCGGCAATTGATTCAGCAGAACGGGCTTTGGCAAGTATCGCCACTGGCTTCTTGAGTTTTCCTGCCGGCCGCGGCCGGCACCAAGTTTGCGCGAATGAGGACAAGTGTTATGGGTAAGAATGTCGTAGTCCTGGGCACCCAATGGGGTGATGAGGGCAAAGGCAAGATCGTTGATCTGCTGACCGAACATGCTGCCGCCGTAGTGCGCTACCAGGGTGGCCACAACGCTGGTCACACCCTGGTGATCGATGGCGAAAAAACCGTCTTGCACCTGATCCCGTCGGGCGTGCTGCGCGAAGGCGTGCAGTGCCTGATCGGCAACGGCGTGGTGGTTGCCCCCGACGCTCTGCTGCGGGAAATCATCAAGCTGGAAGAGAAAGGCGTACCGGTGCGCGAGCGCCTGCGTATCAGCCCGTCCTGCCCGCTGATCCTGTCCTATCACGTAGCGCTGGACCAGGCGCGTGAAAAGGCCCGTGGCGAGCTGAAGATCGGCACCACCGGTCGTGGCATCGGCCCGGCGTACGAAGACAAGGTTGCACGTCGTGGCCTGCGCATCGGTGACCTGTTCCACCGCGAGCGTTTCGCCGCCAAGCTGGGCGAGTTGCTGGATTACCACAACTTCGTTCTGGTCAATTACTACAAAGAGCCTGCGATCGACTTCCAGAAAACACTCGACGAGTGCATGGAATACGCCGAGCTGCTGAAGCCGATGATGCTCGACGTCACCGCTGAGCTGCACGAACTGCGTCGCGCTGGCAAAGACATCATGTTCGAAGGCGCCCAAGGCTCCCTGCTGGACATTGACCACGGTACTTACCCGTACGTCACCAGCTCCAACACCACCGCGGGCGGCATCGCTACCGGTTCGGGTTTTGGTCCGATGTACCTGGATTACATCCTCGGCATCACCAAGGCTTACACCACTCGTGTTGGTTCGGGTCCGTTCCCGACTGAGCTGTTCGATGACGTGGGTGCTTTCCTGGCCAAGCGTGGCCACGAGTTCGGCGCTACCACCGGTCGTGCCCGTCGTTGCGGTTGGTTCGATGCCGTGATCCTGCGTCGCGCTATCGACGTCAACAGCATCTCGGGCCTGTGCCTGACCAAGCTGGATGTGCTGGACGGTCTGGAAACCATCAACATCTGCGTTGGCTACAAGAACCAGGATGGTGCAGTGATCGACGCACCGACTGACGCCGACAGCTATATCGGCCTGGAGCCGGTGTACGAAGAGATGCCGGGCTGGACCGAATCCACCGTCGGTGCCAAGACCCTGGAAGAGCTGCCACAGGCTGCACGCAACTACATCAAACGCGTTGAAGAGTTGGTCGGTGCGCCGATTGACATTATTTCGACGGGCCCGGACCGCAACGAAACCATCGTTCTGCGTCACCCGTTCGCTTAATAAGTCGTTGATGTAAAACACAAAGGCCCCTTAATTGGGGCCTTTGTCGTTTCTGTCTGTCGGACGGCACGACCCTTGCTGTGAACTTCATTAAGCGCATCGCTTCTAGCGTGCCATCAATTTAATGGCGTTAAAGCAGAGGGATTCTAAGTGTCGGCCGTTCTCTCACTGTTACAAAGCCGTCTATTACGGCCTGTGTTCGTTACCCTTGGTATCGCACTGTTTGTGCAGGTGCTGGTGGCTGTCGCCCTGACTCGGAGCACAGTGACCGCACTGGAAGCCGATCTGGGTGTGCGCCTGGGTGCCGACAGTCAAAAACTTTCCGGTGAGCTTGAGCAGGCAGGGCGTGAAGTCACGTCGAGCCTCGACAGTCTCTCCATCAGTACTCGTCAGCGTCTTACGGCGGGTTTGTCCTCGCGATTGAAGGACGAGCAGGCACAACTGCGTGCGACGCTGGAGAAGGATCTGAAGGACTCCGCCAATGATATGGCGCAGCTTCTGGCTTCGGTCGCACCCCGCGCCATGTGGGACAGCGATGTTCCAACCCTGTCCGAATTTGCCCGCCGGGCTCAGCGTAATCCCAATGTGCTATTCGTGGTCTACGACGACGCGACGGGGCAGCATCTGACGCGCTACCTCAACCGCGAGAACCCGATCAACAAGGCGCTGCTTGAGAAGGGTCAGGGCGAGCGCGCCCTGGACAAGGTGCTGGATGCGGCGAAGAACGATCCATCGGTCTATTACCTCGAAGCCTCGATCAATCCTAACGGCGTGGAAATCGGCAAGGTCTTGATGGGCGTCTCGACCGCCTCGGTGGAAACCGATCTGGCGGCCCTGGACAAACGCTTCTCGGCGCTGATCGCCAGCAGTGATCAATTGGTGGGCGATAGCCTCAAGGGCGCGGCAGCTGACAGCGCCACGGCGATGCGTGCGCGTCTGACGTCCGCTCAGTCCACGGCATCTGAAATGAAAGCCAATACCACCAGCACTGTGCAGGAAGCTGCGGCGACCTTGCGCTGGCGCATCGGCATGGGTCTGGCGCTGGTGGGATGCGGTGTGCTGCTGTTGCTCGCGGTGGTGCTGGGCCGTCGGGTGGTCAATCGCTTGAAATTGCTCATCGCTGCCATGGACGACCTGGCTGCGGGCGAGGGCGATCTGACCAAGCGCGTGCAGATCAACAGTAAGGACGAAATCGGCGACATGGCCTCGGCGGTCAATCGCTTTGTGGATAAGTTGCAGCCGATCGTGCGCGAAGCGGGCGATGTGGCTCAACGCACTGGCGTGGAAATCGGCGCCATGACTTTACGCAATGCCGGGGCCGATAAAGCGGCGGGCATGCAGCGCGATGAAGTGGCCGAGAGCCTGCGTGCTTTGTCACAAATGGCTGACGAAGCCCAGTCTGAAAGTCATGCCATGCAGGCAGCTTTGCAGCAAGTGGTGGATATTCGTTCGGCCACGGATGAAAACACGCGGACGTCGGCGAAAGTCGGCAGTCTGATCGAGGCGTTGGCCGGGCAGGTCGACACCGGGGCGAAAGTCATCGAGCGGCTGGCGCAGCAGAGTGAGCAGATTGAAGTGGTGTTGACGGTGATTCACGGGATCGCCGAGCAAACAAACCTGCTGGCGCTGAACGCGGCGATCGAAGCGGCGCGTGCGGGCGAGACTGGTCGCGGGTTTGCCGTGGTAGCTGACGAGGTGCGAGCGCTGGCGAGCAAGACACAGAGCTCCACTGGCGACATTCAGGCGCACATCGTTGCCTTGCAACAAGGTGCGCGTGAGGCGGTGGCAGCGATCGGTCAGGCCGGGCGCCAGGCCAGCGAAGGTTTGCTGGTGCTGCGTGACAGTGCGCGGTTGCAGCAATCGGTGCAGGCGTCGGTCGAGCAGGTTCATGCGGCGATTGGTCTGGCAACGCAGGCGGCGGCGCATCAGGCGCAAGGCGCGCAAGCGGTGCGCGGTCGGGTTGAAACCATTCATGTGCAGGCTGAGAAGGCGGCTCAAGCGGTGGTGGAAACCACGGCCAGCGGCAAGGTGCTGGATGGGTTGGCAGCGCAGTTGAAGGCGAGTCTGGGGCAGTTCCGGGCTTAATATTTGTATTGGTTGGTCTGGCGTCATCGCGAGCAAGCTCGCTCCCACATTGGAATGCGTTCCCCTGTGGGAGCGAGCTTGCTCGCGATAGCGGTCTCAGCGGCTCAAATACATCCGGGTAGTAAGCAGATAAACCGGCAACCCCGACACCAAAATCAACAACGCCGCATAAGGCGCCGCCGCCGCAAACTCTACATTCGCGGTATGCGCCCAGACTTCCGTCGCCAGCGTATTGAGCCCAGTCGGGCTCAGCAGCAACGTCGCCGTCAATTCCTTCATCGCATCCAGAAACACCAGCGCAAACGCCGCGCCCAATGCCGGGAAGATGATCGGCAACGTCACCCGGCAAAACGCACTGAAGGACGACGCCCCCAGTGTGCGTGCAGCCTCTTCCAGTTGCGGCGCAGCCTTGTTCAATGCCGTACGAATCGGCGCCTGTGCCAGCGGCAGAAACAACAGCGCATAAGCAATCAGCAGCAGCGCAGAAGTCTGGTACAGCGCCGGCACATAATGCAGGGCGAAATACACCAGCGTCAGCGCTATCACCAGTCCTGGCAGTGCATGCAGCAGATACGGCAAGCGTTCGGCCCAGATTGCCAACTGGCCTTTGTAGCGCACCACCAACAAACCCACCGGCACTGCCAGCACCAGGCACAGCGCCGCGCCGCCCAGTGACAACGCCAGGGAGGAGAGCAGCGCCTCGCTGATCGCCGCCACCGGGAATGCTGCCGACGAACCTACTGCCAGCCAGTACGCAAGCATCCCGAGCGGAATACCGCTGCCGATGATTGCCAGCGCCATGCAATAAAGTTGTCCGGCAGCAGCCCAAGGCCCCAGCCGAACCTGTTCCGCATGCCGGGCCGCGCCCTGACCGGTACGCACGTGTCGACCCTTGCCGCGTGCGCGCAGTTCCAGCCACAGCAGCATCAGACACAGTGCCAGCAACACCGCGGAAAGCATCGCCGCATTCGCGTTACTGAATTCCAGTTCGAACTGTTGATAGATCGCGGTGGTAAAGGTTTGCAGTCCGATGATCGACAGCGCACCGAATTCCACCAGCATGTGCAGCGCGATCAGCAGCGAACCGGCGAGCAACGAAGGCCAGAGCAGCGGCAGAGTGATTCTGAAAAATACGCCCCAGCGATTTTGCCCCAGTGTGCGGGCGGATTCTTCGAGGGAGGGATCGAGATTGCGCAGGGTCGCCGCGACCGGCAGAAAGATCAGCGGATACTTGGACAGGGTCATCACCAGGATCGCCCCGCCCAAGCCTTCGAAATGAGCGCTCAACGAGACCCAGGTAAAGCTGCTGACAAATGCCGGTACCGCGAACGGCAGGCACAGAATCACGCCCCACAAGCGCCGCCCCGGCAAGTTGCTGCGCTCAAGCAGCCAGGCCAGCGACAGGCCGATCACGCCACAGGCGAGCGTCACACCGACCATCAGCGCCAGGGTGTTGCGCAGCAGGCCAAACACATAAGGGCGCCACAACAAATGCAGCGCCTCGGCCCAACCGGCCTGCCAGGTTTTGAGCCCGACATACGCCAGCGGCAACAGGCTGAGTACCACCAGCAGCAAAACCGGTAGCAACAGCCAGATCGATGGCCGCTTGCGCCGCGGTACGTAACCCCCGCGCGTGACGGGAGCTGATAACGATGCGCTCATCAGTTCAAGCCAACGTCACGTTCCAGGTCCAGGGCTTCTTCGGCATTGCCGAGATCGGCTGGCGTGACCTTCGGTGCTTCGAGCTCGCTAAACGGCTTGAGCCCACGATCCGATTCCATGCCTTTGTGCAGTGGGTATTCAGCGGTGGTCTGAGTGATCACGCGCTGACCCTCTTCGCTGGCCATGTAGGCGAGAAATTGCTGGGCTTCTTTTGGATGCTTGCTGGATTTCAGCACGGCCGCACTGGAAACAGTGATCAGCCCACCGACGTCGCCGCCGGTGAAATAATGAAGTTTCGAATCGAGCTGGCCTTTTTCGCGCTGCAAGGCGAACCAGTAATAGTTGTTCACCAGCACGGTGGCGACTTCGCCGTTTTCCACTGCCTTCAGTGCAACCATGTTGTTGCTGTAGGTCTTACCGAAAGCACGCAAGCCGGTCAGCCATTCTTCGGCCGCGTCCATGCCGTGCACTTTGATGATTGCCACAGCCTGTTCCTGGAAGGCGCCGCTGGTAGGCACGAAACCGACCTTGCCTTGCCATTTCGGGTCAGAGAACTCCATCACCGACTTCGGCAGATCCTTCTCGTCAATTAGCTTGGGGTTGTAGGCGACGACGCGGACTCGCGCGGTGATGCCGATCCAGGTGCCATTGCCAGCGACATAGTTTTTCGGCAGAACGGCAAGGGTGGCGGCATCGGTCTGGGCCAGAAGGCCTTGTTCGCCGAGTTTGTTCAATGGTGGTGATTCTTCGGTGTAAATCACGTCGGCGGGGGAGCGATCACCTTCTTCTACGACCTGGCTGGCGAGCTGATTGCTACTGCCCTTGCGCACGTTGACGTGAATACCGGTCTTGGCTTCGAAGGCTTTGGCGATGGCGTCGCCGACTTCCTTGTGTTGACCGTTATAGAGCGTCAGGGAAACCGGTTCGGCGGCTTGGGTGAGGGGAGTGGCGAGTGCCAGGCCGAGCAGGGTCATGGTCAGGCCGCGGCGTAGGGTATTTCGAAACATCATTCGCAAGGTTCCTCACTGTCGCATTGCAAAAACTTGAAACAATGATAAACGATATTGTTTCTCAAGTGCGCCTTGCAGCGGGTGAGGGGTTGGTAGGAGCTGCCGAAGGCTGCGATCTTTTGATCTTGATTGTTGGTGGAGCTGAAATTGCTGAAGATCAAAAGATCGCAGCCTTCGGCAGCTCCTACACAAACCCCGGAAACGCAAAAACCCGCTTTCGCGGGTTTTTGTGAAATTTCAGATCGACTCTGAAATTTGAATTGGTGCCCAGAAGAAGACTCGAACTTCCACGACCTTGCGGTCACCAGCACCTGAAGCTGGCGTGTCTACCAATTTCACCATCTGGGCATAATCTTCAGCGTTGCCGCTGTTGATGTGGCGCACTATACGGAGAGCTTTTTGATCTGTAAACCCCTGATTTAGTTTTAATAAATCAGAGGCTTAGAATGCAAAAAACCCGCTTTCGCGGGTTTTTGTGTGAGCCTTGAAATTGATCTAATCTCAAGCTCGAAATTGGTGCCCAGAAGAAGACTCGAACTTCCACGACCTTGCGGTCACCAGCACCTGAAGCTGGCGTGTCTACCAATTTCACCATCTGGGCATTATCGACAATGCGTCTGCGTCGTCGATGGCGCGCACTATACGGAGCGTCTTTTTAACTGTAAACCCCTGAGGTCTAAAAAACCTGGAAAATTTTACCAATGGCATTTAATTCAGCTTCGCGCTGTCGATAAAGGGCTTTAGATGGGCTGTCATAGCCTGAAATTTCCCGTTTCATTACGCCTATGCCAAACTAACCCGCATATAGACAAGGTGAAAACTCTCTAATGGCCGATTGGCAGTCCCTCGATCCCGAGGCCGCTCGTGAAGCGGAAAAATATGAAAACCCTATTCCTAGCCGCGAACTGATCCTTCAGCACCTTGCTGATCGGGGTTCGCCTGCTAACCGCGAGCAGCTGGTCGAAGAGTTTGGTCTGACTACAGAAGATCAGATCGAAGCCCTGCGCCGCCGCCTGCGCGCCATGGAGCGCGACGCTCAACTCATCTATACCCGTCGCGGCACCTATGCGCCGGTGGATAAGCTCGACCTGATCCTGGGCCGCATCAGCGGTCACCGTGACGGCTTCGGCTTCCTGGTCCCGGACGACGGCAGTGACGACCTGTTCATGAGCCCTGCGCAAATGCGTCTGGTGTTCGATGGCGACCGTGCGCTGGCCCGTGTTTCCGGTCTTGACCGTCGCGGTCGTCGCGAAGGCATGATCGTCGAAGTGGTCTCCCGTGCCCACGAGACCATCGTCGGTCGCTACTTCGAAGAGGGCGGTATTGGTTTCGTCGTTGCGGACAATCCGAAGATCCAGCAAGAAGTGCTGGTGACGCCGGGCCGTAACGCCAACGCCCAGATCGGTCAGTTCGTCGAAGTGAAGATCACTCACTGGCCGACACCACGCTTCCAGCCGCAAGGCGACGTGGTTGAAGTCGTGGGTAACTACATGGCGCCGGGCATGGAAATCGACGTTGCCCTGCGCACCTACGATATTCCTCACGTCTGGCCTGAGGCTGTGCTGAAAGAAGCCGCCAAGCTCAAGCCGGAAGTCGAAGAGAAAGACAAAGAGAAGCGCATCGACCTGCGTCATCTGCCGTTCGTGACCATCGACGGCGAAGACGCTCGCGACTTCGATGACGCGGTCTACTGCGAAGCCAAGCCGGGCAAGCTGCGCCTGTTCTCCGGCGGCTGGAAGTTGTACGTGGCGATTGCCGACGTTTCCAGCTACGTGAAAATCGGTTCGGCGCTGGATAATGAGTCCCAGGTTCGCGGCAACTCGGTGTATTTCCCCGAGCGCGTCGTGCCGATGCTGCCTGAGCAGCTGTCCAACGGCCTGTGCTCGCTGAACCCGCACGTCGATCGCCTGGCCATGGTTTGCGAGATGACCATCTCCAAATCCGGGGAGATGACCGACTACTGCTTCTACGAAGCGGTGATTCACTCCCACGCTCGCCTGACCTACAACAAGGTCAGCGCGATGCTGGAAACGCCGAAAGTCACCGAAGCTCGCCAGCTTCGTGGTGAATACAACGACGTTCTGCCGCACCTCAAGCAGCTTTACGCACTGTACAAAGTGCTGCTGGCCGCTCGTCACGTGCGTGGCGCGATCGATTTCGAAACGCAGGAAACCCGGATCATCTTCGGGACCGAGCGCAAGATTGCCGAAATCCGTCCAACCGTTCGTAACGACGCCCACAAGCTGATCGAGGAATGCATGCTGGCGGCCAACGTGGCCACCGCCGAATTCCTGAAAAAGCACGAAATCCCTGCGCTGTATCGCGTCCACGATGGCCCGCCGCCGGAGCGTCTGGAAAAACTGCGCGCTTTCCTTGGCGAGCTCGGCCTATCCCTGCACAAAGGCAAGGACGGCCCATCGCCGAAGGATTACCAGGCATTGCTGGCGAGCATCAAGGACCGTCCGGATTTCCATCTGATCCAGACCGTCATGCTGCGTTCGTTGAGTCAGGCGGTGTACAGCGCCGATAACCAGGGCCACTTCGGCCTGAATTACGAAGCCTATACCCACTTCACCTCGCCGATCCGCCGCTACCCGGACTTGCTAACGCACCGGGCGATTCGCAGCGTCATCCATTCGAAAATGGACACCCCGCACGTTCGCCGTGCTGGCGCGATGACCATTCCGAAAGCGCGCATCTATCCGTACGACGAAGCGATTCTGGAGCAGCTCGGCGAGCAGTGCTCGATGAGCGAGCGCCGTGCCGACGAAGCGACCCGCGATGTCGTGAACTGGCTCAAGTGCGAGTTCATGAAAGACCGCGTGGGCGAATCGTTCCCGGGTGTGATCACTGCCGTGACCGGTTTTGGTCTGTTCGTCGAGCTGACCGATATCTACGTCGAAGGCCTGGTGCACGTCACCGCGCTGCCAGGCGATTACTACCACTTCGATCCTGTGCACCACCGCCTCGCCGGTGAGCGTACCGGTCGCAGCTTCCGCCTTGGCGATACTGTTGAAGTGCGCGTCATGCGCGTCGACCTCGACGAACGCAAGATCGACTTCGAGATGGCTGAAAAAACCATCAGCGCGCCGATCGGTCGCAAGAAGCGCGGGACTGAAACCGCTGCACCAGCTACCAAAACGGCTGCAGAGCCGGCCCCGGCGAAAACCGGTCGTCGTCCTGCCAAGGAAAAGGCTGGCGAAGCCTATCGTCCAAGCGATGCTGCGGCGAAAAATGCTGAATTGCGCAAAAGCCGTGAGATGAAGCAGGCGTTGCTGTCTGAAGCGAAAAGTGGCGGTAAAGCGGCGTCTGGGGGAAAGACCGGGCGGTCGGCGCCTGACAAGGCTCCCGGCGGCAAGCCAGCCAAACCGAGCAAACACCGTAAAGGCCCGCCAAAAGCGGGTTCTGCTCCAGCCGCCAAAAGCGGCGGGGCGCGTAAACCGAAGGCCAAGTCATGAGTCAGTTGGAAAAGATCTACGGCGTGCACGCTGTAGAAGCGTTGCTGCGTCACCACCCAAAACGCGTCAAGCAGATCTGGCTGGCCGAAGGCCGCAGTGATCCGCGGGTTCAGACGCTGATTGAGCTGGCTAACGAAAATCGCGTGGCCGTCGGCAACGCCGAGCGCCGTGAGCTGGATGCCTGGGTTGATGGTGTGCACCAGGGCGTGGTGGCGGACGTGAGTCCGAGCCAGGTCTGGGGCGAGGCGATGCTCGACGAGCTGCTCGATCGCACCGAAGGCGCGCCGCTGTTGCTGGTGCTCGACGGCGTGACCGATCCGCACAACCTCGGCGCTTGCCTGCGTTCGGCCGATGCGGCCGGCGCATTGGCGGTGATCGTGCCGAAGGACAAGTCAGCCACGCTGACCCCGACGGTGCGAAAAGTCGCTTGTGGCGCGGCGGAAGTGATTCCGTTGGTCGCCGTGACCAACCTGGCGCGCACCCTGGAAAAACTCAAGCAGCGCGGCCTGTGGGTCGTCGGTACTGCGGGCGAGGCCGAGCAGAGTCTGTATCAGCAAGACATGACCGGCCCGACCATCCTGATCATGGGCGCGGAAGGCAGCGGCATGCGTCGCCTGACTCGCGATCTTTGCGACTACCTGGTGCGCTTGCCGATGGCTGGCAGTGTCAGCAGTCTCAACGTATCCGTGGCGACCGGCGTGTGCCTGTTCGAGGCCCTGCGCCAGCGTGGCGTCAAAGCCGCCGGAACCGGTAAAAAGTCTTAAACCAGACTCGATCCAAACTGTGGGAGCGGGCTTGCTCGCGAAGGCGGAGTGTCAGTCGACAGAAATGTTGCCTGATACACCGCATTCGCGAGCGAGCCCGCTCCCACAGTGGTTTGTGGTGAAGCAAAAATTGGTGGGCGAACGAACTGTTCAAATAATCACCAATTGCCTTGCGCCTCTTCTGTCCCTTCTCTACAATTGCGCCCCTTGCTGTGACGGCAGGCACGCATGTGTCTATCGCAAGCAAGTCCATAAGTGTCATTCACTCCTTGTCTGACCGCTTTTGAGCGGCAGGCTACAACCCGTAAGGAGCATTCATGCGTCATTACGAAATCATCTTTTTGGTCCACCCGGATCAAAGCGAGCAAGTCGGCGGCATGGTAGAGCGTTACACCAAGCTGATCGAAGAAGACGGCGGCAAAATCCACCGTCTGGAAGATTGGGGCCGTCGTCAACTGGCCTACGCAATCAACAATGTTCACAAGGCTCACTACGTGATGCTGAACGTTGAGTGCACTGGCAAGGCCCTGGCCGAGCTGGAAGACAACTTCCGCTACAACGATGCAGTGATCCGTAACCTGGTCATCCGTCGCGAAGAAGCCGTTACCGGCCAATCCGAGATGCTCAAGGCTGAAGAAAACCGCAGTGAGCGCCGTGAGCGTCGCGACCGTCCTGAGCACGAAGGCGCTGAAAGCGTTGATAGTGATGACAGCGACAACAGCGATAACGCTGACGAGTAATCCACGGACCTTTTGAGGAGCCTATTACATGGCACGTTTCTTCCGTCGTCGTAAATTCTGCCGCTTCACCGCTGAAGACGTGAAAGAGATCGATTACAAAGATCTCAACACTCTGAAAGCTTATGTATCCGAGACCGGCAAAATCGTTCCAAGCCGCATCACCGGTACCAAAGCACGTTATCAGCGTCAGCTGGCCACCGCTATCAAGCGCGCCCGCTTCCTGGCCCTGCTGGCCTACACCGACAGCCACGGCCGCTGAGACCGGGCAGTCGACACGTAGCAAAGGATTGAAAGCATGCGTGCCATAGCTGAGTTCATCATGCGCGGCCGTATGCAGGCCACTCTGGTAGTGGCCGGATGCGCAACATTGCCGTTGTTGTATTGGTTGGGTGCTGCCGCGGGTTGCCTTGTGCTCCTGCGGCGCGGATTGAAGGACGCCCTCGGCGTTCTTGCTCTGGGATTGCTGCCGGCGTTGATCTGGTGGCTTTACTCCGATGACCCACGGGCACTTCTGGTGTTGCTGGGGTCTTGGAGCCTTGCGTTGGTTTTGCGCGCAAGCGAGTCCTGGAACCGCGTGCTGCTGGTCAGCATAGCGATGGGAGTGGTGTTTTCAGTGGTGCTGGGGACGGCTTTTGGTCCTCAAATCGAGATGCTGGCGCAGGCTTTGATAAAAGTCATGCCGTCGCTACTCGGTGATGTCTACCAGAAGTTGTCGGTAGACGAGCAAGCGCATTTTGCGTCCCTGATTGCACCGGTCCTGACCGGCCTGATTGCGGCCTTGTTGCAAATCGTCAGTGTGCTGAGCCTGCTTGTCGGGCGCTACTGGCAGGCGTTGTTGTACAACCCGGGTGGTTTTGGTCGCGAGTTTCGCGCCATCCGATTCCCGCTGGGGCTGGCGATGTTACTGCTGGCGTTCATGCTTCTGGGGCCGAATATCGGTCCGCAGATGGCCATGTTGACGCCGTTGTGCAGTGTACCGCTGGTGTTCGCCGGGCTGGCCCTGATTCACGGGCTGGTGGCGCAAAAGCGACTGGCCAGATTCTGGCTGGTGGGGTTGTACGTCACGCTGTTGCTGTTCATGCAGCTGATCTATCCGTTGCTGGTGGTCTTGGCCATCGTCGACAGCCTGATTGATTTTCGCGGTCGTTCGACGCCGAAAGACGTCGATAGCGCGAACGGTGAAGGTTAAAAGTTAAGAGGATTTTCACATGCAACTGATCCTTCTGGAAAAAGTCACCAACCTGGGCAACCTGGGTGACAAAGTGAACGTTAAGGCTGGTTACGGTCGTAACTACCTGCTGCCTTACGGCAAAGCTACCGCTGCGACCGCTGCCAACTTGGCTGCGTTCGAAGAGCGTCGCGCTGAGCTGGAAAAAGCCGCAGCAGATCGTAAAACTTCGGCTGAAAGCCGTGCCGCCCAACTGGCTGAGCTGGAAGTGACTATCACTGCCACCGCTGGCGACGAAGGCAAGCTGTTCGGTTCGATCGGTACTCACGACATCGCTGATGCACTGACCGCCTCTGGCGTTGAAGTTGCAAAAAGCGAAGTTCGTCTGCCGAACGGCACTATCCGCAACGTAGGCGAATTCGACGTAGCCGTGCATCTGCACGCCGAAGTTGAAGCCACCGTACGCGTTGTCGTGGTAGCAGCTTAAGCAGCACTTGTCGGCTGGCACCCTCGGGTGCTTGCCGGTAACATCGGGCACGATCCTGTTTACAGGTCGTGCCCTTTGTCTTTCTGTAACCCCTGCTTTTCATAAAATAACCAAGTGGCCATGAACGATATCTCCGCACCCGAGCAATACGATCTGCAAACCGCTGCCCTGAAGGTGCCGCCGCATTCCATCGAGGCCGAACAGGCCGTGCTCGGTGGTTTGATGCTGGACAACAACGCCTGGGAACGCGTGTTGGATCAGGTCTCGGACGGCGATTTCTATCGACATGACCACCGCCTGATCTTCCGCGCGATCGCCAAGCTCGCCGACCAGAACTCGCCGATCGACGTCGTGACCCTTGCCGAGCAATTGGACAAGGAAGGTCAGACCTCGCAAGTTGGCGGCCTCGGATACCTTGGCGAACTGGCAAAAAACACGCCGTCCGTCGCCAACATCAAGGCTTATGCCCAGATCGTCCGCGCACGGGCGACCTTGCGCCAACTGATCGGCATTGCCTCCGAGATTGCTGACAGCGCCTTCAACCCGGAAGGCCGCTCGGCTGAAGAGATTCTCGACGAAGCCGAACGGCAGATATTCCAGATCGCCGAGGCCCGGCCAAAAACCGGCGGCCCGGTGAGCGTGAATGACTTGTTGACCAAGGCCATCGACCGCATCGATACCTTGTTCAACACTGACAACGCCATTACCGGCCTGTCCACCGGTTATACCGATCTCGACGGTATGACCAGCGGCCTGCAACCGTCTGACCTGATCATCGTCGCCGGTCGTCCATCCATGGGTAAAACCACCTTTGCGATGAACCTGGTAGAAAACGCCGTGCTGCGCAGCGACAAATGCGTATTGGTTTACTCGCTGGAGATGCCAGGCGAATCGCTGATCATGCGTATGTTGTCGTCCCTCGGCCGGATCGATCAGACCAAGGTTCGTGCCGGTCGCCTGGAAGACGACGATTGGCCGCGCCTGACATCGGCGGTCAACTTGCTCAATGATCGCAAGCTGTTCATTGACGATACGGCCGGTATCAGCCCGTCGGAGATGCGCGCGCGGACTCGGCGTCTGGTGCGTGAGCACGGCGATGTCGCCCTGATCATGATCGACTACCTGCAATTGATGCAGATTCCAGGTTCTGGCGGTGACAACCGGACCAACGAGATTTCCGAGATCTCCCGTTCCTTGAAAGCCCTGGCCAAGGAATTCAACTGTCCGGTGGTGGCGTTGTCCCAGCTCAACCGCTCCCTGGAGCAACGCCCGAACAAACGCCCGATCAACTCCGACCTCCGGGAATCCGGAGCGATCGAGCAGGATGCCGACGTGATCATGTTCGTGTACCGGGACGAGGTGTATCACCCGGAAACCGAACACAAAGGCATCGCCGAGATCATCATCGGCAAGCAGCGGAACGGCCCGATCGGCACGTCACGACTGGCGTTCATCGGTAAGTACACCCGTTTCGAAAACCTGGCGCCGGGCAGCTACAACTTCGACGACGAGTAACGTCGAGGGTGTCGGCGGTTGATAGCTGTGTTTCAGGCGAACAGGTTTCTGATCGCTTGCTCGGTGTAGCCATAGTTCCAACGTAGCTCGTTGTCGACGGGAATGTCGTCGATGGCAAAGAATGCATACAGCAGGTATTTTTCCTTGCCCCCGCCTTGGGCTTGAACCTCCACATCAAACGGCACGGCTTCGACGTTGTAACCCGTTGTTGCCTGTCGTGCCGGCTTGCCCTGTTCGTACTCGAAGAGGGTATTCATTCGGGACAGCACATTGTCTCCGGACAACAGAACGGTAGGAGGCCTGGCGTGGGTGAACAGCTTCCCAGGCAGTACATCGATGAGGAACGGGTCCTTTCTGGCGACACCGACATAACCGGGTATCAATCCTCCACCATAGACCCCAAGAATCTCCCCTTTAACCAGCGGCTTTTTGCTGCTCACCATGTCTTGCCCAATCAAGGTCCTTTCCTCAGGCACCTTGCAGTCGGCGGCGGTGAATGTGCGTAGCGCCAGTTTTTCTTCGTACAGGTTGGCAACGCCTTCGAAGCCCTCCCATTGAATGTAAGGTTTGATTGCCGCGGCCCCGTAGCGGGTACCGCCATCAGCAGAATTGACCTGCTGCTGAATTTTTTTGATGCGTAACGGTTGCCCTTTCAGGTCCCTGAGGGGGTAGCGGCCGTTGTTGGCACGATCATAGTTACCGCGTGTGTTGGGGGTCTGTTGAAAGGATCTGATGCTGGACATGCGGTCGTGTTCGGCGGCAGTGAATGGCACAGGCATGACGTATTCGGTAGCGCTGTGATAGCTGCCGCTTGCCTCCTCCGGGATATCGAGGTGCCTTGACGAGTCAACGCCCGGCGTGCCGCCCGGTAACCCGCTATCGGTATCGATCTCCCAACCACCTCCAGCCTTTTGCCGCACGTAGGGCTTGTACGCTCGATAGGGGCTGCGTGCATCGATGACTTGCCAACCCGGTTTGGCGTATTGCACTTGGTAGTACAGGCGGTTTTCCAGCACGTAATACGTGTGCGTGCCACCTTGTAGGGGGCGCTGTTCATAAACGCCGTCTGCGCGCAGCGACAGGTTCGTCGGTGTTTCTTGCCGGGCGAAATGGGTGTCAAGGGGGAAGCCTGGGTTTGCGGGCTCGGTAGGCCATGACGCAACACCTTCCCGAATAGCCAGTGGTTGTTTGTGCAGACGCTCTATGACGCTGTTGATCGCGGTTTTTACACGGTCAGCCCAACTATTGGCCGCGGCAAAGCGCTCGGCTTCAGGCAGGGCCGCTTTGATCGAGATGTAGAGATCGGCCAGTCCACTAAGCGGATTTCCCGCAGCATCGTAAGCCCTGTACTGCGCTCCTTCTCGAACCAGAACTCTGCGATGAACGGCTGTGTCACTGCCGACGCTGCTCAGCAATGTGCCGTTGAGGGTGGCATCACGCATTTCGATGTGCACCGAGTCGGCCCAGTTGGGCAAGTGCCTGAGGTTCATGAGGATGAGTTGGTCGGTGTCAAGAGGGCGGGCGGAATCAAGATAAAGCCCCTCATAAGTACGTGCTGTTTCAACTTCTTTGGAATATTCGTCTGCTTCCGTTTCCATGAGAGGCAGCAACTGCCTTTCCCGCACGATTTGCTGTTTTTCCAGTGCACTGAGGCTGAGTGTCAGCTGCTGCAGATAGCTTTTTGGCAGCGTTGGATACTTCGTGCGAATGTGTTCGTCTATCGGGTTTTCCGGTTGATCGGTCAGCGCATAAATTTTTGGGAACAGCAGGTCTTTTGTTGCCGCAAGGTGGGTCTCAAGACACTGCGCCAGGCGCTCTGCGTTAGAGGCAGTGGATGGCACCAGCCCTTTGAATAGCTCACTGAGCTCTTCAGTTCTCAGCTTCTCGACAACAGCGTCTGTCAGTTCACCGTTTCTGAGTTGGGCGTAGGTCAATCTAAGTTCGGGCAGTGTTGCATTGGCGGAGTCACCAAAAGCAAAGAGCGTTTCAGTCCCATCGACGACGGTCAGGTGTCGAGTGGTTGGCCAGCCGCTCAGTGTGGTGAGCAGGTGCAGCAAGATGAACGGTGAGTAAGGGCCGGTTTTAGTGCCTTTGCTACGTTCTATCTTGAAATCTTTTATTTCCTGTCTCAAATCAAAGCGCTTCAATACATCGGTCAGCAGGGCCGGCGGACGTTGGGTGCTCAGATGAAGTTCAATGAGAGCCAATCTGTCTAATCCGCTGACCAGCAGAATGGGCTCGACGGCTTCTTGGCGGATATTGCGTGCGACAGTGCCAAGACGCCTGATCAGTTTCAACCCATCCCAAGTGCTTGGGTCCTCGTGCAGATGGCGCCATCCGGCGGCATCGTTTTGAAACATCTGTGGGGCATACCCGTTTGGGTCAGAAGGGTGTTGCAGCTCCCACTGCTGGGTGGCGGTGTCGACCTTTACTTCATAGAAATGGTCTTCCAGCGCTACATAGGTTTTTGCGTTGTGGTTATACAACCCTTGAGCGTTGGGGTGGATATTTTCAGGGAGTTGAAGTGCCTTCCGATAGGGCGTCAGATCGGGGTGCCAGAGTCGTTCGCTATTGTCGCGCAACCTGATTTTTACCAGGTTGGTGGCGATCCCGGTGGTTTTTATTGCGCCGGCCGTGATGATGCCCAGGGCAGCGGCGTCTGCGACATCCAGCAGATCATTCAGGGCTTCATCGGTATCGCCACGACTCCAGGCGGCAACGCCGTGATAGACCGAGTTGAGTAACTGCAAGGCTGTTACCGCCAACATCACTTCACCGATGATCGGTATGAAGGACGCGGCGAAAAATAACAGCGACTCTCCTGCTGCCTCGAGCTCCTGACGTTTTTTCAAGCTGCCGGCGGTGTTGGCATCTGCCGTGGGGACCGCCAGCACACGTGCGTCAGCTTTCAGGTGGGCAATGCGTTGCCTGAAGACCGTTTCATAGAAGTCACCGGCAATATTCACACGCACCAAGGGTTTGGCAAAAGACGGATTACTAGGGCGGTTTGCGCCTGACCACAAAGTGCCTGTGGTCAGCGGCGTTCCCTGGCGCTCAAACGGAATGAAGCGATTGAAGAATTTTCGGTAGGAGGGTGTGTCCAGTTTAATTGCCAGGGCTGTTTGAAGAGCGTTATACGAGTCATATCGTTTGATCGCGTCATCGGGATCATCGGGAATGTAAAGAACGTGTTTAATCTGAGGCCATTTATCCTGAAGTACCATGATGCCCGGAAGGGCTATGCCGTCCAGGGTCAGGTGTGAACAGATCAAGTCCTTGTGGCTGCCAGCGTGGCTCAGTTCGAGTAATAGTGCGTAAAGATCTGTGCTGATGGATTTCTTCATCAGGGCGATGTGGATCGCCGCCTCAAAGGTATTTTGGTCGTCGTTCCTGATCAGGGCTTTTATCTGGTTTGCCGAGCGAGTGGCGGTTGTTCCCGCAGTCGCAGAAGGTTCCAGTATTTCGCTGATGTGTCTCTGGTACTGCATGCCGATGTCCAACTCGCGACAAACCCCGGCGAAGTGCTCTGGGCTGACAGCGCTTTTTTTCTTTTCGTCGTACCCGGACAAATAGATGGCCGATCCTGCTTCAAAACCACCGCTCAGGGCTTCGGAAGGTTCGAAGTTCTGCAGAGCGGCGTCTACAAGCGTTTGTTCGGTGGTTTTATGGCGTGTTTTGATCAGCCCCAAGAGGTGGGAGTTCTTCCATTCGCGTAGCAGTGTGGATTTTTCAGCGTCCAGCGATCCCAGGTGTCCTGTGAGCTTTTCGCTCAACAAGGTTCGGGCAAAGTTCAAGGGGTTTTTCAGATCTTCGAAGACGGGGGCCAACGCCTGCCTGGCTGCATTGCTTTTTAGCAGGCAGGCGCGAAACGTTTTGCGCTGTTCAGGTGATCCCTCGACTAGCCAGCCAGGCAGCTTGCTCTGGATGAAGCTTGCATGAGCAGATAGGGGCGGCGGGGTAGGTGCGGGGACTGTAGTGAGTAAAGTCGAATCGTTCAAGGGAGCTCCGTGGCTCTGGATAAGCCAGTCTGGTAGTTGAAGCGCCAGACTACTCGCGGGTTTTTTTCTTGAAGAATATCTATGTAGTGACGTGTGTTCAGCGAAATGTGATGTATCGGTCAAGGGCAGACCTGATGGTAAAAGCCGACCGCTATTGTCGGAATTGGTTAATTTTTGTGCTATATTCCGCGCCCGCGATTTTTCATCTCAACACCGGTCATCGTCATGCAAACAGCCAAGCCGTTATTTGACTATCCCAAGTACTGGGCCGAATGTTTCGGTCCAGCGCCATTCCTGCCGATGAGCAGGGAGGAGATGGATCAGCTTGGCTGGGATTCATGCGACATCATCATCGTCACCGGTGATGCGTACGTTGACCATCCGTCGTTCGGCATGGCAATCATTGGCCGGCTGCTGGAGTCGCAAGGCTTCCGCGTCGGGATCATTGCCCAGCCGAACTGGCAGTCCAAAGACGACTTCATGAAACTCGGCGAGCCGAACCTGTTCTTCGGTGTCGCGGCCGGCAACATGGACTCGATGATCAACCGCTACACCGCCGACAAGAAAATCCGCTCCGATGACGCCTACACCCCCGGTGGCCTGGCGGGCAAACGTCCGGACCGCGCAAGCCTGGTTTACAGCCAGCGTTGCAAGGAAGCCTACAAGAACGTTCCGATCGTTCTCGGTGGCATCGAGGCTTCCCTGCGCCGCATCGCGCACTACGATTACTGGCAGGACCGGGTGCGCAACTCGATCCTGATCGACGCCTGCGCCGACATCCTGCTCTACGGCAACGCCGAGCGTGCGATCGTCGAAGTCGCCCAGCGTCTGTCCTACGGTCACAAGATTGAAGACATCACCGACGTGCGCGGCACCGCGTTCATCCGTCGCGACACGCCGAAAGACTGGTATGAAGTCGATTCCACGCGCATCGACCGTCCGGGCAAGATCGACAAGATCATCAACCCGTACGTGAACACCCAGGACACCCAAGCCTGCGCTATCGAGCAGGAAAAGGGTCCAGAGGAAGATCCGAGCGAAGCCAAGGTCGTGCAAATCCTGGCGAGCCCGAAGATGACTCGCGACAAGACCGTGATTCGTCTGCCTTCGGTTGAGAAAGTCCGCGGTGACGCGGTTCTTTATGCTCACGCCAACCGCGTGCTGCACCTGGAAACCAACCCGGGCAACGCCCGTGCACTGGTTCAGAAGCACGGCGAAGTCGATGTCTGGTTCAACCCGCCTCCGATTCCGATGACCACCGAAGAAATGGACTACGTGTTCGGCATGCCCTATGCGCGCATTCCGCACCCGGCGTACGGCAAGGAAAAGATCCCTGCCTACGACATGATCCGCTTCTCGGTGAACATCATGCGTGGCTGCTTCGGCGGCTGCACCTTCTGCTCGATCACCGAGCACGAAGGCCGGATCATCCAGAACCGTTCCGAAGAGTCGATCATTCGCGAAATCGAAGAGATCCGCGACAAGGTCCCTGGCTTCACCGGCGTCATTTCCGACCTCGGCGGCCCGACCGCGAACATGTACCGCATCGCCTGCAAGACCCCGGAAATCGAATCCGCGTGCCGCAAGCCGTCGTGCGTGTTCCCGGGCATTTGCCCGAACCTGAACACCGATCACTCGTCGCTGATTCAGCTGTACCGCAGTGCCCGTGCCTTGCCGGGTGTGAAGAAGATCCTGATCGCTTCCGGTCTGCGCTACGACCTCGCGGTCGAATCGCCGGAGTACGTCAAAGAGCTGGTGACCCACCACGTCGGTGGTTACCTGAAGATCGCCCCGGAACACACCGAGGAAGGTCCGCTCAACCAGATGATGAAACCGGGCATCGGCAGCTATGACAAGTTCAAGCGCATGTTCGAGAAGTACTCCAAGGAAGCCGGGAAAGAGCAGTACCTGATTCCGTACTTCATCGCCGCTCACCCGGGCACCACCGACGAAGACATGATGAACCTGGCCCTGTGGCTCAAGGGCAACGGCTTCCGTGCCGACCAGGTGCAAGCGTTCTACCCGTCGCCGATGGCCACCGCCACCGCGATGTACCACTCGGGCAAGAACCCGCTGCGCAAAGTCACTTACAAGAGTGACGCCGTGACCATCGTCAAGAGCGAAGAGCAGCGTCGTCTGCACAAGGCCTTCTTGCGTTATCACGACCCGAAAGGCTGGCCGATGCTGCGTGAAGCGCTGACCCGCATGGGCCGCGCCGACCTGATCGGGCCGGGCAAGAACCAGTTGATCCCGCTGCATCAGCCAGCGACCGACAGCTACCAGAGCGCCCGTCGCAAGAACTCGACACCGGCCGGCAGCCATAAAGTGGCAGGGGAAAAGACCACCAAGATCCTGACCCAGCACACTGGCTTGCCACCGCGCGCCAGCGATGGCGGCAACCCGTGGGACAAGCGTGAACAGGCCAAGGCTGCGGCATTCGCCCGCAACCAGCAGGCGGCCAAAGAGCGCAAGGACGCGGCCAAAGGCAAGGGCCCCAAGCCTGCGCGTAAGCCGGTTGTACCGCGCTAAACCTCGCTAGCTCTGAACAGAACGCCAACCTTCGGGTTGGCGTTTTGCGTTTCTGCGCCACGGAAAACCGGGGCGCTGGGTCGGAAGCTGTGTTGGGGCAACCGGCCTCTTCGCGGGCAAGCCCGCTCCCACAGGGATCTGCTGTGAACACAGAACCGGAGACAACCTCGAACACTGTGGGAGCGGGCTTGCCCGCGAAGAGGCCGGTGTTGGTGGCGACTATGCAGCTGAACGCCACAAATCCGTGCAATCGATGCAAACCAAATTCCCGCATCGCCCGATTTTGGTGCTGTACTGCCTCAAGCAACCGGAGAAAGCGCCAGCGCTGCGCGATGGCATAAGTCTTGCGCGCTTTCCAATACGCTTAAGGCTCGCAGGAGGCACGCCGTGTCGATTCATGTCGCATTGCACCACGTCACGCATTACCGCTACGACCGCGCCGTCGAGCTCGGTCCGCAGATCGTTCGCCTGCGCCCGGCCGCCCACAGTCGCACGCGGATACTGTCCTACGCGCTGAAAGTGTCGCCCGAGCAGCACTTCATCAACTGGCAGCAAGACCCCCAGGGCAATTACCTGGCGCGGTTGGTGTTCCCGGAGAAAACCGATGAGCTGCGGATCGAAGTCGATCTGCTGGCAGAGATGGCGGTCTTCAATCCGTTTGACTTCTTCCTTGAGCCCTACGCCGAAAAGATCCCGTTCGCCTACGCCGCGGATGAGCGCAAGGAACTGGCGCCGTACCTGGAAACCTTGCCCCTGACGCCGAAGTTCAAGGCGTACCTGGATGGCATCGACCGCACGCCACTGCCTAGCGTTGATTTCCTCGTCGCACTCAATCAGCGCCTGAGTGAAGACATTGGCTACCTGATTCGCATGGAGCCGGGCGTGCAAACGCCCGAACATACCCTCGAACATGCCTCCGGTTCCTGCCGCGACTCCGCGTGGTTGCTGGTGCAACTGTTGCGCAACCTCGGTCTGGCGGCGCGTTTCGTCTCCGGCTACCTGATTCAACTGACCGCCGACGTCAAAAGCCTCGACGGCCCGTCGGGCACTGACGTGGACTTCACCGACCTGCACGCCTGGTGTGAGGTTTATTTGCCCGGTGCAGGCTGGATCGGCCTGGACGCGACGTCAGGGCTGTTTGCCGGTGAAGGACACATTCCGTTGGCCTGTAGCCCCGATCCGGGCTCTGCGGCACCGATCAGTGGCTTGGTTGAACCGTGCGAGTGCGAATTCACCCATGAAATGTCCGTGGAGCGGATTTGGGAAGCGCCACGGGTAACGAAGCCCTACACCGAAGACCAATGGCTGGCGATCCAGGCGTTGGGTCGGCAGATTGATGCCGACCTGCTGGAGGGTGATGTACGCCTGACCATGGGCGGCGAACCGACGTTTGTTTCCATCGATGACCCGGACGGGGCCGAATGGAACACGGCGGCACTTGGGCCAGACAAGCGGCGTCTGTCCGCCGAACTGTTCCAGCGCATGCGCAAGCACTACGCGCCCCAAGGCCTGGTGCATTTCGGTCAGGGCAAGTGGTACCCCGGCGAGCAATTACCGCGCTGGTCGCTGAACTGCTACTGGCGTCGCGACGATGTACCGATCTGGCACAACAGCGCGTTGATTGCCGATGAGCAGCAAGACTACGGTGCCAATGGCGAGTTGGCCGGACGCTTTCTGGCGAGTGTCGCCGAACGCCTGAAAATCCCCACACGGTTTGTGTTCCCGGCCTACGAAGACAATTTCTATTACCTCTGGCGCGAAGGCACTTTGCCGCAGAACGTCAGCGCCGAAGACTCGCGTCTTGAAGAGCCTCTGGAGCGTGCACGCCTGCGCAAAGTCTTCAGCCAGGGGCTGGACAAAGTCATCGGCCAGGTCCTGCCGCTGGCACGCACCGCCAAGGGTGATCAATGGCAGAGCGGCCGCTGGTATCTGCGCGATGAGCATTGCCGACTGGTGCCGGGGGATTCGCCGCTGGGCTATCGCTTGCCGCTGGGCTCGCAGCCTTGGGTGAAAGCGGCGGAGTACCCGTTCATTCACCCTGTGGACCCGAATCAGGATTTCCCAGCACTGCCCGACACTGCACAACTTCAGAGCCAAGGCGAGCCTGCGGTTGCTGATGAACGCACGCCAAAGATCGACGAATCCGCCGACTGGCTGACCCGCACGGCGTTCTGCGCCGAAGCGCGAGAAGGACGGTTGTATCTGTTCATGCCGCCGCTGGAACGGGTCGAGGATTATCTGGAACTGGTCAGCGTCATCGAAGCGACCGCCGAGGAACTGCATTGCCCGGTGTTGCTGGAAGGCTATGAACCGCCCAGCGATCCGCGGCTGAGTAACTTCCGCATCACGCCCGACCCGGGTGTGATCGAGGTCAACGTGCAGCCTTCTGCCACGTGGGATGAGTTGGTCGAGCGCACCGAATTTCTTTACGAAGAGGCACGCCAGACCCGACTGACCACCGAGAAATTCATGATCGATGGCCGGCACACCGGCACCGGCGGCGGTAACCATTTCGTACTGGGCGGCGCGACGCCGGCTGACTCACCGTTTCTACGCCGCCCCGATCTGCTGCGCAGCCTGATCAGCTACTGGCATAACCACCCGTCCTTGTCCTACCTGTTTTCCGGATTATTCATCGGCCCGACGTCTCAGGCGCCACGGGTTGATGAAGCGCGCAACGATGCCTTGTATGAACTGGAAATCGCCTTTGCCCAGATGCCTGAGCTGGGTGAGGAGTGCGCACCGTGGCTGGTGGATCGGCTGCTGCGCAACCTGCTGATCGACGTGACCGGCAACACTCACCGTGCCGAATTTTGCATCGACAAACTGTATTCCCCGGACGGTGCTACCGGTCGCCTTGGATTGCTTGAGCTGCGAGCCTTCGAAATGCCGCCCCATGCGCGCATGAGCCTGGCTCAGCAATTGTTGTTGCGGGCGTTGGTGGCTCGGTTCTGGCGCGAGCCTTATGCGCCGCCGAAACTGGCACGCTGGGGCACTGAGCTGCACGATCGGTTTTTGTTGCCGCACTTTATCGAGCAAGACTTCGCCGACGTCATCGTCGACCTTAATGCCGCCGGTTATCCCGTACGTGCGGAGTGGTTCGCGGCGCATCTGGAATTCCGTTTTCCCAAGGTCGGCGATTACGCGGTGAGCGGGATCGAGCTGGAAGTGCGTCAGGCGCTGGAGCCCTGGCATGTGCTGGGCGAGGAGGGCGCAGTCGGCGGCACGGTGCGTTATGTGGATTCGTCGCTGGAACGCTTACAGGTCAAACTTACGGGCTTGCCGCCGCAGCGTTATCTTCTGACATGCAACGGCATCCCGGTGCCATTGCAACCCACCGGGCGGGTCGGCGAGTTTGTCGCTGGCGTGCGCTTCCGCGCCTGGCAACCGGCCAACTGCCTGCAACCGACTATCCCGGTCCACGCGCCGTTGGTGTTCGACCTGCTCGACACCTGGATGCAGCGCTCGCTAGGTGGCTGTCAGTACCACGTCGCCCACCCGGGCGGGCGCAACTACGACAGCTTGCCGGTGAACGCCAATGAGGCAGAGAGCCGGCGAATGGCGCGTTTCTTCCGCATCGGACATACGCCGGGGAAACTTCCTATACCCAATATGGAAATTAACGACGAGCTGCCGATGACTCTCGATTTACGACGTTTCTAAACCGTACGCGACGCTCGGATTTTTCGTATATCCGGGCGTCATGAGCCTGCGTTAGTCTGACCGTTCTTTGCTGTCTGCCGAGCTTTCCATGCCTGACCTGCTTGACCGCTACCCGCTGACGGCGGGCACTTATCACGAACTGCTCGACGACAGCGGCGCGGTGCGCCCGCACTGGCGTCGGTTGTTCGACCAACTGCAACGCAGCACACCAACGCAATTGGTGCAGCGTCAGGCGCTGCTGACCCGGCAGATCCAGGAAAACGGCGTGACTTACAACGTCTACGCTGACCCCAAGGGTGCCGATCGGCCGTGGGAACTCGATCTGCTACCGCATGTGATTGCTGCTGATGAATGGCAGCAGTTATCGGCCGGTATCGCCCAACGGGCACGCTTGCTCAATGCTGTGCTCGCAGATTTGTACGGCCCGCAACGCTTGATCGCCGAGGGCTTGCTGCCTGCTGAGCTGGTCTTCGGCCACAACAACTTCCTCTGGCCCTGTCAGGGCATCACGCCGCCCGACGGGGCTTTTCTGCACCTGTACGCCGTGGATCTGGCGCGTACACCCGACGGTCGCTGGTGGGTCACGGCGGACCGGACGCAAGCACCATCCGGTGCCGGTTATGCGCTGGAAAACCGCACCATCGTGTCCCGGGCCTTTCCCGAGTTGTACCGCGATTTGAAAGTGCAGCACCTGGCCGGATTCTTCCGCACGCTTCAGGAAACCCTGGCCCGTCAGGCGCCGAGTGATGACGAAGCGCCGCTGATCGTGCTGCTGACACCGGGACGTTTCAACGAAAGCTATTTCGAACATCTGTATCTGGCGCGTCAGCTCGGTTATCCACTGGTAGAGGGCGGCGACCTGACCGTCCGGGATGCCACGGTCTACCTGAAAACCTTGAGCGGACTGCGCCGGGTTCACGCGATCATGCGGCGGCTCGACGATGACTTCTGCGATCCGCTTGAGCTGCGCACCGACTCGGCCCTTGGCGTGCCGGGATTGCTGGAAGCGGTACGCCAAGGGCAAGTGCTGGTGGCCAATGCCCTCGGCAGCGGTGTGCTGGAGTCGCCGGGATTGTTGGGTTTCCTGCCGAAGATCAATCAATTCCTGTTCGGCGAAGAACTGATTCTGCCCTCCATCGCGACCTGGTGGTGCGGTGAAGCACCGGTGCTGGCTCAGGCCCTGGAAAAATTGCCGGAGTTGTTGATCAAACCGGCTTTCCCGTCACAGAGCTTCACGCCAGTATTTGGGCGCGATTTGAGTGAAGAACAGCGCCAGGAGCTGGCTGAGCGCATGCAGGCCAGGCCTTACGCCTATGTGGCGCAAGAATTGGCTCAACTTTCTCAAGCCCCGATCTGGCAGGATAAAGAGGGTCATCTGCAACCCCGGGCTATTGGCATGCGCGTGTACGCAGTGGCCAGCCGTGAGGGCTATCGGGTTTTGCCCGGCGGTCTTACCCGGGTTGCCGCCGAGGCTGACGCCGAAGTGGTGTCGATGCAGCGCGGTGGCGCGAGCAAAGACACCTGGGTGTTGGGCGATCGCCCGCCGAGTGGTGAGCAATGGAAAACCCAGCGTACGATCGGTGTGCACGACCTGGTGCGACGGGATCCGTATCTGCCGTCGCGGGTGGTGGAAAACCTGTTCTGGTTCGGGCGTTACTGCGAGCGCTGTGATGACAGCGCGCGGCTGCTGCGAATCATGCTGGCTCGGTATGTCGATGGCGATGACCCGCAAGCCCTGGAGGCGGCGGTCGATCTGGGCGAACGATTGATGTTGTTGCCCGATGAAGGCGAGTTGCCGGAGCGTTTGCTGGCGGCATTGCTCGGCGATGACTGGTCGTTCAGTCTGCGCTCCAACCTGCAACGTTTGCAGTGGGCGGCCTCGCAGGTGCGCGGCAAGCTCTCGCGGGAAAACTGGCAGGCGCTGGTGGAGCTGCAGCGCGAAGCCATGGAGCTGGAAGCCGAAGAGCCGGATTTCGGCGAATTGCTGGATTTCCTCAACCGTTTGGTGATGTCCCTGGCGGCGTTATCCGGTTTCGCCCTCGACGACATGACCCGGGACGAAGGCTGGCGCTTCCTGATGATCGGCCGCCGGATCGAACGTCTGCAGTTTCTCAGCGCCAGCCTGGCGGCGTTTCTGCGCGGTGCCGGTGCATTCGATCAGGCCGGACTGGAGTGGCTGCTGGAGCTGGGCAACAGCAGCATCACTTACCGTTCGCGGTATCTGGCGGTGGCGCAACTGATCCCGGTGCTTGACCTGTTGCTGCTCGACGAGCAGAACCCCCACGCCGTGCTGTTTCAGTTGAAACTGGTGACTCGAACCTTGAAACGCTTGAATGACGACTTCGGTGTGCCTCGCGAAGCGGGCTTGCCGCAGTTGGTGGAACGCTTGGCACAGTTCGATCTGGGATGCCTGGAGAACTCGCTGTTCGGCGAAGCCAGCGTTCGGGCAGCCATTGAGGGGCTAGCCGACCTGTTGCAAGAAATCGCCGACGCCAGTGGGCAAGTGTCGGATCGTCTGGCCTTGCGCCATTTCGCCCACGTCGATGACGTCAGCCAGCGCACGGTGTCCGTCTGATGAGCGCCCATTACCAGATTCTCCACGACACCCATTACCACTACGACAGCCCGGTCTCTCTGGCTCAGCAGCTCGCGCACCTATGGCCGCGGGCGTGTGCCTGGCAGCGTTGCACCGAGCAGCAACTGCAGATCAGTCCCGACCCGACTACGCGCCGCGATGAACTGGATGTGTTCGGCAATCCGCTGACCCGGTTGGCGTTCGAGCGGCCGCACGATGAATTGCTGGTCAACGCCCGGCTCACCGTCGAAGTGCTGGCCCGGCCTGCGCTGGATTTCAATCAATCCCCTGCGTGGGAAGAAACCCGCAATGCGCTGACCTACAGCAGTCTGCCGCTTTCCCCCGAATTGCTGGAAGCGTGTCGTTACCGGTTCGAATCACCCTACGTGCATTTGAAGCGCAACTTCGTCGAGTTTTCCGAAAGCTGTTTCCCACCGGGTCGGCCGCTGCTGTTGGGTGTTCAGGCGCTGATGGAGAAGATTTTCAGCGAATTCACCTTCGACGCTGAAGCGACCCAAGTGGCGACACCGCTGGTGGAAGTCCTGGAGCGCCGGCGCGGTGTTTGTCAGGACTTCGCTCACCTGATGCTCGCCTGCGTACGCTCCCGTGGGTTGGCGGCGCGGTACATCAGTGGCTACCTGCTGACCCAGCCACCACCGGGCCAGCCGCGACTGATCGGCGCCGATGCGTCACATGCCTGGGTTTCAGTGTTTTGCCCGGTGCTCGGTTGGGTGGATTTCGACCCGACCAACAACGTGCAGCCGGCGCTGGAACACATCACCTTGGCCTGGGGCCGGGATTTCTCCGATGTCTCACCGTTGCGTGGGGTGATTCTGGGTGGCGGCAACCATGACCCCGAAGTCCGTGTCACCGTAATGCCGCTGGACTAACGCAGATCCCCTGTGGGAGATTCTATGTTGAATGACACACCGCTTTCGCGAGCAAGCCCGCTCCCACAGTGGAGATGTGTAAATAGTTTCTAGATGGGGGTATTTCAGAGGGGACTGTGAGGGTCAGCAAAGTGACTGCTGACCCTGGACACAGATCCGGTGGGCCTGATCAGATCATCGGGCCCTGAGGGTGTCAGGCGTCGGGCGCCTGATCTTTCGGTGCTTCAACATCATCTTCTGCGGCCACTTCACCTTCTGCATCCGGGTTCAGTGCGGCGGCTTCTTCTTCAGCTGTAGCTTTCTTGCGCTGAAGCTTTTCCTCTTTCTTCTGCTCCTTGGCCAAGTCTCTCTGACGTTTGGCGAAGGAATAATTGGGTTTAGCCATGGGCGATCCTCTGGGGTCGAAGGTGAGGTTGAGCGGCGCGTATTCTGCCCTGTATCGATGCCCAGCCGTTAGCTGGGTTTTTGCTCGGCCCATTTTGGCAGTACCGAGGGTTGCCAGGCGTCCAGTGCATCGAGCAAGGTCTGCGGCGATTCGCTCACTTGCAGCATGTCACGGTGCGGTTCACGAACGAAGCCTTCGCCGACGATATGATCGAGAAAAGACGTCAATTTGCTGTAGAAGCCGTTCACTTCCAGCAGCCCCAGCGGTTTGCCGTGGTAGCCGAGCTGGCCCCAGGTCCAGACTTCGAACAGTTCTTCCAGTGTGCCCAGGCCGCCGGGCAGGGCGATAAAGGCGTCACTGAGCTCGGCCATCCGCGCCTTGCGCGCATGCATGCCGTCGACCACTTCCAGGCGAGTCAGGCCGCTGTGACCGATTTCCTTGTCTTTGAGGCTTTGCGGGATGATCCCGATCACTTCACCGCCGGCCGCCAGCGCAGCATCGGCGACGATGCCCATCAGCCCGACGGCACCGCCGCCATAGACCAGAGTCAGCTTACGCTCGGCCAATGCTCGCCCCAAGGCGACAGCCGCTTCACGATAAGCCGGGTTGGTGCCAGTGCTGGCACCGCAAAATACACAAACGGACGCTAAAGACATGCCTTACTCCATGGTCAGGATGACCACAGAGTAAAGGCAGGCACGCTGCGTTCCAAGGTCTACACTTCGCGTTCAGGTGTTTCACAGGTTCCGCTGGCGCCACAGGCGTAGGCGGCGAGCAAGCGGCGCAACAGGCTGTTAAGGGACATGACTGACGCTCCAGATGGGTGAGGACGACCTGATGATAGGGCCGCCCCAGACGTCTGGCTGGTAGATTGTTTCGATAGGTGTCATAGCCCGAAAGTTGTATACAATTTTTGATTCAGGTCATAGGAACTTGCGAAGTTTTCAGGCAGTCTTCTGTCCATTCGCACTTTTGTTAACCCTGCCTTGGAGATTCACCATGTTTGCCAAACTTGTTGCGGTATCCCTGCTGACACTGGCCAGCAGCCAATTGATGGCTGCTGAATGCAAGGTCACTGTCGATTCGACTGATCAAATGTCCTTCGATACCAAGGAAATCAGCATCGACAAGAGCTGTAAGACGTTCACCGTGGAGCTGAAACACTCCGGCAACCTGCCGAAAAACGTCATGGGTCATAACTGGGTGCTGAGTAAAGAGGCTGATATGCAGCCGATCGCCACTGCGGGCCTGGCCGCAGGCATCGAGAAGAACTACCTGCCGGAAGGTGACGCGCGCATCATCGCCCACACCAAAATCATCGGCGCCAAGGAAACCGACTCGGTGACCTTCGACGTATCGAAGCTCGATGCTGCCGAGAAGTACGGTTTCTTCTGCTCGTTCCCTGGCCACATCTCGATGATGAAAGGCACTGTTGTCCTGAAGTAATAGAATCGTTCTCATAAAAAAAGCGTCCGCTCGGGACGCTTTTTTTTGCTCATTTTTGGACCAGCCAGAATCCTTGTAGGAGCTGTCGAGTGAAACGAGGCTGCGATCTTTTGATCTTGCTTTTAAGATCACAATCAAAAGATCGCAGCCTCGTTTCACTCGACAGCTCCTACAAGTTTCTACAGGGGCAGAGTCAAGGCGCGAACGGCATCACTCGCTTGTGATGGGTCTTTTTATACGTGTCACAAATGATCTTGAACGCTTCCCCACGCACCGGTTCGCCATGCAGGAACGCGTCGATCTCGGCATAGGTCACGCCGTGGGACGCTTCGTCCGGTTTGCCGGGCGACAGGTCTTCAAGGTCGGCCGTCGGGATTTTTTCCACCAGCGACTCCGGCGCGCCGAAGCTGCGGGCGATGTCCCGGACCTGGTTTTTCACCAGGCCGCTCAGTGGCGCCAGGTCGCACGCGCCATCACCGAACTTGGTGAAGAAACCCATCACCGCTTCCGCCGCGTGGTCAGTGCCGATCACCAGGCCGTGGGCCGCGCCGGCGATGGTGTATTGGGCGACCATGCGCATCCGCGCCTTGGTGTTGCCGAGTACGAAATCCACCGAGACTGCATGCTTGCCTTCAAAGGCCGCTACTTCACTGGCCAGGGCTTTGACCGCCGGGCCGATGTTTACGGTGTGGCGCTCGTCTGGGGCGATGAAATCCACCGAGGCCTGGGCGTCGTGTTCGTCGAACTGGGTTTCGTACGGCAGGCGCACAGCGATGAACTTGTAGCTGTTGTCGCCTGTGCGGGTGCGCAGTTCGCGCATGGCACGCTGGGCCAACAGGCCGGCAGTCAGGGAATCGACGCCGCCGCTGATGCCGAGAACCAAGGTCTTGAGCCCGGTATTGACCAGGCAATCCTGGATGAAGGTAATCCGCCGGGCGACTTCAGCCTCGAGGGCGGCCTGGTCGGCGAACGGCGGCTGGACCTTGAGCTGTTCAGCAATCTCACGCTGTTCGGCTTGCATGAATTCACTCCTTGCTAGATGTGCTTGATGTACTGGAAAGGGCGGCAGGTACTTTGAAAACGTGTCGCAAATAGGCGACGAAATTCGGGTCTTTGCAGTGAGTCTTGCCAGGCTCATCGGAGATCTTTGCCACAGGCTGGCCGTTGCAGGCGGCCATTTTAAGCACGATGCTCATCGGTTCGACACCCGGAATATCGCACGTCAGGTTGGTGCCGATACCAAAGCTGACATTGATCCGACCGCGCAACGCCCGAAAAATCTCCAGGGACTTGGGCAGCGTCAGGCTGTCGGAGAACACCAGCGTCTTGCTCATCGGGTCGATGCCCAGCTTGTGATAGTGAGCGATGGCCTTTTCCGCCCAGATCACCGGGTCACCCGAATCATGGCGCAGGCCGTCAAACAGCTTGGCGAAGTACAGATCGAAATCATTGAGGAAGGCATCGGTGGTGATGCAGTCGGTGAGGGCGATCCCCAACAGGCCGCGGTACTCGCGGACCCAGCAATCGAGGGCGGCAATCTGACTGTCGATCAGCCGGGGGCCGAGTTGCTGATGGGCCATGATCCATTCGTGGGCCATGGTGCCCAACGGCTTCATGTCCAGCTCCCGTGAAAGGTGCACGTTGCTGGTGCCGACAAAACGACCGGGGAAATCGTGCTTGAGCACGTTCACCACTTCTTCCTGCACGCGGTACGAGAAGCGACGACGAGTGCCGAAATCGGCGACCTGCAATTCGGACAATTCCTCCGCGCTGGCGTTGGCGGTGAGCCAGTCGAACTTGCGGTAGAGCTGCTCGCGCGCCTGCTCCAGCACGACCTCACGGTAGCGATAGCGGTTACGCACCTCGCTGACGATGGACAGCAGCGGCACTTCGAACAGGATCACATGCAGCCATGGCCCGCGCAGGCGGATGAACAGCTCGCCGTTTTCGATACCGGTGTGGACGTAGCGCAGATTGAAGCGGAACAACCCGAGAAAGCGCAGGAAATCCGGCTTCATGAAGCTGATGCGCTCCATGAAACTCAACTGGTCGGCGCTCAGGCTCAATTCGGCAAGGCGCTCGATCTGGAAGCGGATTTCCGCCAGATACGGGCGCAAATCTTCACTGTTACGGCAACGAAACTCCCATTCGACTTCCACATTCGGGTAGTTGTGCAGCACCGCCTGCATCATCGTCAGTTTGTAGAAGTCGGTGTCGAGCAGGTTCTGCACGATGCGATCGCCAAACACGCTCTCGCTCATAACGGGGTTCTCCAGGCTGGCCACGGCCCGTGGCGGCGACGTTGCAGCTGTTTCAATGAATGGGGCTAGTGGCGCATATCAGTGGCCCGGTTTGCCAGCCTTTTTTGCAGTAGCATCGATTTCTGGCGGATTTCATGGGCTGTCGAAGGCTGCGATCTATTCGGGAGCATCGTAATGCCTTCCGTTCACTTGGAACAAAAATTGGAGAGTGGCAGCCCTCGACAGCACTTGTTTGAACAATTCGGAGGGGGCTCAACTATCGGGGTAGCGTCAACCGCGGCTTGGACGACCAACGCAAGGCTTTCCCAGCTTCTTAAATACCCATCAAGGTGCGAGTAACTAGGGATAAGGCCGGTTTCAATTGCTTTTCTCATTGCAGCCTTAAGCATTTCATTAGTTGCAGGGGTAGCCATGATCTCACTCCGCCTTTAAGGTGATTTGTTCCAGTGTGTCGACACCATCCTGCAGTAATACATAAGCCGGAAGTATTAGCCGGTATAGATCAATGTCAGCGGTATGCTTTATGGTTACTGATGTGAGTGTTTCTAAAAGACTGGTGGCGGTTCGAATCCTGAAGCAGGCATTTTCAAAGAGGTGATTTGGGGTTATGTGTGTATCACTATACAAAGCACCGGAACTTCGGAAGTGTTGGATTTAAGAGGGCGATAACGATTCATTAACAATCTCCTTAAGAGTTTTTAATCGTGTTTGAATAGTGAAATCTATTGTTTGTAGATAGCCAATAATTGTTGCTAAGTTTCGCTGCTGAGCCGTTGCGGGTTCGCAATGGCTCAGAGTTTTTTTCATTTATGCCGATTGCGGATATGTGCAGTTACGTGAAAGGTGGGCAGGATGCTTTAACGTGTTCTGGTCATTCTCTATCGCCGGCCAAGCCCTAAAATCGAGATCCAGATCCTTGAACTTGCTGGAGTCGAACACTGGATTCTTGACTCCTGCGCGACGTTGCTCGTCATAGTCGTTCAAGATGCGCATGCCAATGCTAAACAGTAAGGCCATGGCTATAAGGTTGACGAAGGCAAGAAGTGTCATGGTGATGTCGGCAAATGCGAGTACGGTGGAAAGGTCTTCAATCGAGCCCCAGAACACCAGCGCCAACACCAGTGCGCGGTAGATGAGCAAGGTTTTTCGGGGCTCACCGAACATGAACCGCAAGCTGTTTTCGCCCAAATAGTAGTTATAGAGCATTGCGGTAAATACAAATAATGTCAGCGCCACGCTAATAAACATTCGACCCCACTCGCCAACGATGGCTGCCAGCGAGTTTTGTGCAAGCGCAATGCCGTCGCCTTCGAAACCGGGTGTATAGAAACCGGATAACAGGATGACCAATGCTGTGCAGGTGCAGATGACGAAGGTATCGATAAAAACACTCAGTGCTTGCACCACGCCTTGGCTTATCGGATGTTCGACTTTGGCCACCGAAGCAACGTTGGGGGCGCTGCCCAGGCCCGCTTCATTGGAAAATACACCGCGCCTCACACCCATGATTATTGCAGTGCCGAGTAGTCCGCCGAACGCTTGATCCAGGCCGAACGCGCTCTTGACGATAGTCATTAACATCGAGGGCACCTGCTCCGATTGCAGGACAATTACATAGAGCGTGACCCCGACGTAGGCGAGAACTTTAAGCGGTACCAGCAGGTCGGCGACAGCTGCTATTCGTTTGATCCCACCCACAAATACAACAGCCAGCATCACCGACAATGCCAACCCCGACCAAGTGGTCGAAATGTCGAAAGCATCCTTAAGCGAGTGCGATACGGCATGAGCCTCCAGGCCATTGATTGCAAAACCGAAGGTCACCAACAACAAGAGGGCGGCAATTATCCCTAGCCATCGTTTACCCAGACCATGCTGGATGTACCAGGATGGACCACCACGATAAAGACCGTTGCCGTCGCTACGTTTGTAGAGTTGTCCAAGAGCGCATTCGAAAAAACTGCTCGACATGCCCAAGAGCGCGGTCATCCACATCCAGAACACGGCCCCTGGCCCACCCATGCTCACGGCGATGCCGACACCAACGATGTTGCCCGTCCCGACTCGTCCTGCGAGGCTGAGGGTTAATGCCTGTAATGAGCTCAGATGATGATTGCCTGTGCGCCAACTGCCGCGCAATACCGATAGCATGTGAAAAAAATACCTGAACTGGACAAATCTTGATCGGATGGTGAAGTAGCCTCCCAAACCGAGGACCAATGGAATAAGGATTTTTCCGGAGAGAAAGTCATTAATGACTTCAAGCATTGAGTGCTCCCTGCTGTTTTTAGAGTAGTGGCGAATTGTTCGGCTTTTGTTGGCTGTCTTGAGAAAACCTCAAGGCTCGTAATATCCGGTTATCGTATCGCTGAGTGCAATTTCGCGACTTGCTTAAAAATGATGCGAGTTGCTGCTATGTTTGAGCCTTCTAGCACTATTGTGATGAGCTGATATGCGTGAATTTTTTCCGAATAACTTAAGACAGCTATGCAGCCACTACCGATCTATCGCGGAGGTTTGTAGGAGACTTCGTATTAATCGAGGGCAGTTTAATAAGTACTTGAGTGGGAATAGTCTTCCGACACCGTTTAACCTTAAACGGATCTGTGATTTTTTTGGGGTTGAAGAGTACGAGATGTATTTGCCGAGGGAGCAATTCATCACGCTCATTGGCGTTAAATCCAAGAAAATCAAACCCTCGGACGAGATGGCAGCGCCTCAGCGCATGCTTGATCACCTTCGCAGACAGTCTTCGTCGCAGCTCAAGGCCTATTGTGGTTATTACTACGAGTACTACTACGCGATGACAGAGCCAGGTTGCATTCTGTGTTCATTGGTGCAAATAAGGGAGGAGGGCCAACATTTCGTGTATGAACGAAATGAGCGGATACAGATTGGTGGGGCAGAGGGGACATTTGAGCGGTATCGATACGTTGGGGTTTCCTACTATCTACAGGATCGCTTGTTCCTGCTCGACTATGAGTCGCTGACGTCCAACGAGATCAGTCAGACCATTCTTATTCCAAACTACAAAAGCCGGATTATTCGACTCAATGGCTTGAAGATGGGTGTTTCAGCGGCCGACCATCGCACTCCGGCATGTTCGCGGGTGGTTTGGGAGTATTTGGGGCGAGAGATCAATCGAGTCAATGCGTATCGCAAGGTGCGGCTGTACAGAATGGATGATCCCTCCATCGATGAGGACCTGCGCGGACGCCTCGCTCAAACCAAAATCGTCGACGGCCTCTTTGGTATTGCGTGACGCCACTATGAGCCTGACAGCCCGGGTTGTTGGCTCATAGGGTCGACCCAACGGGGGCAAGCCCCCTCGCCACAGGTGTTGTGTCAGGTCTCAACTCTGCGGCGCATCCGGGTTATCGATCTGTTCCAGCATCCACTTCACAAAATCCCGCACCTTCGGCACTTCCGCCGAATGCTCCGGATACGCCAGGTAATAGGCATCGGTGCTGGGCATCGCGTGCTGCCAGGGTATGACCAGTTTGCCGTCGGCCAATTCCTCTTCCACCAGAAACCGCGGCAACAGCGCCACACCGCAGCCGACCTGGGCTGCGCGGATGCACATGTAAAAGGTTTCGAAACGCGGGCCGTGGTAGCTGTGTTCGGTGTGGTAGCCCTGACTGTCGAACCAGTCGTGCCAGGCCTGGGGCCGGGAGGCGTTTTGCAGCAGGACCAGGTCGGTGAGTTGCGTAGGATCGGTGAACGGCGTGTTCGGCAGGCTGCCTGGTGCGCAGACCGGCACCAGCTCTTCGCCGAACAGCTTCAGGCATTCAGTGCCGGGTCGTGAGCCCTGGCCGAAATAAAACGCCAGGTCGCTGCGACCTTGCAGCAGATCGTCGGCTTCCTGCTCGCTGCACAGGTCCAGATGGATCGAGGGATGGCGCAGACGCCAGCCTTTCAAGCGTGGCACTAGCCAACGCGCGCCGAAGGTCGGAGGCGTCGAGACGCGCAGGACTTCGGTTTCACCGCCGTAGGAGCGCAGGTAGTGGGTCGACATCTCGACCTGCGTGAGGATTTTTCGTACCTCCACCAGGTACAAGTCACCGGCCGGGGTCATTTGCAGGCGTCGGCGCACACGGCGGAACAGCAGGTGCTGCAACAATTCTTCGAGTTGCGCGACCTGTTTACTGACGGCGCTCTGGGTCAGGTTCAGCTCTTCAGCCGCCCGGGTGAAGCTCAAATGCCGGGTCACGGCCTCAAAACACTGCAGCGCGGTGATCGACGGCAAGTAGCGTTTATTCAGCATTGGTTGTCCTTTTTCTTGTTTCTTTCTTACCAGCAATTCGCAGCATGAATAAACGGAATGATATCTCTCTTAAAGGTCGTTTGTTGGGTAACGTCGGGAGCGCTAAAACTACAGGCCTCACCAGCCGAATTAATCCGGCTGCACGTTTTCTGTTTTTCGCTTGAGGAGTGACCCATGGTTGCCGCATTGCTTGATCGTCTTGGTGTGAACCCGACCCTGTACCAGAACGGCAAAGTGCCGGTGTATTCGCCGATCGATGGCAGTCAGATCGCCGCCGTGAACTGGGAAGGCGCCGCTGAAGTCGAGCAGCACATCAGTCGTGCAGATCATGCGTTCGAATTGTGGCGCAAGGTCCCGGCCCCGCGCCGTGGCGAACTGGTCCGCCAACTGGGCGATATCTTGCGTGAATACAAGGCCGACCTCGGCGAGCTGGTGTCCTGGGAAGCCGGCAAGATCACTCAGGAAGGTCTGGGTGAAGTTCAGGAAATGATCGACATCTGTGATTTCGCCGTCGGCCTGTCCCGTCAGCTGTACGGTTTGACCATCGCTTCCGAGCGTCCTGGCCACCACATGCGCGAAACCTGGCACCCGCTGGGCGTCGTTGGCGTCATCAGCGCGTTCAACTTCCCGGTTGCGGTCTGGGCCTGGAACACTGCGCTGGCGCTGGTCTGCGGCAACCCGGTGATCTGGAAGCCATCGGAGAAAACCCCGCTGACTGCCCTGGCGTGCCAGGCGTTGTTCGACCGCGTACTGAAGAACTTCAGCGACGCGCCGCCACACCTGAGCCAAGTCATCATCGGCGGACGCGATGCCGGCGAAGCCCTGGTCGATGACCCGCGTGTCGCGCTGATCAGCGCCACCGGCAGTACCCGCATGGGCCGCGAAGTGGCACCGAAAATCGCCGCACGTTTCGCTCGTAGCATTCTGGAGCTGGGCGGCAACAACGCAATGATCCTCGGCCCAAGCGCCGACCTGGACATGGCCGTACGAGCAATCCTGTTCAGCGCCGTCGGCACTGCCGGTCAGCGTTGCACCACGTTGCGTCGCCTGATTGCCCATGAATCGGTGAAAGAAGAAATCGTCACCCGCCTGAAAGCCGCTTACTCCAAAGTGCGCATCGGCAATCCACTGGAAGGCAACCTGATCGGTCCACTGATCGACAAGCACAGCTTCGAAAACATGCAGGACGCGCTAGAGCAGGCCTTGAGCGAAGGCGGCCGGGTGTTCGGTGGCAAGCGCCAACTGGAAGACAAATTCCCTAACGCTTATTACGTCTCCCCGGCCATCGTCGAAATGCCGGAGCAGAGCGATGTGGTCTGCAGCGAAACCTTCGCGCCGATTCTGTACGTGGTCGGTTACAAGGATTTCGACGAAGCGCTGCGCCTGAACAATGCCGTGCCACAAGGCCTGTCCTCGTGCATCTTCACCACTGACGTGCGTGAAGCCGAGCAGTTCATGTCGGCGGTGGGCAGCGACTGCGGCATCGCCAACGTCAACATCGGCCCGAGCGGCGCGGAAATCGGCGGGGCGTTTGGCGGCGAGAAAGAAACGGGCGGTGGTCGTGAATCCGGTTCCGATGCATGGCGCGGCTACATGCGCCGTCAGACCAACACCGTGAACTATTCGCTGGAGTTGCCGTTGGCTCAGGGCATTACGTTCGACTAAACCTCGAGTCGAACAGTGATCCCCCTGTGGGAGCGGGCTTGCTCGCGAATGCGATCTGTCAGTCGACATTGATGTTGTCTGACACACCGCTTTCGCGAGCAAGCCCGCTCCCACACTGGGAACTGTGTGTTGGTTAGGTTTCTGATTGGAGTCTGGCAATGCCGTTACGCGAAGAGTGTCTGTGGGAAAAACTGACGCCGCAAAGGCCTGATAACGCGGCGCTCAAGGGTGAGGTGACGGTGGATGTCTGCGTCATCGGCGCCGGTTTCACCGGTCTGTCGGCGGCGGTGCATCTGCTGGAAAAAGGCAAAAGCGTCTGTGTACTGGAGGCCCATCGCGCCGGTCATGGCGGTTCGGGGCGCAACGTCGGGCTGGTCAATGCCGGGATGTGGATTCCACCGGACGAGATCGAAGCCGGTTTCGGCGAGGCGGTCGGCAGTCAGCTCAATCGCATGCTCGGTGCGGCACCTTCCCTGGTGTTCAGCCTTGTGGATAAGTACAACATCGATTGCCAGTTACGCCGTGAAGGCACGTTGCACATGGCGCACAACGCCCGTGGCGAAGCGGACTTGCGCAGTCGTGAAGAACAATGGAAGCGTCGCGGCGCGCCGGTGGAATTGCTGACCGGTCAAGCTTGCGAACAAGCGACGGGTACCAAAAAGATCGCCGCTGCGCTGCTTGATCGACGTGCCGGCACGATCAATCCAATGGCCTACACGACGGGGCTGGCCAAAGCGGCCATCGGTCTCGGCGGTCAGTTGTTCGATCATTCCCCGGTGACCCGGCTCGAACGTCAGGGCCAACGCTGGTCGGTACAAACCGCTCAGGGTTCGGTGCTTGCCGAGCAAGTCGTGATTGCCTCGAATGCTTACACCGAAGGTGACTGGACGGAATTGCGGCGTAATTTCTTCCCCGGTTATTACTATCAAGTGGCCTCGGTCCCGCTGACCGAAGAGGCTGCGCAGCAAATTCTCCCCGGTGGCCAGGGCTCCTGGGACACCCGTCAGGTACTCAGTAGTATTCGTCGCGATAAGGATGGTCGTCTGCTGCTTGGCAGTCTCGGTAATGGCAATCAGAAACCGACCTGGTTCCTCAAAGCCTGGGCCGACCGGGTTCAGCAGCACTATTTTCCTTATCTCAAACCGGTGGAATGGGAGTGCACCTGGACCGGTTGCATCGCCTTCACCCCCGATCATTTGATGCGTTTGTTCGAGCCAGCGCCCGGTTTAGTGGCAGTCACCGGTTACAACGGCCGGGGCGTCACTACTGGCACTGTCGTCGGCAAAGCCTTTGCCGATTATCTGTGTAACGGAAATCCTCAAGCACTGCCGATTCCCTTTGCGCCCATGCAGCCATTGGCGGGCGTGGGATTGCGCAGCTGTCTGTACGAGGCCGGATTCTCGCTGTATCACGCAGGCCAGTGCCTGCGGATCGTTATTTGATTGTTGAAATTTGTTGCTGGAAGCGGCGCTTTTTCGCGCAGCGACTAGCCTGTAAAAGGTGCGGGTTGTAGCAGTTGCGCACCAGCAGTGTGCACTTCGGTGACGCACGTTGTTACAGGCTGGTTGCACGTCGTTTGGCGCCGCGGTTGCAATGATGGCGCACGCGGGTTGCGCCTTTAAAAATAAATGGTTTCACCTCCCGCGGTTTAGACGGTTGCACGCCCAATGAAAATGGGATCGAAACAGTCGAAATAACAATAAAGCAGCGACTTTTTTCAGAATAAAAAACCGATGGCACGGCCCTTGCTCTGAGCATTCAGGAAGTCGCAGTGCCAACTAAAAAAAAACCTTGGAGCACCACCTCATGTCCCAGACGTTTTACAAAAAAGGCTTTTTGGCCCTCGCAGTGGCAACTGCGTTGGGTGTTTCTGCGTTTGCACAGGCTGATGTGAAAATCGGTGTGGCGGGACCGATGACAGGCGCCAACGCGGCATTTGGCGAGCAGTACATGAAGGGTGCACAGGCTGCAGCCGATGCGGTCAACGCAGCGGGCGGCGTAAACGGGGAAAAAATCGTACTGGTCAAAGGCGATGACGCCTGCGAACCGAAACAGGCTGTGACGGTCGCCAAGGACCTGACCAACCAGAAAGTCGCTGGCGTAGTCGGTCACTTCTGCTCCTCCTCGACCATCCCGGCTTCCGAGATCTATGACGAAGCGGGCATCATTGCAATCACTCCAGGTTCCACCAACCCAGCCGTTACCGAGCGTGGCCTGGGCGCCATGTTCCGTATGTGCGGGCGTGACGACCAGCAAGGTATCGTGGCCGGCGACTACATCGTCGACGTGCTCAAGGGCAAGAAAGTCGTGGTTCTGCACGACAAAGACACCTACGGCCAAGGCCTGGCGGACGCCACCAAGGCGCAACTGGTCAAGCGTGGCGTAACGCCGGTGTTGTACGAAGGCCTGACCCGCGGTGAGAAAGACTTCAGCGCCGTGGTGACCAAGATCCGTGCGGCCGGTGCCGATGTGGTCTACTTCGGCGGCTTGCACCCGGAAGCCGGTCCACTGGTTCGCCAACTGCGTGAACAGGGCCTCAAAGACGTCAAGTTCATGTCCGATGACGGCATCGTGACCGACGAGCTGGTGACCACCGCCGGTGGCCCGCAGAACGTTGACGGCGTGTACATGACCTTCGGCGCAGACCCACGTCTTCTGCCAGACAGCAAAACCGTAGTGGACGAGTTCCGCAAAAAAGGCACCGAGCCTGAAGGCTACACCCTGTACGCCTACGCCTCGGTCCAGACCTTGGCCGCTGCCTTCAATGGTGCCAAGACCAACAAGGGCGAAGACGCTGCCAAATGGCTGAAAGCCAACAAGGTCCAAACCGTGATGGGCGAGAAGACCTGGGACGCCAAGGGCGACCTGAAAGTCTCCGACTACGTGGTTTACCAGTGGGACAAGGACGGCAAATACCACCAACTGGAAAAACAGAAGTGATATGAACTGCTGATGGCTCGGCGCCTTGTGCGCCGGGCCATCAATCAACATGTCCGTGCAGTACCTGTCTTTTCTCGTAGAGCTGCACACAACCGTGTTGCGCCGGCGGCTGAACCCCGGTCCGTCGTACACGGTTTCTGTGCAGTCTCTCAAATGCGTGAGATTGCGTTATGGATGGTATTTTCTTGCAGCAACTGGTCAACGGCCTGACCCTCGGGTCGGTCTATGGCCTGATCGCCATCGGCTACACAATGGTCTATGGCATCATCGGCATGATCAACTTCGCCCACGGCGAGGTTTACATGATTTCCGCTTACCTCGCGGCAATCAGTCTGGCTCTGCTGGCTTACTTCGGTATTGAATCCTTCCCCCTGCTGATGCTCGGCACACTGGTCTTCACCATCATCGTCACGGCGGTGTATGGCTGGGTCATCGAGCGCGTCGCCTACAAACCGTTGCGCAACTCCACACGACTGGCACCGTTGATCAGCGCCATCGGTATTTCCCTGATCCTGCAAAACTATGCACAGATCGCCCAGGGCGCCCGTCAACAAGGCGTGCCCACACTGCTGACCGGTGCATGGCGAGTTGAAGTCGGGACCGGCTTCGTCCAGCTCACCTACACCAAGATCTTCATTCTGGTCGCAGCGTTCGTCGGTATGGGCCTGCTGACCTATGTCATCAAGTACACCAAGCTCGGCCGTATGTGCCGCGCCACCCAGCAAGACCGCAAGATGGCCTCGATCCTGGGGATCAACACCGACCGGGTGATTTCCTATGTGTTCATCATCGGTGCAGCGATGGCGGCCCTGGCCGGCGTGCTGATCACCATGAACTACGGCACGTTCGACTTCTACGCAGGCTTCGTCATCGGGATCAAAGCGTTCACTGCCGCGGTACTCGGCGGGATCGGTTCGCTGCCTGGCGCCATGCTCGGCGGGATTATTCTGGGGATCTCCGAATCACTGTTCTCAGGTCTGGTGAACTCGGACTACAAAGACGTTTTCAGCTTCTCGCTGCTCGTTCTTGTTCTGGTCTTTCGGCCTCAAGGCCTGCTCGGCCGTCCTCTTGTGTCGAAGGTGTAAGCGATGTCTTCAACCACTAAAAAAACCATTGATATCAAAAGAAGCCTGGTTGACGCGATTCTCGCCGGCCTTGTCGCCCTGATTGTGTTCGGCCCGATTGTCGGCATCGTCCTCGACGGCTATGGCTTCAACCTGCAGCCGACACGCGTGGCATGGATTGTCGCCATCGTCATGGCTGGCCGCTTTGCCTTGAGCCTGTTCCTGCAAACCCCAAAGGGTCTGAGAATTCTCGAAGGCTTTGAAAGCACCGGCTCCGGCGTTCATGTACTGCCGCCTGATTACAAATCCCGGTTGCGCTGGATCATCCCGCTGTTGATCGTCATTGCCGTGGTGTTCCCGTTTTTCTCCAACTCCTACCTGCTGGGCGTGGTCATCCTCGGGCTGATCTACGTATTGCTGGGCCTGGGGCTGAACATCGTGGTCGGCCTGGCCGGTCTGCTCGACCTGGGTTATGTGGCGTTCTACGCCATCGGTGCCTACGGGCTGGCGCTCGGTTACCAATACCTCGGTCTGGGCTTCTGGACGGTGCTGCCGCTGGCGGCGATCACCGCTGGCCTTGCCGGTTGCATCCTCGGTTTCCCGGTGCTGCGCCTGCACGGTGACTACCTGGCAATCGTGACCCTGGGCTTCGGTGAAATCATCCGGTTGATCCTCAATAACTGGTTGTCCCTGACCGGCGGCCCGAATGGCATGGCCGCTCCATTGCCCACCTTCTTCGGCATCGAGTTCGGCAAAAGGGCGAAAGAGGGCGGGGTACCGTTCCATGAGTTCTTTGGCATCGCCTACAACCCGGACGTGAAGTATTACTTCATCTACGCGGTGTTGTTCCTGGTGGTATTGGCCGTGTTGCATATCAAGCACCGCTTGACCCGCATGCCGGTCGGTCGCGCCTGGGAAGCCTTGCGTGAAGACGAAATCGCTTGCCGCTCCATGGGGCTGAACCACGTACTGGTCAAACTCTCGGCGTTCACCATCGGTGCATCGACGGCCGGTCTGGCCGGCGTGTTCTTCGCCACCTACCAAGGCTTCGTCAACCCGACCTCATTCACCTTTTTCGAATCGGCATTGATTCTTGCCATCGTGGTACTCGGCGGCATGGGCTCGACCATCGGCGTGGTGATTGCGGCCTTCGTGCTGACCGTCGCCCCGGAACTGCTGCGTGGTTTCGCGGAATATCGCGTGCTGCTGTTCGGCATCCTGATGGTGTTGATGATGATCTGGCGACCGCGCGGCCTGATTCGGATCAGCCGTACCGGTGTGACCCCGCGTAAAGGAGTAGCGCCATGAGCGAAGTCGTACTCTCGGTCGAGAAACTGATGATGCACTTCGGCGGCATCAAGGCGTTGAACGATGTCAGCCTGAAGGTCAAACGCAACTCGATCTTCGCCCTGATCGGCCCCAACGGCGCCGGCAAGACCACCGTGTTCAACTGCCTGACCGGGTTCTACAAGGCCTCGGGCGGCAAGATCGAACTCAACGTGCGCGGCGAGCAAACCAACGTTATCAAGCTGCTGGGCGAATCATTCAAACCCACCGATTTCGTTTCGCCGAAAGCGTTTGCCAGTCGGATGTTCTACAAAATGTTCGGCGGCACCCACCTGGTGAACCGGGCCGGCCTGGCGCGGACGTTCCAGAACATTCGCCTGTTCAAGGAAATGTCGGTGCTGGAAAACCTGCTGGTGGCCCAACACATGTGGGTCAACCGCAATATGCTGGCCGGCATCCTCAACACCAAGGGTTATCGCAAAGCCGAAAGCGATGCGCTGGACCACGCGTTCTACTGGCTGGAAGTGGTGGACCTGGTGGACTGCGCCAACCGTCTGGCCGGTGAGCTGTCTTACGGTCAGCAGCGCCGTCTGGAAATCGCCCGGGCCATGTGCACCCGGCCGCAGATCATCTGCCTCGACGAACCGGCCGCCGGCCTCAACCCTCAGGAAACCGAAGCGCTGAGCGCGATGATCCGGCTGCTGCGCGACGAGCACGATCTGACCGTGGTGCTGATCGAGCACGACATGGGCATGGTAATGAGCATTTCCGACCACATCGTGGTACTGGACCACGGCATCGTCATCGCCGAGGGCGGCCCCGACGCCATCCGACACGATCCGAAAGTGATTGCGGCCTACCTGGGCGCTGATGAAGAGGAAGTGGTGCTATGAGCAGACCCATCCTCGAACTGAAGGAATTGGATGTGTTCTACGGGCCGATCCAGGCCCTGAAGAAAGTCTCGCTGCACATCAATGAAGGTGAAACGGTCAGCCTGATCGGCTCCAACGGCGCCGGTAAATCGACCCTGCTGATGTCGATTTTCGGTCAGCCGCGTGCGGCGGACGGGGAGATCATCTATCAGGGTGTGGATATCACTCACAAGTCATCCCACTACATCGCGTCCAACGGCATCGCACAATCGCCGGAAGGCCGGCGGGTGTTCCCCGACATGACTGTCGAGGAAAACCTGCTGATGGGCACCATTCCTATCGGTGACAAGTACGCCAAGGAAGACATGCAACGCATGTTCGAGTTGTTCCCGCGACTCGAAGAACGGCGCACCCAGCGGGCCATGACCATGTCCGGCGGCGAGCAGCAAATGCTCGCCATCGCCCGTGCGCTGATGAGCCGGCCGAAACTGCTGTTGCTTGACGAGCCGAGCTTGGGTCTGGCGCCGATTGTGGTGAAACAGATCTTCGCGACCCTGCGGGAACTGGCCAAAACCGGCATGACGATCTTCCTGGTCGAGCAGAACGCCAACCACGCCCTCAAACTGTCGGACCGGGCGTACGTGATGGTCAACGGCGAGATCCGCCTCACAGGCACCGGCAAGGAGCTGCTGGTTAACGAGGAAGTGCGTAACGCCTATCTCGGCGGGCACTGAGTTCTGTTGAAGTACCCGAAGCCTCGACGAGCAATCGCCGGGGCTTTTTTACACGTGCGCCAGGCATGGCGCGTTGCGCGCAAGCGCAACCAGCTTGGCTGTGGTGGCCTCGCTGGTGACTTGGAGGTGAAAGTCCTCTACACACCCGGCAAGGGGAAGTGTTAGCCAGAGGCAAGGGTGTCGCGGGTGACCGCGAATCTGAAGGAAGCCCGAGGCAAAATGCTGGCTTGACGAACAGCAAGCGGATAGAGGCGGCGCAGCGGGGTAAAGGGGCGTGTTTCCCTAAAGCCCAATACTTGCACGGGACGCTGCGACGTAGATCCGACAGGCATA
>NZ_CP024866.1:1845472-1993363 GCF_004136015.1 Pseudomonas sp. ACM7 | reverse complement strand
TGCGTCGTCTGGCGACAATGGAAGCGGCCCTCAACGAGGGCACGTAACTTGATGCGCCTGGGGCTTAGCGAAGCTCGCGCCTGCAAATCAGCCTTCAATGGCCGAGGCCCATGGTGGAGCTCAGGCGCATCTCATATGAATCAGGCGCTGCCGAAGAAACTATGGGGTCAGCTTGGGTTAGTTTCGGTACTGGATACGATAAACCGGCTTAGCCGCATAGCTTGAACCGCCGTATACGGATCCGTACGTACGGTGGTGTGAGAGGACGGCGGCTGTAAAGCCGCCTCCTACTCGATCTCCAAAACACCACTAATCCCTGTGGGAGCGGGCTTGCTCGCGAAGGCGGCGTTCCAGTCACTTTGATGCTGAATGTGCCACCGCATTCGCGAGCAAGCCCGCTCCCACAAGGACGGTGGTGTGCTTTCGGCAAATTGTGGAAAACAAATTTGCCAAGCTCTCAAAGCGCGACATAAAGCCGCTGCAAATAGTTGTTTTGTCACGGTTTTGACTTGTCCCCGTTTGCTGTGGAGCTGGCTGTGAATAACGTGGGAGTAGCTGGCTGAAAGCCTTTGAAACCGTGGCTTTCAGAGTTGTGGTTGTTTTTTGATCAGGCGTTTTTGCGGGACCGAGAGCGGGCTTTGTCAACCTTTTTATTGGTGACGAAAGCAGGGCGGAATGGAGTGGAGCTGCCTGTGGATAAGTCTGTGGTTAAACTCTGGAAAGACTCGGCTGAAGGCCGTAGTTGCTGGCTTGGCGCCATCGTCGGTATGGTCGGTCAATCGTGCAAAATGCCATGGGCTACACACCCCGCGTTCCAGGGTCAAGCAAAAAAATTTCCAATTTGCCCGCAAAGCCTTGTGCACAGCGGCTTACAGCTTTTCCACTTGCCCCCGGAAACTGTGGACCGGCCTGTGGATAAGGTGCGCGCACATGGCTGTAAGCCACGGCAGGTAAGGCGTGGCAACGTTTGATCGTTTTTTGTACAGCTTCTGCGGTAGTTGCCGCTGTGGGCAAGGCCGGGCATGCTGGCTGCTGATTTTCTATTCCAGTGGCTGTCGATCAGCCGAAGCAAGGAGAACACGATGTCCAACACCCTGTTTATTACCGGCGCGACCTCCGGTTTTGGTGAAGCCTGCGCCCGTCGTTTTGCCGAAGCCGGCTGGAAACTGGTGCTGACCGGCCGTCGTGAAGAGCGCCTCAATGCGCTGTGCGCCGAGTTGTCGAAGCAGACCGAGGTCCATGGCCTGGTGCTCGACGTGCGTGATCGCAAGGCCATGGAGGAGGCAATCGCCAACCTGCCGCCGTCCTTCGCCAAACTGCGCGGGCTGATCAACAACGCCGGGCTGGCCCTGGGTGTTGACCCGGCGCCCAAGTGCGACCTTGATGATTGGGACACCATGGTCGACACCAACATCAAAGGCCTGATGTACAGCACTCGTCTGTTGTTGCCCCGCCTGATCGCTCACGGTCGTGGTGCCGGCATCGTCAACCTTGGTTCCATCGCCGGCAACTACCCGTACCCGGGTAGCCACGTGTATGGCGCGAGCAAGGCGTTCGTTAAACAGTTTTCCCTGAACCTGCGCTGCGACCTGCAAGGTACAGGCGTGCGGGTCAGCAATATCGAGCCGGGCCTGTGCGAAAGCGAGTTCTCACTGGTGCGTTTCGCCGGTGACCAGGAGCGTTACAACGCGACCTACGCCGGTGCCGAGCCGATCCAGCCGCAAGACATCGCCGACACCATTTTCTGGGTGCTCAATGCTCCGGCGCACATCAACATCAACAGCCTGGAGTTGATGCCGGTGAGCCAGACGTGGAGCGGGTTTGCGATTGAGCGTAATGCCAAGGCTTAAGACCGCGTAACGGCCATTCGCGAGCAAGCCCGCTCCCACATTAGTCCTGCGAACACAGGTCCAGTGTGGGAGCGGGCTTGCTCGCGAAGGCGATCGCCCAATCAACGAAGATAGTCGGCTATTCCGCGATAGCAGGTTGCCAAGTGATAAGGCGTGGTCGACGGCATGTCCCGACGGGTCACGTCACCGTTCTCGTCACGGCACTCATACCAGCCCCCCGCATGCAGAAAGCGCAGCTGCAACGCCTGCAATTGGTGCAGCACCGCTGCCTCGCTGTCTGGCCGCAAGGTCAGGGCACGCAGGTATTCAGCCTGCGCCCAGATTCGCTGCGTAGCGTCCCGAGGCGGGCCGTTCGGTTCCAGGTCGAGCATGGCCCGCACGGCGCCGGTGTGTTGATCGACGCCCAGTTGTTCGGTGAACGCAAAAGCACGTTCCAGAGAAGCATGCAGTGCCGAACCGCGCAGCAACGAAGACGATTCCAGCAGGAAATACCACTCGAACTGGTGCCCCGGTTCAAACCAGTTATCCACAGCGCCCAGCGGTTTTTCCATCAACACACCGTGTTGCGGGTCAATAAAACGCTTCTGCATCGCTGTGCATAACTCGACGAGCGCGTCTTGCACGGCGACGTCTTTGCGCACCGACAGCGTGGCGAGGAAGGCTTCGGCCAAGTGCATCAGGGGATTTTGCAGCGGTCCGGACTCGAGCGAGGACCAGTCACGGTCGAGGCTGGCTTCGTACAGGCCGTCGCCCGTGGCAAAGCGCTGCGCGACCACTTCCAGTGCGGCGTTGAGCACCGATTCCACCAGCGGCTCGCGGACTTTGTCCCAGTAATGGGCGCAGGCGAACAGGATGAAGGCGTGGGTGTAGAGGTCTTTGCGCTGATCCAGGGGCGCGCCCTGCGGGTCGACGCTATAGAACCAGCCGCCATGCTCGGCATCGTGGAAATGCTGCTGCAAGGAACGGAACAGCGCTGCGGCGCGCTCTTCGGCGGCCGGTACCTGGCCGATCAGGCTGGAAAACAGGTAGAGCTGCCGCGCGCAGGCCATGGCCCGGTAGCGTTGGGGCGGCAGCGGTTGATGCTCGGCGTCCAGCGCCTCATAGGGCAGCGCCATGTCGGCATTCCAGCCGGGGCCTTGCCAGAGCGGCACGATCACGTCCTGGAAGTGCTGATGCACCGAGGCAAACAGAGCGGTCAATTCAGGCTGGGAGGCGGAGCGGGAAACAGGCGGCATTGGCTGGCGTCGTCACGGCAGGGTTGATTGCGCGACATGTTATCAGGCCTGAGAGATGCGGTGTCTGTCAGACCGCTATCGCGAGCAAGCTCGGCTCCCACAGGAGTACGCATTCCAATGTGGGAGCCGAGCTTGCTCGCGATGAGGCCCTCGCAGGCGATAGAAAGTCAGCCTGCCAGCAACCACACACCTGTCGCCGCCGACGCTGCACCCGCCAGTCGAACCAATGGCGCCGCCGCTTGAGGCAACACCCGCACGACGGCGTAACCCAACCCATGCAACGCAGCTGTCGCCGCGACAAAACCGGTGGCATACGCCCAAGGGCTAGACATGTCCGGCAATTCCAAGCCATGCGCCACCCCATGGAACAGCGCAAACAACGCGGTTGCCGCAACCGCCAGGCTCAACGGCGGACGCACGGCCAACGCCACCGCCAGACCCAGCGCCAGCACCGACGCCGCAATCCCGCTCTCCAGCGCTGGCAGGTTCAGCCCTTTAAACCCCAATAACCCGCCGATCAGCATGATGCCGACGAATGTGCACGGCAGCGCCCAGCGTGCAGCGCCTTTCTGCTGCGCTGCCCACAAACCGACCGCAACCATCGCCAATAAGTGATCGAGGCCTCCGATCGGGTGGCTGATGCCGGCGATCAAACCGTTGTCGCCATGCCCCGGGTGGGCGAAGGCGATGGCCGGGGTCAGCAGCAGGGCCATGGCGCCCAGAATGCGTTTAAGTGTCATGGATAAGCTTCCTTGTTGATAAGTTGATCGTGTTCACGCCGCTGTCAGCAGGCCCTGGCGTTCGATAAAGGCGATGATTTCTTCCAGGCCGAGGCCGGTTTTCTGGTTGCTGAAAACGAACGGTTTGCCGTTGCGCATGCGCTTGGTGTCGCTGTCCATCAACTCCAGCGACGCACCCACCAATGGCGCGAGGTCGATTTTGTTGATCACCAGCAAGTCGGATTTGCAGATCCCCGGCCCACCCTTGCGCGGCAGCTTGTCGCCGGCCGAGACGTCGATCACGTAGATGGTCAGGTCGGACAGTTCAGGGCTGAAGGTGGCGGACAGGTTGTCGCCACCGGACTCCACGAGGATCAGGTCCAGCCCCGGAAAACGGCGGTTCAGTTGATCCACGGCTTCAAGGTTGATCGAGGCGTCCTCGCGAATCGCCGTGTGCGGACAGCCGCCGGTTTCCACGCCGATGATTCGCTCCGGTGCCAGTGCTTCGTTGCGCACCAGAAAGTCGGCGTCTTCGCGGGTGTAGATGTCGTTGGTGACCACCGCCAGGTTGTAGCGGTCGCGCAGCGCCAGGCACAGGGCCAAAGTCAGAGCGGTTTTGCCGGAACCGACCGGGCCGCCGATGCCGACGCGCAGGGGTTGTGTGTTCATGTGATTCTCCAAATTTAAAGGCCCTAGGAACGGAACAGACGGCTGTACTGGCGCTCATGTGCCATGCACGCCAGGGACAGGCCGAAAGCGGCGCTGCCATAGTGTTCGGGGTTGATTCGGGTGGCGTTCTGTTGGGCTTGTTGCAGCAGCGGCAGCAGTTCGCTGGTCAGGCGTTGCGCGGCTTGCTGGCCCAGTGGCAGGGTTTTCATCAGCACCGCTAATTGGTTTTCCAGCCAACTCCAGAGCCACGCCGCCAGTGCGTCTTGCGGGCTGATATTCCAGGCGCGAGCGGCCAGTGCCCAGCCGAGGGCCAGGTGCGGCTCGGGACGTTGTTCAAGAAAGGCGCGGGCCGGTGCATCAAGCTCAGGCAAACCGTTGAGCAGTTGCTGCAACGAATAACCCATCTGCCGACTTTCCTGATGCAGCTCGCGGGTTTCCCGGCTGGCGCGATGTTCTTCGCAGCGTTGCAGTAATTCACCCCAGTTTTCATCAAAGGCGGCCACACAATGGGCGAGCAGCAACGGCGCTTCGAAGCGCGCCAGGTTCAGCAGCAACTGATCACTGATCCAGCAACGGGCGCTATTGGAGTCGTTGACGCGGCCGTTATCCACAGCCATTTCCAGGCCTTGGGAATAGCTGTAACCGCCAATCGGCAACTGCGGACTGGCCAGGCGCAGCAGCGCCCAGGCTGGGTTCATAGCCGCACGCCGAATTGGTGCAGTTTCGGCGGGTAGTTAAAGTCTTCGTCGCCGTGGCGCGAATGGTGGTGGCCGCCGCCATAGGCGCCGTGTTCCGGCTGGAACGGCGCTTCGATGTTTTCGACCTTGGCATCAAGCTGTTCGAGCATGGCCTTGAGCACGTAGTCGTCGAGCAGGCGCAACCAGCCATCGCCAACTTGCAGGGCGACGTGGCGGTTGCCGAGGTGATAGGCCGCGCGAGTCAGTTCGAAAGCATTGGCGCAGGTGACGTGCAGCAGTTGCTCGGCCCGGGCGCAGACGCGCACGATGCGCCCGTCTTCGGCTTGCAGACACTCGCCGTCATGCAGCGGTGGCTGACCGCGCTCCAAAAACAGCCCGACGTCTTCACCCTCGGCACTGAAACAGCGCAAACGGCTTTTGCTCCGGGCTTCGAAGGTCAGGTGCAACTCGGCGGCCCAGACGGGTTGAGGGTCGATTCTGCGATGAATCACCAGCATCGGAAGGCTTCCAGCAATGGACAATGCTTAGGCTAGAGCAAGGGGCTTGCCAATCGGGTGATACGTAGGAAATGCCTGTCGGAGCTCAGCAAATTCTCCAGGATGCTGCGGCGATTTGGATGAATTTGGTGCGGTGCAGAGCTGCTCGCACCAAATTGCGGCGCACAAAAAAAGATCGCAGCCTTCGGCAGCTCCTACAGGGAAATGCGATCCATGTAGGAGCTGCCGAAGGCTGCGATCTTTTAAGAAGTCACTCGGTGCTGCCCAAGCCTTGCCAGTGTTTGAGGCCGATAAAGATAAAGCGCAACTGCTGAGTGATTTTCGCCTGCGGCGTCAGATGCTCGGGCAGCGCCTGCGCCGGCGGATCAATGATATCCGGCAAGGTCGCGAACACGCTTTTAACAATCAGATCGGCCATGACGCTCAGGCCGGCGATGTCCAGGTGTTGCAGTTTCGGCATCAAGGACAAGTCGGCCGCCAGGTCCGAGCTGATGTCTTCGCGCAAGCGGCCAATGGCCTGGCGCACTGGCAGCGAGCCGCCGTACTGCTCGCGAGCGAGAAACAGGAACTGCGAGCGATTGGCCGTGACCACGTCGAGAAAGATCCGCACCGAGGCGTCAATGATGCCGCCCATGACGAACTCGTTGTGGCGCACCAGGCGAATGGTTTCGCGGAAGGTCTGACCGACTTCACTCACCAGTACTAGGCCCAGTTCATCCATATCGGTGAAATGCCGGTAGAAACCGGTGGGCACAATCCCGGCGGTTCTGGCGACTTCGCGCAGGCTCAGGCTGCCGAATCCTCGGCCGCATTCCATCAAGTGGCGGGCAGCGTCCATCAGGGCGTTGCGGGTCTGTTGTTTCTGTTCGGCGCGGGGCAGCATCGCAAGGGTGTTTTCTGGATAAGACAGCGGCGCACTCTAGCAAATCGGCTTTGCCGGCGTCGAATGACTATCAGGGAATCAAGCGGGGAAGTGAGGCATCTATAACGTCAAAAGCCCAATCCGGGGATTGGGCTTTTTTTCAGGGCCGCCATGGGCTCAGCTCAAAGCGCTGTTGCGTTCGATGACACGGTCACCACCACCTTCAGCGAGGGTTTGACCTTGTGGAGTGCGGTCGGAACCGTCAGCAGCCAGGGTTTGACCTTGTGGGGTGCGATCGGAACCGTCAGCAGCGAGGGTTTGACCTTGTGGAGTGCGGTCGGAACCATCAGCAGCCAAGGTTTGACCCTGTGGAGTGCGATCGGAACCATCAGCAGCCAACGTTTGACCTTGTGGAGTGCGGTCGGAACCATCAGCAGCCAAGGTTTGACCCTGTGGAGTGCGGTCGGAACCATCAGCAGCCAGGGTTTGACCCTGTGGAGTGCGGTCGGAACCATCAGCAGCCAGGGTTTGGCCTTGTGGAGTACGGTCCGAACCATCCTGGGTGATCAGGCCTTTTTCTTTCAGGCGATCATTGCCACCTTCGGCGACGGTTTGGCTGAATACCGAGTGGGTGGATTTGACTTGTGGGGTCGCCTGGTCAGCAGCTGGCAGGGCGAAAGCCGTGCTGGCCAGCATCGAGAGGGTAAGGCTAAACAGTAATTGGCGTTTCATGATTGGGTGCTCCGTAGGAGGGCGATAAAGTGGGTACGAGGGCAATGCTACTCTCGATAAGTCGATATAAAAGTTCATAAACTCAATGGTAATAATCAACGGAATTGATTGTTCCGTGGAACAGCTCTAAATCGGGCGTTTCCGGCAGACGTTTTTGCGCTGAGATGGGTATTTTCGACTCACTTGCGCCTTGCAAAAGTGCGGGTCCGGTAACGCTGGATTGAGGGGGCATCCTGTCCCCGACCGATTATTTGAGCGTTAAGCGGCATTTCGGTTAAACCTGCGCGCCATTTCCCAGTCGTAGACTCCATGGCAGGCCGGTTCTGGCCTAACGTTTCAAACGTGCGTCGCAGTCAGGGCGCTCAGTCGTATCAGGAGCCCTGTGCAATGACGCGCACTCGTAAAGTTTTTACCTGGACCCTCGCCAGCCTTGTTGTCCTGCTGGTCGTCCTGGTTCTGATCATCGCGTTCTTCGATTGGAACCGGATCAAGCCACCGCTTAACGCCAAAGTTTCCGAAGAGCTGCACCGCCCGTTCGCCATCAACGGCAACCTCGCAGTGGTCTGGCAACGTGAACCCGACGAGAGCGGCTGGCGCGCGTGGGTGCCGTGGCCGCATGTCGTGGCGCAGGACTTGAGCCTGGGCAGCCCGGACTGGTCGAAGAAGCCGCAGATGGTCACCCTCAAACGCGTCGAGTTGCGCATCTCGCCGCTGGCCTTGCTGGCGCAGCGCGTGGTGATCCCGCGTATTGACCTGACCGAACCGAATGCCGACCTCCAGCGCCTGGCCGACGGCCGTGCAAACTGGACCTTCAAGTTCGACCCCAAAGACCCGAACGCCGAGCCTTCAAGCTGGGTGGTGGACATCGGTGCGATCGGCTTCGACAAAGGCCACGTCACCCTCGACGACCAGAGCCTGAAAACTCAGCTCGACTTGATCATCGACCCGCTGGGCAAACCGATTCCATTCAGCGACATCGTCGGTGACAAAGCCGCGAAAACAGCGTCGGAAAAGGGTGCCGCGCCGCAGGATTACGCATTCGCGCTGAAGGTCAAAGGCCAATACCACGGCCAGAAACTCGCGGGCGAAGGCAAAATCGGCGGCCTGCTGGCGTTGCAGGACGCCGCCAGACCGTTCCCGCTTCAAGCACAAGTGAAAATCGCCGACACCAGTGTCGAACTGGCCGGCACCCTCACCGATCCACTGAACCTCGGCGCCCTGGACTTGCGCCTGAAACTGGCCGGCACCAGCCTGGGCAATCTCTACCCGCTGACCGGCGTGACCCTGCCGGACACACCGCCGTACGAGACTGACGGCCACTTGATCGCCAAACTGCATGAAGCGGACGGTGCAGTGTTCCGTTACGAAGAATTCAACGGCAAGATCGGTCAGAGCGACATCCATGGCAGCCTGGCCTATGTCGCCAGCCAGCCGCGCCCGAAGCTGAGCGGATCGCTGGTTTCCAATCAACTGCTATTTGCCGACCTGGCTCCGCTGATCGGTGCCGATTCCAACGCCAAACAAAAGGCCCGTGGCGGCGAAAGCAAGCAGCCGGCGGACAAGGTATTGCCGGTCGAAGAGTTTAAAACCGAGCGCTGGCGCGATATGGACGCTGACGTCGAGTTCACCGGTAAGCGCATCGTCCATAGCGAAAAACTGCCGTTCAACGATCTCTACACCCACCTGATACTCACTGACGGTGTGCTGAGCCTTGAGCCCCTGCGCTTCGGCGTGGCCGGTGGCAACCTGGATGCTCAGATTCGCCTCAATGGCCGAACCGAACCGCTGGAAGGCCGGGCAAAACTCACCGCACGCAAGTTCAAACTCAAGCAGTTGTTCCCGACCTTTGAGCCGATGAAAACCAGTTTCGGCGAGCTCAATGGCGATGCCGACATCACCGGTCGTGGCAACTCGGTGGCCAAACTGCTGGGCACCGCCAATGGCAATCTGAAGATGCTGATTAACGATGGCGCTATCAGCCGCGAGTTGATGGAGCTGGCCGGGCTGAACGTCGGCAACTATGTGGTGGGCAAGATCTTTGGCGACAAGGAAGTGAAGATCAACTGCGCTGCCGCCGACTTCGACATCAAGACCGGACTGGCGACCACGCGTCTGTTCGTCTTCGATACCGAAAACGCGATTATCTACATTGATGGCACCGCCAACATGGCGACTGAGCAACTGGACCTGACCATCACCCCGGAATCCAAGGGCTGGCGCTTGATTTCGCTGCGTTCGCCGTTGTACGTGCGGGGCAAGTTCGTCAAGCCTGATGCCGGTGTGAAGGCTGTGCCGTTGATACTGCGCGGGGCGGGGATGGTGGCGTTGGGTGTGATTGCCGCACCGGCGGCGGGGTTGCTGGCGTTGGTGGCGCCGAGCGGTGGCGAACCGAATCAGTGCGCGCCGTTATTGGAGCAGATGAAGGCCGGCAAGGCCCCCGTGACCGTTAAACCCACCAAGTAATCAGGTGCCTATAAGGACGCCATCGTCGGATCGCCGCCCGGAGCAAGCTCGCTCCCACAGGAGATCACTGTACCTGTGGGAGCGAGCTTGCTCCGGGCGGCGATCCGACGATGGCGGTCTGGCAGGCGCTACAGGTCTTTCAGAGTGTCGGCCATGTCATCCCCTCATAGGAGCTACCGAAGGCTGCGATCTCGGCAATAGCCCTGATAACGCTGCTTCCTCCTTTAACCACGCAAAAAACGCCCGCACCGGCGGATGCCGTTCGCGCCCCGGCACGCACAGTGCAGCGTAACCGGCACCATCGACCTGAACCTCACCCTTGTAAGCCACCAGCAAACCACTGGCCACGCTCTCGGACACCAGAATGTTGCTGGCCAGCACCAGGCCTTGCCCGGCAATCGCCGCTTGCAGGGCGTAATGTTCTTCGTCGTATTCACGAACCGCTGGCTTCCCCGCAAGCCAGTTCTCGCCGGATTGTGCGCACCAGGCCTCCCAGCCGTGGGCGTACAGTTTGGAGTTGTGCCAGCGCACGCTGATCAGCGTCGGCGCTCGGCTGGCGGCCAGGGCGACTTGCTCCGGCGAGCCATAGACACCGAAGGATTCGTCGAACAGACACAGGCCATAAAGGTTCGGGTAATCACCGAGGCTATAGCGCAGCACCAGATCGACGCTGGCGTCCTGATGCAAATCGATGACTTCACAGTGGGTATCGAGCCGCAGGCTGATGTTCGGGTGCCGGGCGTAGAACCGGCCCAGCCGGGGCACCAGCCACAACGCAGCGAAAGCGGCGGTGGTGGAGATCGTCAGGCTCGCGCCGCTGCGTTGCGGGCGCAAGGTATCGACACTTTGCGCCACCTCCAGAAAAGCACCGTGCAAGCTGTGGAACAGCCGTTCACCGCAGTCCGTCAGGCGAACTTGCCGTGGCAGTCGCTCGAATAACGGCACACCGAGCCAGGTCTCCAGCGAACGAATCTGATGAGAAACCGCGGTCGGCGTCACCGAAAGTTCTTCGGCGGCAGCCTTGAAGCTCAGCAGGCGCGAGGCGGATTCAAAGGCGCGCAGGGCGGTCAGCGGCAGCGAGGCAAACATTGAAAGCTCCATGGATGAAACCAATTCATCCAGACTGATTTTTGCTCATTTGAAGAGGGGCGGCTACGCGCTTCAAGCTGCAAGCCACAAGCAGTTTGAGTTTAGTCCTTCAGGAGATTCAGATGAGCAAAATTCTTGCCGTACATGCCAGCCCCCGTGGCGACCGTTCTCACTCCCGGCGTTTGGCTGAGGTGTTTCTTTCAGCCTGGCAAGCGGCCAATCCGCAGTCGCACCTGACCCGTCGCGAAGTCGGTCGGGCGTTGATTCCGCCGGTCAACGAGGCTTTTGTGGCCGCAGCGTTTTACCCCGAGCCCGATGCGCGACCGCTGTCGATGCAGGCCGACCTGGCGTTCAGCGATGAACTGGTGGGCGAGTTACTTGGCCACGATTTATTGGTGATTTCCACGCCGATGCACAACTTCAGCGTGCCCAGCGGCCTCAAGGCCTGGATCGATCAGATTGTGCGACTCGGGTTGACCTTCAATCACACCCTGGACAACGGCGTCGCTCAATACGAACCGCTGGTGCAGGGCAAAAAGGCGTTGATCGTCACCAGTCGCGGCGGGTTCGGTTTCGGGCCCGGTGGAGCACTTGAGGCGATGAACCATGCCGATCCGTTGTTGCGAACGGCGCTGGGGTTCATCGGCATCACCGACATCACGGTCGTGGCCGCCGAAGGCGAAGAATCCGAGGCGCGCACCTTCCAGATCTCCGCCGCCGAGGCCGAGCAGCGTTTGCGGGCGCTGGCCAGGGAGTTCTAGATGGCCTGGCTGTTTTTGCTGATCGCCGCCGGCTTCGAAGTCACCTTTGCCATGGGCATGAAGTACGCCGAAGGCTTCACCCGGCTCTGGCCGTCGATGATCACCGTGGTGGCCGCGGTGGGCGGGATCTACTTCCTGACCCTGGCTATGCGCGAGTTGCCGGTGAGCATCGCTTACCCGATCTGGACCGCCATCGGCTCACTGGGCACGGTGTTTCTCGGGTTTGCGCTGCTCGGTGAAAGCCTGACGGCGGTCAAACTGGTGTCGGTCGGGTTGATCGTGGCAGGGGTGGTGGGACTGAAGTAGGGCGGGATGTCATAGACTTGTCGTCGAGTTGTCATCTTCGATGCCGATGCTTGGCTGATGGCTTGCATTCAGCCTTGCGTCACCTCACCGATCACAAGGACGTTCGCCCATGTCGCAAGGTTCCGCCACGCGTTACCCGTTGGTGCTGGTCCCGGGAATGCTCGGGTTTATCCGTCTGCTGATCTATCCGTATTGGTACGGGATTATCTCGGCGTTGCGCCGGGGTGGGGCGACGGTGATAGCGGTGCAGGTCTCGCCGATCAACTCCTGCGAAGTGCGCGGCGAGCAACTGCTGGCGCGGATCGAGGAAATTCTGTGCGAAACCGGGGCCGAGAAAGTCAACCTGATCGGCCATAGCCAAGGGGCGCTGACCGCCCGTTATGCCGCCGCCAAACGCCCGGACCGGGTCGCCTCGGTTACCTCGGTCGCAGGACCCAATCACGGTTCAGAATTGGCGGATTACCTGCACAAACACTATCCGGGAGACAGCGCCAAGGGGCGCTTGCTCAGCGTTTTACTGCGCTGGATCAGTGCGCTGATGAGCCTGCTGGAAACCGGTTATCGCGGGCCGAAATTGCCGGTGGATATCCATGCCTCCCATCATTCACTGACGAATGAAGGCGTGGCGCTGTTCAACCAGCGTTATCCACAGGGCTTGCCTGATACCTGGGGCGGGCATGGGCCGGAAGAGGTCAACGGCGTGCGGTATTACTCCTGGTCCGGGACCTTGCAGCCGGGCAAGACCGATCGCGGGCGAAACCTGTTTGATGGGACCAACCGCAGTTGTCGGTTGTTTGCCAGGACCTTCGTTCGAGAAGTCGGGCATTGCGACGGAATGGTCGGGCGTTACAGCTCGCATCTGGGGACGGTGATCGGCGATGAGTATCCAATGGATCACTTCGACATCGTCAATCAGTCGTTGGGTTTGGTGGGCAAGGGCGCGGAGCCGGTCCGGTTGTTTGTCGAGCATGCTGCGCGGTTGAAGGCCGCGGGTCTATAAGATCAAAAGATCGCAGGCTTCGCCAGCTCCTACGTTGGAATGCGTTCTCCCGTAGGAGCTGCCGAAGGCTGCGATCTTTTTCTATCAGGCGACGCTTATCTTACGGCCCAACACCGTGGTCCAGCGCTCGGAAAGAATCACCCCACCCAACGTCAACATCCCACCCACCAAGTGATACATCGCCAACTGCTCATGCAGCACCACCGCCGCAATCAGCGCAGTAATCAACGGCAGCAGATTGAAAAACAGCGTGGTCCGGCTCGGCCCCAGGCGGATCACTGCCTGCATCCACGCCAATGGCGCAACCATCGAGGCCAGCAGGCAGGCGTAAAGCACCAGCGGAATGTTCTGCAGCGTCGGGCCGATCTTCGGTGAGGCGAGGAACAGCGGAAACAGCACCACCACCGCCACCCATACCTGCAAGTACAGCAACACCAGCGGCGGCAAACGCAGCTGCCACTTTTTCAGCAGCGTGCTGTAGATCGCGTAGGCCAGGGTGGCGATCAGCATCATCGCGTCACCCAGGTTCACCCCGTGTTCGAGCAGCGCACCAAGGCTGCCGGATGAGACGACCACCAAAACCCCCGCGAGCGACAGCACCGCACCGGCCAGGGCCCCGATGGTCAGGCGCTGGCCCAGGCTAATGATCGCCATGGCCAGCGACATCAGTGGCATCAGCGACAGGATGATGCCCATGTTGGTGGCCGAGGTCAGGCTCGCGGCGAAGTACGCCAGGCTTTGGTAAACAGCCATGCCGAGCACGCCGAGCACAACGATCTTGCCCAGGTTCGGGCGGATCGCTGGCCAATGGGCGATCACCGGTTTGAGCATGAAGGGTGTGAACAGCAGTCCGGCAAGCAGCCAGCGGTAAAAGCCGATCTCGGCGGGGAAGATCGCCCCGGCCGACATCTTGGTGATCACGGTGTTACCGGCCCAAATGAAAATGGCCAGCAGCGGATAAGCGTATTGCATCGATAAAAACCAGAACGTTAATGAGGGGTGATTATCGCCTGTCTGGATACAAGCCTATACTTCGATCCAGACAACCTGCCCCTGATGACGGACAGCATGACCAGTAAACACATCGATCTGCTGGATTTCAGCGAACTGCCTGCCCCGGTGTACTTCCGTTATGCCGACTTTGATGCGCATCGTTATGCCTCGGCGCACCGTCATCCATGGGGCACGCTGGAGTATTCGGCCCATGGCGTATTGCACATGGACATCGGTGGCAGCCGCTTCATGTCACCGCCGCAATATGCGGTGTGGGTGCCGCCGCAGACCGAGCACAGCTTCAACAGCCATCAGCCGATCAACTATCGCGCGGTCTGCCTGGCTCCGCCGATGTGCCAGGATCTGCCGCAACAGGCCTGCACCCTGGCCATCAGCGACATCCTCAAAGCGATCCTCAAAGACTTTGCCGCACGCGATGTGAAGATTCCCGAGCACGACGCTGACAAACGTCTGGCTCAGGTGTTGGTAGATCAGCTGCAACAGGCGCCCATCCACGAGTGTTATTTGCCCTACGCCAGCAGCCCCGGCTTGCTCGGGATACTCGAAGCCTTGCAGGCCGAGCCCGGTGATAACCGGCCCTTGGCGGAATGGGCCGCGCAGATCCATGTCAGCGAACGCACGCTGGCGCGGCGGTTCTTGCGTGAGTTGGGCATGAGTTTTGGCGAGTGGCGGCAGCGGTGGCGGTTTCTGGCGGCGATCGAAGCGCTGGACAGCCAACGCAGCATTCAGGAGATCGCCTTCGATATGGGCTACAGCACCGGCTCAGCGTTTATCGCGATGTTTCAACGTCAGGCGGAGTGCACGCCGGAACAGTATCGACGCAGTCACCTTGAGGCCAGGAAGGTGTAACAGGTGTTGTCTACACTTCAGAGCGAGGCCGTGCTCGTCGGCGCGGCAACAAGGAGAAAACTCCATGAAGATGTTGCGTGTCCCTTTGTTGATGATCGGTTTGCTGCTTTGCGCCCAGGGCTTCGCCGCCACTGAGCAACAGAACAAGATGACCACCTGCAATGCTGACGCTACCGCGAAAACCCTCAAGGGAGACGAACGCAAAGCTTTCATGAGCAATTGCCTCAAAGCTGCACCCGCCGCCGATGCCGCCAAACCCCTGACGCCTCAGCAAGAAAAAATGAAAACCTGCAACGCCGATGCCGCCACTAAGGCGCTCAAGGGCGATGCGCGCAAAACCTTCATGAGTGATTGCCTGAAGAAGAAATAAACAACAGGGTCATGGGTGGGGCGGGAGATTTGTGGGGGCTGTGAGGTCCCCTTCGCGAGCAAGTCGAATCGTCGCACCGCCGCTCCCACATTTAGCCGCATTCCATCTGGAAGAACTCGGTCGAATGTGGGAGCGGCGGTGCGACGATTCGACTTGCTCGCGAAGAGGCCGGCAAGGACATTGCAAAAATCCGCCACCATTGCGACCAAGGTCGACCTACACAATCCCTAGTGCTGGCATCGGAACGCTGGCAGACTGCCAATCCTTTTACGCCGTTCGTTTTGAGGCTGTATGCCAACGTTTTCTCAACGTCACGTCTTGCTATTCATCAGTTGGGTCATCATTTTCGGCGGTTTGTTGCTGGTGATACCGCTGCGGTTGCTGCCCAGTCTGCTGGCCGGGCTGCTGGTGTTTGAACTGGTCAACATGCTCACCCCGCAATTGCAGCGCCTGATCGAAGGTCGGCGTGCGCGCTGGCTGGCGGTGGCGTTGTTGGGAACGCTAGTGGTCAGTGTGTTGACGCTGATCTTTGCCGGTGCCTTCAGCTTTCTGCTGCATGAGGCGGAAAACCCCGGCGCTTCTCTCGACAAATTCATGGGTGTGGTTGATCGGGCGCGCGGGCAACTGCCGCCGTTCATCGACGCCTATCTGCCCGCCAGCGCTGCCGAGTTCCGCGTGGCGATTGGCGAGTGGGTGAGCAAGCACCTCAGCGACTTGCAGCTGGTGGGCAAGGACGCGGCGCACATGTTTGTGACGCTGCTGATCGGCATGGTGCTGGGGGCGATCATTGCCTTGCAGCGCGTGCCGGACGTGACCAAGCGCAAGCCCTTGGCCGCCGCGCTGTTCGACCGCTTGCATCTGCTGGTCCAGGCGTTTCGCAACATCGTGTTCGCCCAGATCAAGATTTCCCTGCTCAACACCTTCTTCACCGGGATTTTCCTGGCGGTGGTCCTGCCGATGTTCGGGATCAAGTTGCCGCTGACCAAAACCCTGATCGTACTGACGTTCCTGCTCGGCCTGCTGCCGGTGATCGGCAACCTGATGTCGAACACCCTGATCACCATCGTCGGTCTGTCGCTGTCGATCTGGGTGGCCGTGGCGGCGCTGGGGTACCTGATTTTTATCCACAAGCTCGAATACTTTCTCAACGCGCGCATCGTTGGCGGGCAGATCAGTGCCAAGTCGTGGGAGTTGCTGCTGGCGATGCTGGTGTTCGAGGCCGCGTTCGGCCTGCCGGGGGTGGTGGCGGGGCCGATTTATTACGCGTATCTGAAGAGTGAGTTGAAGCAGGTGGGGATGGTTTGATCAGGTAGATGTGTATTGCCTAGTCTGGCCCCTTCGACTTGCTCGCGAAGGGGGCGACTCGGTTTCAGATCAATCCATCGTGCCGTAGCGCTTCATCGCTTCAATCGCCAAGCCACTGCCGATGCTGCCGAAGATGTTCCCTTCCACATGCCGCGCGTTCGGCAACATCGCCGAAACGCTGTTACGCAGTGCCGGAATCCCACTCGAACCGCCCGTGAAAAACACCGTATCCACCTGATCGACCCGCACGTTGGCGTCGTTCAGTAGCTGGGTCACGCTGTTGCGCACGCGCTCGAGCAGGTTGTCGATGGCCGATTCGAACAGTGCCCGGCTCAACTCCACGCTCAAACCCGGTTCGATGCGGTCCAGCGGCACATGGCGGCTGTCGGCGTGGGTCAGCTGGATCTTGGTTTCTTCCACTTCCATGGCCAGCCAGTGGCCGGCACGCTGGTCGATCAGCTTGAACAGGCGATCGATGCCGCCGGTGTCTTCGATGTCGTAGCGCATGCTGCCCAGCGCCAGGGTCGACTTCTGCGAATACACCGAGTTGATGGTGTGCCAGGTCGCCAGGTTCATGTGGTGGCTGGTCGGCATGTAAGCGCCGCTCTTCATCCGGCTACCGTAGCCGAACAGCGGCATCAGGCCTTGCAGGCTCAACTGCTTGTCGAAATCGGTCCCGCCGATGTGCACGCCGCCGGTGGCGAGGATGTCATCGTGACGGTTGTCGTGGGTACGGCGTTCAGGGGACAGACGCACCAGCGAGAAGTCTGACGTACCACCGCCGATGTCGACGATCAGTACCAGCTCTTCTTTTTCGATGGTCGACTCATAGTCGAAAGCCGCCGCAATCGGTTCGTACTGGAACGAAACGTCTTTGAAACCGATGGCGCGGGCCACGTCCACCAGGGTGTTTTCGGCTTCCTGGTCGGCCATTTCATCGTCATCGACGAAGAACACCGGACGACCGAGCACCACTTCATCGAACTCGCGACCGGCGGCGGTTTCGGCGCGCTTCTTCAGCTGGCCGATAAACAGTCCGAGCAGGTCCTTGAACGGCATCGCCGTGCCGAGGACGCTGGTGTCGTGCTTGATCAGCTTGGAGCCCAGCAGGCTCTTGAGCGAGCGCATCAACCGGCCTTCATAGCCTTCCAGGTACTCGTGCAGCGCGAGGCGGCCGTACACCGGGCGGCGTTCTTCCATGTTGAAGAAGACCACCGAAGGCAGGGTGATCTTGTCGTCCTCCAGCGCGATCAGCGTTTCCATGCCGGGGCGCAGCCAGCCGACGGTGGAGTTGGACGTGCCGAAGTCGATACCACAGGCACGGGCTGGAGATGCGTTTTTCATGTCTTTCGAGTTCCGGTTAAAAAACGGCCGCGCAGTGTATGTCAGTGCGGCGCAGATTCGAAGGCCGACTATCCGCTAAATCTCAGCGATTAGCGCCTTGATAAGATGCCCCGATGCCCCAAACTTGTCTGCATTGGGCCTGGCAGCCATCGGACGGTCGCAAGAACCGCCCACCGCTGCCGATATAAACTTCTGATGCGCTGCCCGGTCACAACCTTGAGATCGGTCAACCTGGCGGCTGCCAATAAGCGCATGCTGCCGGTGGTGGCGCGATATCGATAACGGATGGTGATCCTTAGATGGACTTCAAAGACTATTACAAGATTCTCGGTGTGGAACCGACCGCGGACGATAAGACGATCAAGGCCGCCTATCGCAAGCTGGCGCGCAAGTATCACCCGGACGTCAGCAAGGAAAAGGACGCCGAGTCCAAATTCAAAGACGCCTCGGAAGCCTATGAAGCGCTGAAAAGCGCCGACAAGCGCGCCGAATACGACGACTTGCGCAAATACGGCCAGCACGGCCAACCGTTCCAGGGCCCGCCGGGTTGGCAGGGTCGTGGCGCAGGCGGTTTCGGCGGTGGTCAGGACACAGGCGATTTTTCGGACTTCTTCAGTTCGATTTTCGGCAACCGTGGCCCTGGTTTTGGTGGTGGACAGTCGGGCCGTAGCGCCGGACGTCGAGGGCAAGACGTGGAAATGGAACTTGGGATTTTTCTGGAAGAAACCCTCTCGAACGAATCGAAGAAGGTCACCTTCCAGGTGCCGCAGTACAATGCTGCCGGCCAGCATGTCAGCAACACCAGCAAAAGCCTGAACGTGAAGATCCCGGCCGGCGTGACCGACGGCGAGCGCATCCGCCTCAAGGGCCAGGGTGCACCGGGCACTGGTGGCGGGGCCAATGGCGACTTGTTCTTGATCATTCGCTTTGCGCCGCACCCCAAGTTCGACGTCGAAGGCGAGAACCTGATCATTACCTTGCCGTTGGCTCCGTGGGAATTGGCGTTGGGCGCCGAAGTTGCCGTGCCGACCCTGACGGGCAAGATCAACCTCAAGGTTCCGGCCGGCAGTCAGAATGGCCAGCGCATGCGCGCCAAGGGCCACGGCTTGATGAACAAGGCCGGCCATCGCGGTTATCTGTTTGTACAACTCAAGGCCGTCATGCCTAACGCCTCGGACGACGAGGTCAAGGCGTTGTGGCAGGAACTGGCGAAAAAAGCGGCTTTCAACCCCAGAGAACACTTCTGATCCAAGAGACGGAGTAGCCCATCATGAGCAACCCCCTGATCGTTCAACTGGACATGGCAGAATTCTGTGAGGCGACCGACCTGTCGGACGTCTACGTGATCGAAATCGTCGAACACGGCATCCTCGAACCTCAGGGCAACCAGCCCAAGGATTGGCGTTTCAACGATTATGAGTTGGCGCTGGCCAAACGTGCCGCGAAGCTGCGGCACGATCTGGAGCTGGAATGGGAAGGCGTCGCCCTGGCGCTCGACCTGCTTGAAGAGGTCCAGCAACTGCGGGCCGAGAACCGTATGCTCAAGCAGCGGTTGGGGCGGTTGGTGGTTGAGTAATCGTTCTGATGTTTTTGTGGCGCCTGCCAGTCCGCTTTCGCGAGCAAGCCCGCTCCCACAGTAGATCGCTGGCGTGCACAAATCTTGTGTTCACAGAAAATCACCTGTGGGAGCGGGCTTGCTCGCGAAGAACGATAACGCGGTCTCCCGGCATCACACCTTTCTGGGCAACACCACGGTAAACAGCGTGCCATCGGTCTCGTTCGAGCTGACCTCGATCGTCCCGGAATGGGCGTTGACCACTTCCTTGACGATAAACAGGCCCAAACCGAGGCTGGTGGATGGCTGGCCGAGCTCTTCGTCGGCGCTGCGCACCAGTGGATCGAAGATCGTGCCGATAGCATCCTCAGGAATTGGAACACCATAGTTATGCACCGTCAGGCGAACCGCGTCAGGTTCGCCGCTGAGGGTGACCGTCACATCGCGCTTGTTCAAACCATGCTGTAACGCATTACCGATCAGGTTTTGCAGGAGTTGACCAAGCCGTCCGGCATCCCAGACGCCTCGGGTATCTCCCTGCACGTTCACCGTCGGATCGCACTCCGGGTTACCGGCGCAGGCTTCGGCAATCGCCGTGTGCGTCGCATCGGCCAAGTCCATGGGCGCCGGTTCGACTGGCAGGCTCTTGCCCAGGCGACTGCGCACAAGCTCCAGCAAATCGCTGACCATCACCGCCATGTGCCGCGCGCCGCGCTTGATATTGATCGCGCAGGTCAGCGCATCGCCTTCTAGCGGCGCTTTGCGCAGCAGCAACTCTGTGGACATGCTGATCGCTTGCAGCGGCGCGCGCAGGTCGTGGCCGAGGATTGCCAGGAAAATATCCCGTGAGCGATTGACCTGCTCGGCATAGGCCGCCGTCGATTCGGCGAGGGCTTCATCGATCGCTTCGTTGAAACGGATCATGTCCTGGAAGTAGGCCAGGTCCGGCGACTCCAGGCTGTCGACCCACAGGCGAATCACACAAGCACGCAGGTGGCGGAATTCGCTGGTCATCTGCACCAGATCGAAACCCACGGTGTGGCGCAATTCACCATGGCTGGCACCGGCTTCGTCCAGGCTTGGGGTTTTTTCCGGGCCTTCACCCTTGGCTTTGGCGAGCTGTTCGCTGGCGGTCTGGGGCTTGGTCATGTCCCGGGCGGCGGCGAGCAGAATCGCCCTGGCGTGGTCGCGCAAGGCTACTCGGTCCATGTTTTCGGCTGCCGGGGTGATGGTACTGGCGAACTGTTCCCATTCATCGACGATACGGTCTACGTGCTGGGCGATGAAATCACTGAGGCGCATGGGCGTTTACCTTAAGCGCAAAGGGCGGGTGAGGCATCTTAGCCCCATATCTGACGTTAGCGAATACTCCGGATGGCGCTCGAACCGGGGCAAATCCGACCTCAGGGCTGGTGCCGCTTGAAGTCGGGCCTTGCGGATTCAGAACAGGAAATACCGTTGGGCCATCGGCAGGGTTTCTGCCGGCTCACACCACAACAGCACGCCATCGGCCTTGACTTGATAGGTCTGTGGATCGACGTCGATGTTCGGCAGATAGTCGTTGTGGATCAGATCGGTTTTCTGCACCTCGCGGCAACCTTTGACCACTGCGATTTTCTTCTTCAAACCCAGGGCTTCGGGCAATCCGGCGTCCTGCGCGGCCTGACTGATGAAGGTCAGGCTGGTGGCGTGCAGCGACCCACCGTAACTGGCGAACATCGGGCGGTAATGCACCGGTTGCGGCGTCGGGATCGAGGCGTTGGCGTCCCCCATCAGGCTGGCCGCAATCGCGCCACCCTTGAGGATCAGCGTCGGTTTCACGCCAAAAAACGCCGGGCGCCACAGCACCAGATCCGCCCATTTTCCCACCTCGATGGAACCCACTTCATGGCTGATGCCATGGGTGATCGCCGGGTTGATCGTGTACTTGGCGATGTAGCGTTTGGCGCGGAAGTTGTCGTTGCCTTCGCCATCACCGGGCAATGGGCCACGCTGTTTTTTCATCTTGTCGGCGGTCTGCCAGGTACGGGTGATCACTTCGCCAACGCGGCCCATCGCCTGGCTGTCGGAGCTGATCATCGAGAACGCACCGAGGTCGTGGAGGATGTCTTCGGCGGCGATGGTTTCGCGGCGGATGCGGCTTTCGGCGAAGGCTACGTCTTCGGCAATGCTTGGGTCCAGGTGATGGCAGACCATCAGCATGTCGAGGTGTTCGTCGATGGTGTTGCGGGTGAACGGCCGGGTCGGGTTGGTGGAACTCGGCAGCACGTTGGCAAAGCCGCAGGCCTTGATGATGTCCGGGGCATGGCCGCCACCGGCGCCTTCGGTGTGATAGGTGTGGATGGTGCGGCCCTTGAAGGCGGCGAGGGTGGTTTCGACGAATCCGGATTCGTTAAGGGTGTCGGTGTGGATCGCCACTTGTACATCGTACTGGTCGGCGACGTTCAGGCAGTTGTCGATGCTCGCTGGCGTAGTGCCCCAGTCTTCGTGCAACTTGAGGCCGATGGCGCCGGCCTTGACCTGCTCGATCAGCGGCTCTGGCAGGCTAGCATTGCCCTTGCCGGTGAGGCCGATGTTCATCGGGAACGCATCAGCCGCCTGAAGCATCCGCGCCAGGTGCCACGGTCCGGACGTGCAGGTGGTTGCATTGGTGCCCGTGGCCGGGCCTGTGCCGCCGCCGATCATGGTGGTGACGCCGCTCATCAATGCTTCTTCGATCTGCTGCGGGCAGATGAAATGGATGTGCGTGTCGATGCCGCCCGCGGTGAGGATCATGCCTTCACCGGCGATGACTTCGGTGCTGGCGCCGACCGCGATGGTCACGTTCGGCTGGATGTCCGGGTTGCCGGCCTTGCCGATGGCGGCGATGCGGCCGTCCTTGAGGCCGACGTCGGCCTTGACGATGCCCCAGTGGTCGATGATCAACGCGTTGGTGATCAGCGTATCGACGACATCTGCGGCGAGTAATTGGCTTTGACCCTGGCCGTCGCGGATGACTTTACCGCCGCCGAATTTCACTTCTTCGCCGTAGGTGGTGAAGTCCTTTTCCACTTCGATCCACAGCTCGGTGTCGGCCAGACGGACCTTGTCACCGACGGTGGGGCCGAACATGTCGGCGTAGGCTTGTCCTGAGATTTTCATGCGCTTGCCTTGAGATTCAATTGGATTTAAGACCGCTCGCATAGCTCGCTATCGCAGCCTCGCTCCGCTCGACAACTCCTACAGGGGACCGCGTTTTCCTGTAGGAGCTGTCGAGCGGAGCGAGGCTGCGATCTTTTGGGAGCGCCGCATCTTTCAGTCGAGGTCACCCATGATCCTGCCGGCAAACCCGAACACTCGGCGATGCCCGGCCAGGTCTACCAGCTCGACCTCGCGGCTCTGTCCCGGTTCGAAGCGCACGGCGGTGCCGGCAGGGATGTTCAGGCGCATGCCGCGGCTGGCGGCGCGGTCGAATGTCAGCGCATCGTTGGTTTCGAAAAAGTGGTAATGCGAGCCGACCTGAATCGGCCGGTCACCGCTGTTGGCCACTTTCAGGCTGAGGGTGCGGCGGCCAACGTTGAGTTCGATGTCACCGGGCTGGATCTGGTATTCACCAGGAATCATCAATGGGCTCCTTGGAGAATCTTGTAGTAGAGGGCGGTCGGCTTGTAGCGGCCGCTCGGGTCGCAGGCATAGTCGGGGATTTCACCCGCGCGGGTGTAACCCAGCGCCTTGTAGAAATCTTCAGCCGGTGAGCCGGCCTCAGTGTCGAGGAAGAGCATGCCGCGTTTGTGCTGGAGGGCGGCCGTTTCCAGTGCGCTCATCAACTGTTGGCCCAGACCCCGGCGACGCGCATGTTCACGCACCAGCAGTTTTTGCACTTCGGCGCGGTTCAGGCCGTTGGCTTTCTGGCACAGGGTCAGTTGCACACTGGCCTGCACTTGCTCGTCCTTGACCACCACCCACAGCAGCACATTGCCCTTGTTCAGGTTGTCCTGAACCTCATCGAAATAGGCTCGGGCCTGGGCGGCGTCCAGATTGGCCATGAACCCGACGCTGGCACCATAGCCGACGGCGTCGAGCAGCAGATCAATCAAACCCTGACGATAGTGCGCAAAGCTTTCAACATTGACGCGGCGCAGTTGGGCGGCGTTCATGGCAAATTACTCCTTGTTGGCGGTCGGCGGTTCCGCGCCAGGATTGAGGGTCAGTTGCATAAAGGTCAGGTCCAGCCAGCGACCGAACTTGGTGCCCACCTGAGGCATCTGGCCGGTCGTCACGAAACCGGCTCGTTCATGCAGGCGAATAGAAGAGGCGTTACCGCTTTCGATGGCGGCGACCATCACGTGTTTTCCACAGCCTTTGGCGCGCTCGATCAACGCGGTCATCAATTGCGGGCCGAGACCATTGCCACGCTGGTCGCTGCGCACGTAAACCGAGTGCTCGACGGTGTGGCGGAACCCGTCGAACGGCCGCCAGTCACCGAATGAAGCGTAGCCCAGCACCGTGTTGTCGCCTTCGACGATCACCAAAATCGGGTAGCCCTGGGATTGCCGGGCGCTGAACCAGGCCTGGCGGTTACCCAAATCCACGGCCTGTTCGTTCCAGATGGCCGTGGTGTTGAGCACGGCGTCGTTGTAGATGTCGCGGATCGCCGGCAAGTCGGCATGCGCTGCATCGCGGATGTTGTAAGTCATGGCGCGGCCTCAGGCGATCGGTTGGTGAACGGTGACCAGTTTGGTGCCGTCGGGAAAGGTCGCTTCGACCTGGATCTCCGGGATCATTTCCGGGATGCCTTCCATCACTTGTTCGCGGCTGAGCAGGGTGGTGCCGAAGTGCATCAGCTCGGCCACGGTGCGGCCGTCACGGGCGCCTTCGAGCAGCGCGGCGGAAATGTAGGCCATGGCTTCCGGGTAGTTGAGTTTCACGCCGCGCGCCAAACGCCGCTCGGCCACGAGGCCAGCAGTGAAGATCAGCAGCTTGTCTTTTTCGCGTGGGGTCAGGTCCATCGTTTGGAATCCATCTGGGCAGATAAAGTTATTGGATCTGTGAATACATAACCTGTGGGAGCGGCGGTGCGACGATTCGACTTGCTCGCGAATGCGGTGTGTCAGGCGACATTAATGCTGACTGACACACCGCATTCGCGAGCAAGCCCGCTCCCACATTTGTATCGCATTTCAGGTGCTCCATATTCTGGGTGGGACCGCTTCCCGGCCAAGTAACACCGGCCTGAGCAATCGCCACAAATCAATCAGCCAGCCCCGCGCCAGCAGCGCTTCACTGGCCAGGCACCGTGCAATCAGAAGCCCCGGCAATTGCGTCAGATCTCCGCGCACCTCGTTGGGCAGAGCACGGCACCTCTCCAGCAATTCACTCTCAACCTCCCCAGTCACCCACAACGTCGCAAACACCGGTTGCCCATCCAGGCCAATCGGCGAATCAAGCAAACCATCGCCTCCGACAATGCGCTGGCGTTCATGCCAGAGCAACTGACCGTCGCGGCGGATGTCCAGCTGCGCCTGAAAATGGCCGAGGTCGAAACGCTCGCCGCTGGCCGGCCTGCCCAGCGCCACAACGTCCCAGTAAAACAACCGAGCATCGCCTTCCAGATCAATCGAAGTGCTGAGCTCTGCCTGGGCGTCGCTGAAGATAATCGTCTCTTGCGGCAGCCATTCCAGTGTCGCGCCGGCAGCTACTTTCAAGTCGAGCTTCTGATAAGCGGGCCCCGCTGCGCGATACCACTTGGCCGCGCCGGGGCTGGTGATTTGCGCCCAGGCATCGCGGCCGACACTGGTCGAGATGTCCAGCCGATCACCCCCGGCAATCCCGCCGGGCGGGTGCACGATGATGTGCTGGCAAACCTCCGGCCCTTCGGCATACAGGTGCTTCTGCACCCGCAGCGGGCCTTTGTGGCGGCGCTGAACCGGGCGCGTACTGTCGCCGAATCGGGCGTAGCCGAGTTCCAGCTCGGCGTGCCAGCTCGGGGTAAACAGGGCAGTGGGAACAGGTAAATTCATGGCTTCTAATTATCGTTGGGACGCTACAGATTAGATCGTAGCCTTATATCGTAACCAGACCGCGTACACCCTCGGCCTCCATATTTTCTCCGCGACCCTGTTGCACGATTTCGCCCCGGGACATCACCAGGTACTGATCGGCCAGTTCGGCGGCGAAATCGTAAAACTGCTCTACCAGCAGAATTGCCATGTCGCCACGGGCTGCGAGCTTCTTGATCACGGCGCCGATTTCCTTGATCACAGATGGCTGGATGCCTTCGGTGGGCTCGTCGAGAATCAGCAGGCGTGGACGGCTGGCCAACGCTCGGCCGATCGCCAATTGCTGCTGCTGGCCACCGGACAAGTCACCGCCTCGCCGCTGCTTCATCTGCAGCAGCACCGGAAACAGCTCGTAGATGAACGCCGGGACTTCCTTGGCTTCAGCACCGGGAAATCGCGACAGGCCCATCAACAGGTTTTCTTCCACGGTCAGCCGGCCGAAAATTTCCCGACCCTGAGGCACGTAAGCGATCCCTGCGTGAACCCGCTGGTGTGGCTTGAACGTGGTAATCGGTTTGCCTTCCCAGTTCACCGCGCCTTCTTTGGCCGGCAACAAACCCATCAGGCACTTGAGCAGGGTGGTCTTGCCGACGCCGTTACGGCCGAGCAGGCAGGTGACTTCGCCGACCTTCACGTCAAACGTCAGGCCGCGCAGGATGTGACTACCGCCGTAATACTGATGCAGCTTGTCGACTTGCAGCATTTCAAATTCTCCTCAGTCCCCTGTGGGAGCGGGCTTGCTCGCGAAGGCGGACTCACATTCAACATATGAGTTGACTGACACACCGCTTTCGCGAGCAAGCCCGCTCCCACATAGAGCAGTCCTCAACTGGCCTTAGCGGCCGAGATAAACCTCGATCACACGCTCGTTGTCCTGCACCTGCTCCAGCGACCCTTCGGCCAACACGCTGCCCTGGTGCAACACGGTGACGTGGTCGGCGATGGAGCCGACGAAGCCCATGTCGTGTTCCACCACCATCAGCGAATGCTTGCCCGCCAGGCTCTTGAACAATTCGGCGGTGAACTCGGTCTCGGTGTCGGTCATGCCCGCTACCGGCTCGTCGAGCAGCAACAGCTGCGGGTCCTGCATCAGCAACATGCCGATTTCCAGAAACTGCTTCTGACCGTGGGACAACAAGCCCGCCGGTCGATTGACCGACGTGGTCAGGCGAATGGTCTCCAGCACTTCGCTGATGCGATCTTTCTGTTCGCCACTCAGGCGAGCCCGCAGGCTGGCCCACACCGATTTGTCGGTTTTTTGCGCCAGCTCCAGGTTTTCAAAAACGCTCAAGGCTTCGAACACTGTCGGCTTCTGGAACTTGCGACCGATGCCGGCCTGGGCGATTTGCACTTCGCTCATCTGCGTCAGGTCGAGGGTTTCACCGAACCAGGCCTTGCCGTGACTGGGGCGAGTCTTGCCGGTGATCACGTCCATCAGCGTGGTCTTGCCCGCGCCGTTGGGGCCGATGATGCAGCGCAATTCGCCGACGCCGATGTACAGGTTCAGATCGTTCAGCGCCTTGAAACCATCGAAGCTGACGCTGATGTCTTCAAGCGTCAGGATCGTGCCGTGGCGCGTATTCAGGCCGGGGCCGACGCGTTGACCGAGGCCGATGGCGTCGCGGCTGCTGCCGGCGTCCCGGTTGGGTTCCAGTGGCGGAAAAAACGCCGGTTCGAGCATGAATTCAGCCGTCGCAGTCACTCTCATTGCTCACCCCTTTTTTTCAGCAAACCGATCACGCCTTTGGGCAGGTACAAGGTCACGACGATGAACAGCGCACCGAGGAAGAACAGCCAGTATTCCGGGAAGGCCACGGTGAACCAGCTCTTCATCCCGTTGACCACGCCGGCGCCGAGCAGCGGGCCGATCAGCGTGCCGCGACCACCCAGCGCCACCCACACGGCGGCTTCAATGGAATTGGTCGGTGACATTTCGCTCGGGTTGATGATGCCGACTTGCGGCACGTACAGCGCACCGGCCAAGCCGCACAACACTGCGCTCAAGACCCAGACGAACAGCTTGAAACCGCGCGGGTCGTAACCGCAGAACATCAGGCGGTTTTCCGCATCCCGCAGGGCGGTCAACACGCGACCGAACTTGCTCTGCGCCAGGCGCCAACCAATGAACAGGCTCGCCACCAGCAACACCACCGTGGCGAAAAACAGCACCGCACGAGTGCCCGGTTCGGTGATGCCAAAGCCAAGAATGGTGCGGAAGTTGGTAAAGCCGTTGTTGCCGCCAAACCCGGTTTCGTTGCGGAAGAACAGCAGCATCCCGGCAAAGGTCAGGGCTTGGGTCATGATCGAGAAATACACGCCCTTGATCCGTGAGCGGAAGGCGAAGAAGCCGAATACCAGCGCCAGCAACCCCGGCGCCAGCACCACCAGACACATCGACCAGAGGAAACTGCTGGTGCCGGTCCAGTACCACGGTAATTCAGTCCACGACAGAAAGGTCATGAACGCCGGCAAGCCATCGCCCGAGGCCTGGCGCATCAGGTACATGCCCATCGCGTAGCCGCCGAGGGCGAAGAACAAGCCGTGACCAAGGGACAACAGACCGGCGTAACCCCAGACCAGATCGAGGGCCAGCGCAACAATCGCGTAGCAGAGAATCTTGCCTACCAACGTCAGCGTGTAAGCCGAGACGTGAAACGTGCTGTCCGGCGACAACAACGACAGCAACGGCAACGCCAGCAGCAGAGCGAGGATCACCGCGCCAACGGCGATCGTGACTTTGGGGCCGGCCTTTTGTGTGGCCGTGAGCATCAGAGGCTGATTCATCAGTCGATCACCCGTCCTTTCAGTGCGAAGAGGCCTTGCGGACGTTTCTGGATGAACAGAATGATCAGCGCGAGGATCAGGATCTTGCCGAGCACGGCGCCGATCTGAGGTTCGAGAATTTTGTTGGCGATGCCGAGGCCGAACGCGGCGAGCACACTACCGGCCAGCTGACCGACGCCACCGAGCACCACCACCAGGAACGAGTCGATGATGTAGCTCTGGCCAAGGTCCGGGCCGACGTTGCCGATCTGGCTGAGGGCTACGCCACCGAGTCCGGCAATGCCTGAGCCGAGGCCGAAGGCGAGCATGTCGACACGCCCGGTTGGTACGCCGCAGCAGGCGGCCATGTTGCGGTTCTGGGTGACGGCGCGCACGTTCAAACCGAGGCGTGTCTTGTTCAGCAGCAACCAGGTGAGCACCACCACAAACAGCGCGAAGGCAATGATGACGATGCGGTTGTACGGCAGCACCAGATTCGGCAGCACTTGAATCCCGCCCGATAGCCACGCCGGGTTGGCCACTTCGACGTTCTGCGCACCGAACACCAATCGCACCAGTTGAATCAGCATCAGGCTGATGCCCCACGTGGCGAGCAGGGTTTCCAATGGACGGCCATAGAGGTGGCGAATCACCGTGCGCTCCAGCGCCATACCGATGGCGGCGGTGACGAAAAACGCCACCGGCAACGCGATCAGCGGGTAGAACTCGATGGCTTGCGGGGCGAAGCGTTGGAACATCAGCTGCACCACGTACGTCGAGTAGGCGCCGAGCATCAGCATCTCGCCGTGAGCCATGTTGATCACGCCGAGCAGTCCGAAGGTGATCGCCAAACCGAGGGCCGCGAGCAGCAGGATCGAACCGAGCGACATGCCACTGAAGGCTTGACCGAGGATCTCGCCGATCAGCAGTTTGCGTTTGACCTGAGCGAGGCTGGTTTCGGCAGCGGTGCGTACGCCGGCGTCGGCTTCGACACCGGGTTGCAGCAGGCTTTCGAGGCGGGTGCGAGCCAGTGGGTCACCGGTTTCACCGAGCAGACGCACAGCGGCGAGGCGTACGGCCGGGTCGGTGTCCACCAGTTGTAGATTGGCCAGCGCCAAACTCAGTGCGGCGTGGACGCCTTCATCTTTTTCGCCAGCCAGTTGCTGGTCGAGAAATTTCAACTGTGCCGGTTTGGCGCTTTTCTGCAATTGCTGCGCGGCGGTCAGACGGGTTTTGGCGTCAGTGGCGAGCAATTGGTGGCTGGCCATAGCGGTGTCGATCAGACCCCGCAGGCGGTTGTTCAGGCGCAGGGTTTTCGGTTGGCCGTCGACGGTCAGCTCGCCTTGTTGCAGGGCGTTGATCAGCTCGATACGGGCCGGATCGGGCTGCGCAGCCCAGCCTTCCAGAAGCTTGGCTTGCTGCACGGGATTGGCCGCGACGAAGTCCTCGGCGTCGCTGGCAAAAGCAGCCATCGGTAAAAGCAATGCGATGACCAGGAAGAAGCGGTAAAGGGCGGTGGGCATATGTATGGCCTTGCGCGGGCTAAATGTGGGAGCGGGCTTGCTCGCGAATGCGGTGTGTCAGTCACATTAATGTTGGATGTGCCGCCGTCTTCGCGAGCAAGCTCGCTCCCACAGGGATTTGTGTCGGGCCCGAGCTCCATACCCGGCCCCGACATCCAGTGGCTTAGTTGCTCTTCACCGCATAATCCGGCTTCTTGTCGTTACCCGAGATGAACGGGCTCCACGGCTCGGCACGGATCGGCCCTTCGGTCTGCCACACCACGTTGAACTGACCGTCCGCCTGAATCTCGCCGATCATCACCGGTTTGTGCAGGTGGTGGTTGGTCTTGTCCATGGTCAGCGTGTAACCGGACGGCGCGGCAAAGGTCTGGCCAGCGAGGGCTTCGCGGACTTTGTCGACGTCAGTGGACTTGGCTTTTTCAGCCGCTTGCGCCCACATGTGGATGCCTACGTACGTGGCTTCCATCGGGTCGTTGGTCACCGCTTTGTCGGCGCCCGGCAAGTTGTGTTTCTTGGCGTAGGCTTTCCAGTCGGCGACGAATTTCTTGTTCGCCGGATTCTCGACCGACTCGAAGTAGTTCCACGCCGCCAGGTTGCCCACCAACGGTTTGGTGTCGATACCGCGCAGTTCTTCTTCGCCGACCGAGAACGCCACGACCGGAACGTCGGTGGCTTTCAAACCTTGGTTGGCCAGCTCTTTATAGAACGGCACGTTGGAGTCGCCGTTGACGGTGGAGATGACCGCGGTCTTGCCACCGGCCGAGAATTTTTTGATGTTGGCCACGATGGTTTGGTAATCGGCGTGGCCGAACGGGGTGTAGACCTCTTCGATGTCTTTGTCGGCCACACCTTTGGAGTGCAGGAACGAGCGCAGGATCTTGTTGGTGGTGCGCGGGTAGACGTAGTCGGTGCCCAGCAGGAAGTAACGCTTGGCGCTGCCGCCTTCTTCGCTCATCAGGTATTCCACCGCCGGGATCGCCTGTTGGTTCGGCGCAGCACCGGTGTAGAACACGTTCGGCGACATCTCTTCGCCTTCGTATTGCACCGGGTAGAACAGCAGACCGTTGAGCTCTTCGAACACCGGCAATACCGATTTGCGCGACACCGACGTCCAGCAACCGAACACCACCGCCACCTTGTCCTGGGTCAGCAGCTGGCGGCCTTTCTCGGCGAACAGCGGCCAGTTCGACGCCGGGTCCACCACCACCGGTTCCAGCATCTTGCCGTTCACGCCGCCCTTGGCATTGATCTCGTCGATGGTCATCAACGCCATGTCTTTCAGCGAGGTTTCGGAGATCGCCATGGTCCCGGACAACGAATGCAGAATACCGACCTTGATGGTCTCGGCGGCCTGGAGGCTCCAGGTCATGCCCATCGCGGCAATCGATGCCGATAGTGTGAAAGCCTTGATCAAGCTGCGACGCTTCATTGTGCGATCTCCATGAACTTATGAATTTTCTTGGTGGCAGATGCGGACTACTGAAGGGTCTTTAGCAAGGGCTGTGCCTGGTCGGCAAAAGGCAGGGAAATGTCGTATTAGAGCGGTTGCGCGGTTTGGGCGACGCACCATGAAGGATCGCGCCTGGCGCGTTGGTGCGAAGAGGTGCGCCACATTGGGGCGTAGACCTGTAGGAGCTGTCGAGTGAAACGAGGCTGCGATCTTTTGATCTTGATTTTTTAAGATCAAAAGATCGCAGCCTCGTTTCACTCGACAGCTCCTACAGGGGGATGTGGGGGTTCAGCGGCGACGCATTAGGCCGATGAAGAACAAGCCGCCGATGGCGGCGGTGGCAACGCCGATGGGCAAGTCTTCGGGGGCGATCAGGGTGCGGGCGGCGACGTCGACCCAGACGAGAAAGATGCTGCCCAACAACACGCACACCGGCAGCAATCGCCGATGCTCCGCCCCGACCAAACGTCGCGCAATGTGCGGCACCATCAGCCCGACAAACCCGATAGACCCGCTGATCGACACCAGCACTCCAGTCATCAGCGAAGCAATCAAAAACACCCGCAACCGCACGGTACGAGCGTTGAGTCCGAGGGTCACGGCCGTCTGCTCGCCCGCCATCAACGCATTCAGTGGCCGAGCCATTCCCAGCAACAACACCAACCCGAGCAACACGCTGGCCGCCGGCACTGCCAGCAATTCCCAGCGCGCCAACCCGAGCCCACCGAGCATCCAGAACATCACCGCCGAACTCGCGCGGTGATCGCCCAGAAACAGCAGCAGATTGGCGATCGCCATCATCACGAAGGACACCGCCACGCCGCACAACAGCAGCCGATCACTGTCCAGTCGCCCGTTGCGGTTGGCGATCATCAGCACGATCAACATGCTCAGCAACGCGCCGATAAACGCCGCGATCGGCAAGGTCAGCAAGCCGACGATTTCACCGACATGCAGCACCACAATCACCGCACCGAGGGTCGCGCCGGAGGTGACCCCGAGCAAATGCGGGTCGGCCAGCGGATTGCGCGTCACCGCTTGCAGCACCGCACCGATCAGCGCGAGCCCGGCGCCGACCAACGCACCCAACAGCATGCGAGGCACGCGAATCAGCCAGACGATGTGTTCCTGCCCAGCGGCCCAGTCCGGCACGCCGAAACCGAAAATCTTGTGCAACAGAATCCGCCACACCACGTCCACCGGCACCCGCGCCGGACCGACGCCCAGCGACACCACGCACGACACCAGCAACAACGCGCCGAGGGCAACCAGCAACAAGGCGTAGCGACGATTGATCATTCGCCGTGGAAACCCTTGGCCAGGGTTTCAACCGCCAGCACGTTGTCGATCCCCGGCGTGGCCTGCACATACGGAATCACGATGAAGCGCTGGTTCTTGATCGCGTCCACCGATTGCAGCGCCTTGTTGTTCATCAGAAATTGCTCTTTCTGTTCGGCGGTGACTTCGCCGTAGTCGACGATCACGATCACCTGCGGATTGCGCTCGACCACGTTCTCCCAGTTGACCCGGGTCCAACTCGCGTCGACGTCGTCGAGAATATTGCGCCCGCCAGCGGCGTCGATCAGCGCTTGCGGCATACCGAGGCGGCCGGAGGTCATGGCGCGGTCTTCACCGCTGTCATAGAGGAACACGCGAGGTTTGTCCGCCGGCAGATCCTTGCGCACTTCGGCGACTTGCGCCTGCATCTGGGTGATCAAGACGTTGGCGCGATCCTGCACGTCAAAGATTTTGCCGAGGTTGCGCAGGTCGTTGTAAGTGTCTTCCAGACTGGCCGGCGGACGCTTCATCACGAACGCGCAGGACTCGGTCAGCTCGTAGACGTTGATGCCCAGCGGCTGCAACGTTTGCGGCGTCAGGTCACCACCCACGCGCATGCCGTAATCCCAGCCGGCGAAGAAAAAATCGACGTTGGCGTTGAGCAGGGTTTCCACCGACGGGTACTTGGCCGCCAACTCCGGCAAGCCATCGAGGATGGTCTGCATCTGGGGCGTGACCGACTTCCAACCGGTCACACCGCTATACCCGGCCATGCTGGGTTTGAGGCCAAGGGCGAGCATCATCTGGGTCATGTTGATGTCGTGGCTGACCGCGTGTTTCGGCGCTTGCTTGAAGGTCACTTCGCGGTTGCAGCTCTGCACGGTCAACGGGTAGTGAGTGGCCTCGGCAAATGCCTGGGCATTGCCCAGCAACAGAGTGGCGCAAAGAAGGGAACGCAAAGTCATGGTTGGGTTATCCAGGTGATTCGTGGGTAGCCGTGCAAGGGATGTTCATCTATCAGCGCTTCGACGCCGAACACGTCGCGCAGCAGTGGGGCGGTCAGGACTTCTTTGGGCGTGCCGCTGGCGACAATGCGGCCGTGATTGATCACGTACAGCCGATCGCAGAAAGCGGCTGCGAGGTTGAGGTCGTGAATGCTCGCCAGGGTGCCGATCTTCAGGCGTTTGACCCGTTGCAGCAGTTCGAGCTGATAGCGCGGATCGAGGTGATTGGTCGGCTCGTCGAGGATCAGCATTTGCGGTTGCTGAGCCAGGGCGCGGGCGAGGATCACGCGCTGTTTTTCACCGCCGGAGAGGGTGGCGAAGGCATGATCCTCGAAGCCTTTCAGACCGACTGAATCGAGGGCCTGGGTTGCGAGTTCTCTGTCCTCCAGGGTGTCGCCGTCGAACAGACCTTTGTGCGGTGTGCGGCCCATGGCGACGACTTCGTCGACGGTGAGGCCGAAGGCGTCGGGGAATTCCTGCAGGACCACGGCGATACGTTGCGCGCACCAGCGCGAGGATTGCTTCCAGACGTTGTGGTGGTCGAGCTTGACCTCGCCGCTCTCGGGTTTGCTGAAGCGCCAGGCACAGCGCAGCAGGCTGGTTTTGCCGCTGCCGTTGGGGCCGATCAAACCGACGAACTCACCGGGGAGCACGTGCAAGGTTGCATCACGCAGTTGGAACTGGTGATGGCAATGGCCCTGGCCCAAGGGCGTCCAGGCGAGGTTCGTGAGGTTCAGCGAGGTCATGCATCTACTCTGAAATATTCGGTGTTGCTGACGGCCTCATCGCGAGCAAGCTCGCTCCCACAGTTGATCGCATTTCAATGTGGGAGCGAGCTTGCTCTTTGCGTTATGCAGTAACACTAAAAATGGCCGGGAGATAAGCGTGCGAAGTCTACAGAACTCTCTAATACGCGCATCTTGCCTGATTCATGATGAAGGTGAGGCGGATTCAGGTTGTGAATTGCGCTGTTTTATCGAGCGCAAACCTTGGAACATCGCATATCGTCGATTGTTTTTTTACGTGTATTTTTTAGATTAAAACAATCTAGAAAAACAGATAAAACCTGTCAGTTATGACAGTAGACCTGCCCTCCCGGCCCTCGTAGTTTTAGCGTGCAGGCGAATTAACGCTGCTACGAGGACATTGCGATGGACAGTTTAAAGGTGAGTGTTTTACTTGTTTCGTTGGGTTCTATGCTGTGTATCCAGTCTTTGAAGGCCGAAGATTGGGGCTCTTGCGCTGCTGCCTGGAATGCCAGCAGTGCCGTTGCAACTTGCGGGGAGCCACAGAGAATCAACAGTGTGCCGACCGACATGGTTAGGCTTGACGATACCCAGCGTTGCTGGATTACCGTCAAATGCCAAAGTGGTTCAGGCGTTCCCACCAGCACGAGTTACAGGGGCAGTGCCGAGCAAGTGAAAGGGCTTCAAAATATTAATGGCAACCTGTATTCGGACAAGTAATGCAACTTCGGTATTTTTGTTTTCAGGTTGTGCGGCCCGCGTTTTTCCGCGCGAACCGCGCAATCTGATCACAGTGAGGCGGTAGGTTCTACTCGCTCGTTGAGCCTCGATAACAGCACTCGATCCAATAGCCACACTACGATCAACGAAGCCCCCACCAGCGGAAAGATCACTGCCAGCGTCAGCATGATCACCACCCCGGTTTTCCATTTCGGCAGGTCGTGGCGCAGCGGCGGAACACCGAATTTTCCTTGTGGACGGCGCTTCCACCAGATCACCACGCCGCTGACGGCGCTGAGCAGAATCATCAGGCAGATCAGCAGCACAATGATCTGATTGAACGCACCGAACATTTTACCTTCGTGCAGCATCACGCCGATTTCCGTCGCGCGGGCGACGGTGCCGTATTGCGCGAAGCGCACGTCGGCGAGGACGTCGCCGGTGTATTGATCCACATGCAGCGTGGCGTCGTTGCGCGGGTCGTCGGCGAACACCGCGATGGTGAACACGCCAGTCGTCGTGGCCGGAAAGGTGATGCTGTAACCCGGTTCGACCTGGCGTTGCGCAGCGATGTTCTGCACGTCCTGCAAGCTGATGGTCGGTGCGGCAGGACCCGCTTGTGTGCCGCCGAGGGTCATGTGTTCGGCGTGGTCGCCGGACATTGGCATCGGTGTGTTTTCCATCGCCCAAGGCACGGTCTGGCGGGTAGCGGTGTTGAGGCTGCGGGCCTCCACATCGGATTTGGGTACGTCATCCCACATCGCTGCCGGAAAGACATTCCACACTTCGGCGTATTGCTTGCCCCAGAACCCGGTCCAGGTCATGCCGCTGAGCAGCATCACCAGCAGCAACGACGCGCCCCAAAACCCTGTCACCGCGTGCAGGTCACGCCAAAGCACTCGACCGCGACTGCTCAAGCGTGGCCACAGGATGCCGGCCGCCTGGCCACGCGGCCACCACAAGAACACGCCGGAGACCACCAACACCACGCCCCAGCCGGCGGCCAGTTCGATCAGTCGATCACCGACGGTGCCGATCATCAATTCGCCGTGAATCGCTCGCGCAACGGCTTGCAGATTCTTTTTGGCGTCTTGCTCTCCGAGGATGTCGCCGTGGTAGGGATCGACGAATACATTGAGCTCGCTACCGCCATTGATCACGACAAATTGCGCGCTGCGCTCGGCGTTGACCGGTGGCAAATACTGCTTGATCGTGGCTTGTGGGTAAGCCTCTTTCACCCGCTTGAGCAGGTCATCGGCCGGGACGCTGTGATGCCCGGCCGGGACGTTCAGCAGGCTGCCGTACATCAACGGGTCGAGTTGCGGTTTGAACAGGTAAATGACGCCGGTCAAAGCCAGCATCACCATGAAAGGCGCGACGAACAGACCGGCATAGAAATGCCAGCGCCAGGCCAGGTTGTAGAAATTCACTTTGGGCTGTTTCATCGGTTGTGCTCCGCTTTGGCGATTCAATTGTCTTGGAAAGATCGCAGCCTCGTTTCACTCGACAGCTCCTACACAGCTCCTACAGGGGGTACGTGTTCCAATGTAGGAGCTGGCGTAGCCTGCGATCTTTTGACTTTTCTTGTTAGAAACTCATGTCCACCTTGGTCCAGAGCGTTCGCCCCGGTTCTTTTATGGCTTGCGGGTCATTGGCCGGATAGCCAAAACCGGCGTTGCCGGCCAGGTTCAAGTGCTCGGCGTACGCCTTGCCGAACAGGTTGTCGACGCCGGTGCTGACCTTCCAGTGCTTGTCGATCCGGTACGCACCGTTGAGCGAGAACACGCCAAAGCCCGAGGTCTTGTCGAAGTCCTTGCCGACGACGTTGCCTTTGTTCTGGTCGATACGGTTTTGCGCCGCGACCACCCGCCACAACGCTCCGGCGCTCCAGTTGTCTTCGCTGTAGGTCAGGCCGAAACGTGCATCCAGCGGCGGCATTTGCGGCAGTGCGTTGCCGTCGCTGCTGTTCTTGCCCCAGGCGTAGGCCAGGGTCGCGTCGGCTTTCCAGTTGCTGGTCAGCTTGTAGGCCGCACCCAATTCGCCGCCCATGATTCGCGCGTCGATGTTCTGTGCTTGCGAGGTCATGCCCATCATCCCGGGCGTGTAGTTGAACAGGATGTAGTCGCGCATCTGCCCGACGTAACCCGAGGCCCAGGCTTCGAGGTCTTCGGTCTTGTATTGCAGGCCGAAGTCGAGCTGGGTGGTTTTTTCAGGCTTGATCGAATCGAAGGCATTCACCGAGCCGGCGGGGCCGGACTTGGGCGAAAACAGCTCCCAGTAATCCGGGAAGCGCTGGGTGTGACCGAGGCCGGCATACAGCGTGGTCGGACTGTCAGCCAGGTCATGCTCGTAACGGACGAAGCCGCTTGGCAGGGTGTCGGCACGGGTGTCGTCGGCGGTTGGGTTGGGACGCGCCATCATCCCGGAGCCAGTGGTCTGCCGAAAATCCTTGGCCGACGCGCGGTCCAGGCGCGCGCCGGTAATCAGCCGGTCACGGTCGGCGGCGTACCAGGTCAATTCGCTGAACACGCCGTAGTTGTGAAAGTCGGCGTCCTTGTTGCGCGGCAAGTCCTTGTAGACGTCGATGCCCATGGCGCTGCGTTGGCGATGTTCGCTGGTCTGCGCATCGATGCCGCTGATCAACTGCACATCGGCCCAGCGCCAGGTGGCTTTGATCCGTGCGCCGAGGGTTCGACGGTCGACGTTGGAGGCCATGGGACCTGCCATCATTCCGGTGCCGGACGGCGTGCGCAGGGTGTAGTTGTCCATCACGTGGTCGGCGTAGTTGTAGTAGATCTGCGCCTCGACCTTATCCAGCACATCACCGATGTTCGACCTCTCGAAACGCAGGCCCAGGCTTTCGCGCTTGAACTGCGAGCCGTCCATGCCGCGTCCCGCGTAACGCGCTTCGCCATCGCCCTTGCCGGCGGTGAGTTCCAGCAGGGTGTCGGCGTCCGGGGTCCAGCCCACCGCAACGTCGCCGTTCCATTTGTCGTAGCGCGACGGCACGGTGTCGTTGTTACCGTCCTGGTAGTCGTCGGCATGCGCGGTGTTGCCGATCACTCGCACGTAACCCAATGGCCCGCCGGCAGCAGCATCCACCACTTTGTCGAAACGGCCGTTGGAGCCAGCCAGCACGCTGGCGTTCACCCGCGTGCCGAGTTCGCCGAAGCTTTCCGGCTCACGGTCGAAGAGGATGGTCCCGGCCGACGCCCCCGGTCCCCAGAGCACGGTTTGCGGGCCTTTGATGACGGTGAGTTTGTCGTAGGTTTCCGGCGAGATGTATGAGGTCGGAGCGTCCATTCGGCCGGGGCAGGCGCCGAGCAACTGGCCGCCGTTGGTGAGTATGTTCAACCGCGAACCGAACATGCCGCGCAGCACCGGGTCGCCGTTGGTGCCGCCATTGCGCACCAGGGCGAAGCCAGGGATGGTTTTCAGGTAATCGCCACCGTCGCTGGCCGGCACCGGTTGGCGCGGGTCCTTGGGATTGGTGACGATGGTCAGTGGTGAACTCGGCGCGATGGCGGTGATCACCGTCGGGCTCAGTTCTTCGCTGTGACCGGCGTGTTCATCGGCCAGTACCATCGGTGTCAGCAGTGCACCGCAAAGGAAGGCGGTGGCGTGCCTGAAACGAATACTGGATTCGTTCGGGGCAAAAGAAGCTTGGGCAGCGCTCAAGCGTGAGTCAGCAGAAAACCTGGACATGACAATTTCCATCGAACAGTCGTAAACGACACGGCCGGCAGCCTGCGCAATCCTTGTGGGAGCGAGCTTGCTCGCGAAAGCGGTGTGTCAGACGACATGGATGTTGAATGACCCATCGCGATCGCGAGCAAGCTCGCTCCCACAGGTAGCTTTGGCTGTCTTCGGACTGTGTGAGATCGGATGTGAGGGTTTACGCGTCGATGGGTGGGGCGCGGGTGCGGGCGCCGGGGAAGAAGGTTTGCCGGGCGTGGCCCAGGCGAGGGGAGGGTGTGGTGAAGGTAGTGGCTTTTGGCGTGTCGAATGCGACGAAGGATTGGCCGCCGGTCAGCGCCGGGCAATTGAACAGCAGGCTGCAATAGCCGCATTTTTCCCAGAGCGCGTGATGTGAGGCTTTTGGCGGGCAGTGTTCGGCGGTGGTTTGCGCGCTGTGGTCGGCGTGCTCCATCGTCGACATGTCCATGCTCATGTCCATCGACATCGTCATGGACATCGAGGCGCGTTGATCCATCGGCATCGACTGAGAAATCAGCGGGCCGATAAAGATCATCAACATGGCGAACAGGCTGATCCAGCTACCGCGCGTCAGGCTTAACGGCTGACGACGGTGTGCGGATGACCTGGCGCTAAGCGGGCGCATGGGCGTTTTTGCTCAGTCGCTTACTGGGCGTGGGCGTGTGTCTGCATGCCTTCCGGCGGCTTCTTCTGCACCGAGACGTCGACCGTCACTTCGCCGGACTTCTCGAAATGCATCGTCAGCGGGAAGTGTTTGCCGTCGCTCAACAGGCTGCGGTCTTTCAGGTTTACCAGCATCACGTGATAGGCCATCGGCGCAAAGGTGACGTTGCCACCGGCAGGAATGTCGACGCTCGGCACCTGCTGCATTTTCATCAGATCGTTTTGCATGACGTGCTCGTGCAACTGGGCTTCGCCTGCAATGGGCGAGTCGACACTGAGCAGTCGGTCGGCCGTTTTACCGTTGTTGTGAACCACGAAGTAAGCCGCAACAGTTGGCGCGTTGGGCGGCAACTCTTGCGACCACGGATGAGCGATTTCCAGCTCCCCGGCCTTGTATTCGTGGGCATTGGCAAAACAGGCAGGCAGCAGCAACACAGCCAGAACGATGAGTTTGTTCAACATGGCAGTTCTCCAGAACGATTCAAAACGCAGGTCAATTGCGAGAAGGAATCACACCAGAGGGGAAGCGCGGGGGTTGAGGCTCGGCCATTGCTGGCGCGGTGTCGGTGTATCGAGAGAGGCGTGAGGCAGGCTTCGATTGGCCTCGAAACGCGCGAAATACAGTTGCGGCGTGTGCCCGGGCAGCGCCACCAGTGGCGCGGAACCTGAACAGCACCAGCAATGTTGCATGTTGGAGTGATCGTCGTTCTGCGGGGCTTTCTGTTCGATATCGCCCAGGGAAATCGCCACCATCCTGGTGCCGCTGGACGAACAGAAACTGCCCCACAACAACTGCTCGGCGGGTGATTTCGCCGTCTGTGCCATCGCTCCGGACATCGGTATGGCGAGCATGTTGAACAGCACTGCGAAGCAGGCGATCCAGGCAAATGCGAGCCGTTGTCGGGACATGGGAAAAATCCGGTTGGGTGGGCGATCAGGCGCGGCTATTTAGCCTGATCAGGGCCGATAAGTAAAAAAGCGGCGTGCGGTGTGGTGTCGCAGCGCCAAGCTCCATAGCCTGCATGATAGTCGCGAATTACGGATTGCCAGTACCGTGCAGATCAGCCTTCACACAATTTTGTAGCAGCTGCCGAAGGCTGCGTTCGGCTGCGCAGCAGTCGTAAAATCAAACGCCTCGGTCTTTCAGGTTAATCGTGGATGCAGGATTTACGACTGCTTCGCAGCCGAACGCAGGCTTCGCCAGCTGCTACAGGTTATGTGGTGGTTTCTGTTATCAGGGCTGCCAATACGTCTGTCACCGCCCCAAACTCCCGATCAACCCCCGGCAACACTGGGCGCTGCAAAACAATCACCGGCACCCCACGCTCCCGTGCCACTTCCAGTTTCGGTTCGGTCGCCGTGCTGCCGCTGTTCTTGCTGATCAGCACATCAATCTGCCGACGTTCAAACAGCTCACGTTCATCTTCAATCAGAAACGGCCCACGCGCGCCAATCACTTCGCAGCGTTCGTTACCGGGGTAAACGTCCAGTGCACGCAAGGTCCAGAATTGCTCTGGCGGGATTTCGTGCAGGTGCTGCAACGGTTCGCGGCCGAGGGTGAACAGTGGTCGCCGGAACGGTTTCAGCGCTTCGATCAACTCGGCCCAGTCGCTGACATCTCGCCAGTCATCCCCGGCCTGTGGTTGCCAGGCTGGACGCCTTAACGCCCAGCATGCAATGCCGCTCAACCGTGCAGCGGTGGCGGCGTTTTGGCTGATTTGTGCGGCGTAGGGGTGGGTTGCGTCCAGGAGCAGGTCGATCCCTTCATCCCGAATGAACTTCGCAAGCCCTTCGGCGCCGCCGTAACCGCCAACGCGAACCTGGCAGGTCAGATCCGTCGGCACACGCCCGACGCCGGCCAGGCTATAGATGTGTTCTGGCCCGAGGGTCCGGGCGATGGCCAAGGCTTCCGTCACGCCACCCAGCAACAACACGCGCTTCATTGAAAAGCTCCCGCATGGCCCACAATCCCGCCCTGGCGATCGATGGCAAATACTTCAACCTGAACCTGCGCCGGCACCACGCTGCGAGCAAAGTCCAACGCGTGCTGACACACCGCATCTCCGAGCGCGATACCTGCAGCGCTGGCCATCGCCAAGGCTTGCTGGCTGGTGTTGGCCTCGCGAATCCCTTGCTGCAACGCCTCATCGGCGCCAATCGCCGCCGCCCACTCGGCCAGTTGCGGCAGGTCGATGCTCGAATGTCGGCTGTGCAAATCCATGTGCCCGGCCGCCAGTTTACTGATCTTGCCGAAGCCGCCGCAGAGGCTGAGTTTATCCACAGGCACTTTGCGCAGATGTTTGAGCACTGCGCCGACGAAGTCGCCCATTTCGATCAGGGCGATTTCCGGCAGGTCGTAGACGCGGCGCATGGTGTCTTCACTGGCGTTTCCTGTGCATGCGGCGATGTGCAGATAGCCGTTGGTCTTTGCGACGTCGATGCCTTGATGAATCGAGGCAATGTACGCCGCGCAGGAAAACGGCCGGACTATGCCGCTGGTGCCGAGAATCGACAAACCGCCGAGAATCCCCAGGCGCGGGTTCATGGTTTTCAAGGCCAGCGCTTCACCGCCCTCGACGTTCACCGTGACCTCGAAACCGCCGCGGTAATCGAGTTCCTCGGCCAGCAGGGTCAAGTGATCGGTGATCATCTTGCGTGGTACCGGGTTGATCGCGGGTTCGCCGACGCCCAGCACCAACCCCGGCCGGGTGACGGTGCCGACGCCGCGCCCGGCATTGAAGCGAATGCCCGGCGCCGTGTTCAGTCGTACCTGGGAATAAAGCAGCGCGCCATGGGTCACGTCGGGGTCATCGCCCGCGTCCTTGATCGTCCCTGCTTCGGCCCCGTTGTCGATCAGACGACAGAACTCCAGCCGCATCTGCACCTGCTTGCCCTTGGGCAGGACGATGTCCACCGCGTCCGAATGAGTGCCTTCCAGCAACAAACGTGCAGCCGCCAGGCTGGTTGCGGTCGCGCAGCTGCCGGTGGTCAGGCCGCTGCGCAACGGTGCGGGTTGTTCGGCGGTTTCGTCACGCATCGAAAGGCTTCGTCACTTCCAGCAAGGTAATCGGCAACGCCTGACGCCAGGTATCGAAGTCTCCCAGCGGTTGGGCTTGAGCGATATGGATCCGAGTCAGCTCGCCGCCGTGCTGCTCGCGCCAAGCCATCAAAGTCATTTCACTTTGTAGCGTGACGGCGTTGGCGATCAGTCGACCGCCGGGCTTGAGTGCGGCCCAACACGTGTTGAGCACGCCCTCGCGGGTGACACCGCCACCGATGAAAATGGCGTCTGGATCCTCGAGTCCGGCCAAGGCCAGCGGCGCACTGCCGCGAATCAGCTGCAGGCCGGGAACACCGAGGGCATCTCGGTTGTGTTCGATCAACAGCTGCCGCCCTTCATCCGCCTCGATGGCCAGCGCCCGGCAACTGGGGTGGGCGCGCATCCATTCGATGCCGATCGAGCCGCTGCCTGCGCCGACGTCCCACAATAGTTCACCGGGTATCGGAGCGAGGCGGGCGAGGGTGATTGCGCGCACGTCGCGCTTGGTCAATTGGCCATCGTGTTTGAAGGCTGAGTCCGGCAGGCCGGCCAATCGGGAGAGGCGCGGCGTATTGGGCTCGGCGATGCACTCGATGGCGATCAGGTTCAGATCGGCGATCACAGGATTGTTCCAGTCATTGGCGACACCCTCGATGCGTCGTTCGGCTGCTCCGCCCAGATGTTCCAGCACGGTGAGGCGACTCCGCCCGAAACCGCGTTCACGCAACAGTGTCGCGATTGCAGCCGGGCTCCTGCCGTCGTTGCTCAACACCAGCAAGCGAACACCGCTGAACAACTGCGCATTGAGTGCGGCGATGGGACGGGCAACCACCGAAAGCGTGACGACATCCTGCAACGGCCAGCCCATTCGCGCCGCCGCCAGCGAGCAAGAGGAGGGTGCCGGCAGTATCAGCATTTCATCGTTGGGCAGTTTCCGGGCAAGGCTTGCGCCCACGCCAAAGAACATCGGATCGCCGCTGGCCAGTACGCAGACCGGTTCGCCGCGCAGCGCTAAAACCGGCTCAAGGGAGAAAGGGCTGGGCCACAACTGTCGCTCGCCACGGATGCACACCGGCAGCAAATCCAGTTGCCGCTGACCGCCAATGATCCGCGAAGCGCGCAGCAGAGTGTGCCGGGCGTTTTTGCCCAGGCCCTTGAAGCCGTCTTCGCCGATTCCCACTACTGTCAGCCACGGTGACATCTACAGTCCTCAAATATAGTCCTCAAACGGACTGTTCCGACGTGCAGGCTTTTCATGCCGTCGAACAAAGCAGGCATAATACCGCGCCTTCGCCCGCGAAGCGCCTTTCCCACACTGCCGGTCGCCCCCTTGAACAAACGCCCGATGTCCTTAGCCTTACGCCCCTCGGCCTGTCCGGGGTTACTGCGTATCGTCCAGGCGCTGGATGGCGGTATCTGCCGGATCAAGTTGAATGGCGGTTCGATCAGTGCGGCTCAGGCCGAAGCGGTGGCCAGTGCTGCTGAGCGGTTCGCCGGCGGCGTGATCGAGGCGACCAACCGTGCCAATCTGCAAATTCGCGGGATCGGCAGTGAACACGGTGCCATGATCGATGGCCTGATGGCTGCCGGGTTGGGCCCAAGCACTGCCGCTGGCGACGATGTGCGCAATCTGATGCTCAGCCCGAGTGCGGGCATTGATCGGCAGATGCTGTTCGACACGCGCCCGCTGGCTGAACAGATCCTTGTCACCTTGCAAAGCCATGAACGTTTCCACGACCTCAGCGCCAAGTTTGCCGTGCAACTGGATGGCGGCGAAGGCTTGGCGATGCTCGAACATCCCCATGACCTGTGGTTGTCCGCCACTGAGCGAGACGGCGAGCTGGTTTTTGCATTCGGCCTGGCAGGGTGTCCTGTGGACTCGCCTGTGGGTACGGTGTCACTGGCGCAGGGCCACCCGCTGGTGGTCGCGGTGCTGGAGTTGTTTCTTGAGCTGGCGCGTCCCGATCAGACACGCATGCGGCATTTACTCGCTGAATGCTCACTCGACGGGTTTCTCGCTCGTCTGGCCGAACGTGTGCCGTTGATGCCCATCACGGGTTGGCAGCGCAAAGTAAGTCCGAGTGTCTTGCACATCGGCGCTCATCCACAGGGTGAGGCCGAGCGTGTGTATATCGGCGCGGTGCCGCCGCTGGGTCGCCTCAATCCCACGATGCTCAGAGGCGTCGTACAACTGGCACGTGATCAGGGTGACGGCAGCCTGCGTTTCACGCCTTGGCAAAGCCTGTTGTTACCCGGTGTTCATGTCGTCGATGCGCCGCAAGTTATCCACAACCTTGAACAACTCGGTCTGCGTTGCTCGGCCGACGATGCCTTGGCGCATCTGATCGCCTGCACCGGCTCGACCGGGTGCGGCAAAGGCCTGGCCGACACCAAGGGCGATGCCCGACAACTGGCGGCGCTGCTGCAACGTCACGGCCAGACACTGAACGTGCACCTGTCCGGCTGCCAGCGTTCCTGCGCGGCTGCACACATCGCACCCATCACGTTGCTGGCGGTTTCTCCCGGTCACTACGACCTCTATTTTCGCGATGCAGCGCAGCCGGGTTTCGGCGCGCTGCACGCACGCAACCTTACTATTGAAGCGGTCGCAGCCTTGCTCGACGCCCGCTCACGGAGCCCCCTTGATGCTTGATTACATCCGCGACGGTCAGGAGATCTATCGCAACTCCTTCGCGATCATTCGTGCCGAGGCCAACCTCGAGCGTATTCCGGCCGACCTGGAAAAACTCGCGGTCCGTGTGATCCACGCCTGCGGCATGGTCGACGCCATCGACGGCCTGCAATTTTCCGAAGGCGCGGGCAAGGCCGGGCGGGATGCGCTGGCCGCCGGTGCACCGATTCTGTGCGACGCGCGGATGGTCAGTGAAGGCGTGACCCGCACGCGTTTGCCCGCGAACAACGAAGTCATCTGCACCCTGCGCGATGAAAGTGTTCCAGAGCTTGCCCGCGAGCTGGGCAACACCCGCTCCGCCGCCGCGCTGGAGCTATGGCGCCCGCACCTGGAAGGCAGCGTGGTGGTGATCGGCAACGCGCCGACCGCACTGTTTTATCTGCTGGAAATGCTCGACGCCGGCGCGCCGAAACCGGCGCTGATTCTCGGCTTCCCGGTAGGCTTCGTCGGCGCCGCCGAATCCAAGGCAGCCCTCGCGGCGGACAGTCGCGGCGTGCCCTTCGTCATCATGCAAGGCCGCCTGGGCGGTAGCGCCATGGCCGCCGCCGCCGTCAATGCCCTCGCCACGGAGATCGAATGATGCAGCAACCTGGACGTTTGATCGGCCTGGGCGTCGGCCCCGGTGATCCGGAACTGATTACCGTCAAAGCCCTGCGCCTGCTGCGCGAATCGCCGGTGGTGGCGTACTTCGTCGCCAAGGGCAAAAAGGGCAACGCGTTCGGTATCATCGAGGCGCATTTGCAGGACGCGCAAACGCTGCTGCCGCTGGTGTATCCGGTGACCACCGAAGCGTTGCCGGCGCCGCTGTCGTATGAACAAGTGATCAGCGATTTCTACGATGCAGCCGGCGAAGAATTGGCCGCGCACCTGGACGCTGGCCGTGACGTGGCGGTGATCTGCGAAGGCGATCCGTTCTTCTACGGCTCCTACATGTACCTGCACGATCGACTGGCCGAGCGCTATGAAGCCGAAGTCGTGCCGGGCGTTTGCTCGATGCTCGGCGGTGCTTCGGTGCTGGGTGCGCCGCTGGTGTATCGCAATCAGAGTTTGTCGGTACTGTCGGGTGTGTTGCCCGCCGACGATCTCAAGCGTCGTCTGGCCGATGCCGATGCCGCGGTGATCATGAAGCTGGGGCGCAACTTTCCCAAGGTCCGTCAGGTGCTCGAAGAACTCGGGCTGGCGGAGCGTGCGTTGTACGTTGAGCGCGCGACCATGGCCAATCAGAAAATCGTCCCGCTGGATCAGGTCGAGCCGATGTCCTCGCCGTACTTCTCGCTGATCATTGTGCCCGGCGAACGGTGGCAAGGCTGATGGCCCGTCCAGTTCCGGCGATTGTCATTCTGGGCAATGGCAGCCTCGCGACTGCGCGCAAGATTGCGCAGCTATACCCTGGCGCATTGATCCATGGTCTGGCCGAACGGGTGGAAGGCGCGGACCGCGTCTATCACGAATTCGGCGCCACCTTGCGTGAGTTCTATCAGCAGGACACGCCGATCATCGCCTTATGCGCTGCGGGCATCGTAATCCGAACGCTGGCCCCGCTTCTGTTGGAAAAAGGCGCCGAGCCGCCGGTGCTGGCCGTGGCCGAAGACGGCAGCGCCGTGGTGCCGCTGCTCGGTGGCCTAGGTGGCGTGAACGTCATGGCGCGAGAGATTGCCGCCGGTCTCGAGGTTGCTGCGGCGATCACCACCAGCGGTGAATTGCGCTTCGGCACCTGCCTGCTCAATCCACCCAGCGGTTACGCCCTCGGCGATCTGGAACTGGGCAAGCGCTTCGTCTCGGATTTGCTCGCCGGCCAAAGCGTACGCGTCGAAGGGGCTGCGCCGTGGCTGGCGCAGGCGCAGTTGCCGCAAGATCCTCAAGCGCAGCTGTCGATCCATGTCGGCCATGCCGAGCGGACACCGGCGGCCAATGAATTGATGATTTACCCGCGCAATGTGTTGGTGGCGGTGAGCGGTGAGGTGACGGGTCTGCCAGGCGCGATTCGCACGGCCCTGCATCAAGCGAAAATCGCCGTGCAATCGGTGGCGTGCCTGTTGGCGAGCGATCTGAACTTGGCCAGCACGGCATTGCGCGAAGCGGCACTTGAACTGGGTGTGCCTCTGCGGTTTGCGTCGGTCAGCGGCGGCGTTAGCGAGTTGTCCCGCCACACCGTGCCGAACACTACCATCGTGTCAGCGGATACCGGCATTGCCATCGCGGTGGCCACTCAGCCGCTGGACGCTGCGCAGATCGGCCGTGCACGCGGTCGTTTGGCGGTAATCGGTCTGGGCCCTGGCGCCGCCGAACTGATGGTGCCAGCGGTCAAGGCCGAACTGACCAGGGCCACCGACGTACTCGGCTACGAAACCTACGTGCGCATGGCCGGGCCGTTCCGTGAAGATCAGGTGCTGCATTGCACCGACAATCGCGAAGAAATGCAGCGTGCCCGTCACGCCTTCGAGCTGGCGGCGCAAGGCCGTTCGGTGATTGTGGTTTCGTCCGGTGATCCCGGCGTGTTCGCCATGGCGGCGGCGGTGCTTGAAGCGTTGCATGAGTCGAGCGAGCCGAGCTGGCACAGCGTCGATCTGGAAATCCTGCCGGGTGTTTCCGCTTCGCTGGCGACCGCTGCGCAGGCCGGTGCGCCGTTGGGGCATGACTTCTGCGTGATGTCGCTGTCGGACAACCTCAAGCCTTGGGCGATCATCGAGAAGCGCCTGGACCTGGCCGCCGAAGCCGATCTGGCGTTGGCGTTCTACAACCCGATCTCCCGTGCGCGGCCGTGGCAACTGGGCCAAGCGTTGGAAATCGTCGGCCGGCATCGTGCACCGGAAACAGTGGTGGTGCTGGGTCGCGACATTGGCCGCCCTGGCCAGACGTTGCGGGTCACCACGCTCGGCGAACTGACCCCTGATCAGGTCGACATGCGCACCATGGTGTTGATCGGTTCCTCCACCACCTGCGTGTTCCCTCGTGCCGAGGGTGGTGAGTGGGTGTATACACCGCGCTGGTATGGCATCAAGCCTGCCTCCTGAGCCACAGCGGCCCCGCGTGGGCCGCTTTTCACTTAATACATTCCCGTCTGCTGGTCGGCACTTTCACTTTGGCGTTGATGCGTCATTTATTTCACCAGTCGTTGTGGGATTTATGACTCTCGCCACGAAGAATTAATACTGTTTTCTGTCGCTGCTTTCTTCCTTTATCTAGTGTTTTTTTTGCAGTCGAAAACTTCGGTGTTGCGCGTGAGTCACAACGCCGCCTGTTTGCTGATGGTCTCGGCGATTTTGTTTGTCTAAGTGTGCTTATTTAAGTCGGCAATATAAGGTTTTATTTATTTCAAATTTGATTGTATTGAAATTAATTGAATTTCTTCTGGTTTGAAGTGCCCGCTTTTACGATTTAGTTTTGTCTCCTGTGAAGTGGTTGCTTCACGTATTGATCTGGTCTCGTTCAGAAATACGAAATGGCTGACGTTGTCGTCGAGCGGTATTTGCGCGGCTGTCTTACAGAATCTAATTGCATACATTGAAGCTGGAGAGTGTCTTGTTTAATAGTCATTTGGATGTTTCGTATATCGGTGAATATGTAAAGTTCGCAGAACTTTTTAATCTTAAAGATCTTGAGCAGGCGTTAATTTCGCACAAAGGTACCGACGAGTACGACGCCGTCTTCAGGTATTACTCAGGCTGCATCGACTTGCTCGATTCGCCCCGGATGCTGGAGCCGCTTGGCCTGTTGAAGCAAGCATTGGCATCTTTTGTCGGGCCTGCCGGTCGACCACGACGAACGACTGAGTCGCTTCCTCCCGAGAGCGCGGCCCCCGACGTGACAGACATCTACGAACGGCTCGAAGGTTTCGAGGCTCGTTTGTCAAACGGTACGCAGCAGTTGCTGATTCCCAAAACAAACGTTCCTGACAATCTGCATTTTGTCTGGCTCGGCGGTGGTATGGGCGATATCCAGCGCGACTACATCAATATCTGGAAGCAGACATTGTCTGGGCAGGGTTACACCCTCAAACTCTGGTACGACAGCGATGCATTGCTGGCCTACGAAACCAATCGGATTATTGTCGAGGCAGCCAAGTCCGACGCCATGCTGAATGGCGGGCAGGCCAGTAGTAACGCTGTTGAGCTAGGCGACAAGTATGAAGAGCGGGTCATCGCTCTCAAGCAGCAAATGTTTGCGCACATTAATAAATCGGTAGAGCGCGGCGAGAGCGCCGACAACGCCAGGATCGATCTGTTGGTTCGAGCCTATAGCCAAGATGAAGGACGGTTGAAAGTATTAAGGGAAAAAAACCGCCAGAGTCTGTTGTCGCTGAAAGAAGGCGCTATTGTTCTTCGCGATCTCGCCACCGAGGCGACACCGTTGTACTTGCAGGACATCTACGAGCGAGAAATCAGCTTGCGTGGCAACTTTGCTGCCGCCTCCGATATTGTTCGCGCCGAGGCACTGTTCGCCGACGGTGGCAGTTATGCAGACGTGGATAACCTGCCTCCGCTGTTAGAAAACCTGGGGGGGGTGGATATCAGCCGGTTTGGCTCGGATGCACGCCTGGGTGTGTTGCAGTTGATACTTGACCACAGTCCTGAGTGGATGCCGGGACGGCAGGTTATACGCAGCAAGTACACAAACTATTTCGAGCAAATTCCCCTGGAACACCGTGAGGCGCTGGAGAATTTTGCCAAGAGCAGCCCTGATATCAGCAGTGTTTTCCGGCGCCCGGTAGAGCGCCAGGTGCGACCGGATGGACTGCGTGCCGTCGCCGAGCAAAGCACGTTGAGTAACGCGTTCTTGATGGCTCATCCCGGTTCAGCGATGCTCAAGGCTGTTCTTGACCGTTTCAGGCTTAACTATGAGGTGGTGGATGCCACCGCCCGGTTAGCCGTTGAAAGAAAGATTGCGCTTATCGACGCTCAGGCAGTCATTCAGGTTGCCAAGGAGGTGGTCGAGAAAAAGTTCGGGCCCTTGCATGAACTGTCGAGTGAGGAAGAAATAGCGGTCAGTTTTTTGATGGAAGCTGCCGCTACTTACTATAGCGACGGTATCCGTCCACAGAGTGAAGTGACCATTTATCTGACCGGGCCTGCTGCGATGCGCGATGGGCTGGCGGATTACGAGAAGATGCATTTCACCCCACGGGGCGCTGAAGCTTCGAGAGCTGAAGTCGCCATACCTGCCATCGCAACCGTCAACCGGGCGACCGAGGAGGAGCTGGATCACTCCTGGAAGGAGAACGAGAGTGACACGGCTCAATGGCTGAATAGAGAAAAGCAGCGTTGGGAGGCCGTGAAGTTCAAAACCCGCTATGCCGGTGATGTCACGCAGCTGCTCAAGTACCAGAGCATTGATTTCGAAGAAGGATGGCCGGTCATCGAAGGTCGTCATGTGTTGATCACCGACCTGTTGCAGCAACTGGCTGATGATCTCGGTGAGCCATTTCGCCAGGCGATGAGTCAGCGCCACAACGGCAGCGTGACGTTTGAAAAGTCATTGTCCCTGAGCTTCGATGACCGGCAAGCGATCATCGCTCAGGATGACAGCATCCGCCCCCCGGCTTCCCTCCTGGACACGGAGACACAAACTCTGTCGATGGATGAACTGCTGAGCCAGGTCGGCAAAGACCCGCTTCTCACGGTGAACCTAAACCCGCTGCAACGTCTTTTGCTGGGTGGCCTGTTGGGGGTCAATGCACTGGATAACCAGCATTTTGACGCCGCTAGTGCAATGCTTGAAAACCTTGCCAATACGATGTCGGAGTTGGGGGTCAGCCACCGTTACGGGATCATTGAACGGGAGCTGTTCAAGCAACGTCACCCGGCTTTCCTTGCTGGTTTGACGCGTGCTTCCAATCCGCCCGTGGCCCTGTCCGAAACCAGTGTCGAACTCAAGAAACAGGCACTCGAACGTCCGTTGACCCTGCAGGAGTGGGGACGGTTGGTTGCCAAAATTCAGCAAGTGTCGAAGCTCGAATACCGCGACCGGATTGGCGAACGAATCGGTGAAGTGCTGGAGAGCTTTGATCACGGCAGTTTCAAATTGGTGCCCCAGGATTTGTTGCTCGAAGGAGCGGGCGACCGGGTTGCTGGACGCTGTTACCCGCTGGCGCTGGCCATGGCTGCTGCGCTCCACAAAAACAGCACCGCGGCCAACAGCTTGCGGGAACGCTTTTACCTGGCAGTTACAGAACCTGAAGCCGCCGACTCAAGGGCGTTTTTGAGCATGATCGAGGAGCTGCGTGACGCCCCTGTCAATGAAACAGGCACGCCATTGATGCGCTCCGATCTGACTGAGATCGTAGCGATGCTGGAAGAAAAAACGGCCACCACCACCGTGATGCTCAACTCTGACAACCACTCGATGCTGGTTGCAAAAACGCTAGAGGGGCCGCATAGCACATACCTGCTCTACGATCCGAATTTCGGGATCTTCGAGTTTGCGACTGCCTCGGAGTTCGGTGAGGCGCTGACGCATTTTTTCATCCGCAAGGAGATGGCCAGGCATTACGCCGCTTTTGGGGATGTGGCGCGTCCGACCTTTGATCTGATTGAACTCAATGGTGCCGGGCTGAACGCCACGGTGCTTGCGTCCGGTGTTCAGGTCTCAAGCCTGTCGGAGCCAGGCGCGTTGCCGGAGCAAACGGCGCCGCGGGTAAGACAACGGCTGGCCAGTGCCCGAGGGCAGTCGCTGGTCAACAATGCGGTGCTGGGCAGTTCGTTGTTGGAACTGGACGCGCACTGGTGGGGTGGGCAGATCGCGCAGGCGACACGGCAATTGCAGGAGCAACACGGGCTGGCGTCGGATTCTGTTGCGTTGTTCGAGACACTGGAGATAACCCCAGCAGGGGAATACAAAATCAGTCTGGTCAACACCGATGCCGGGCAGACCATTGAGCGTGTCACCACCAGCGATCACCGGTTCCTGAGAATTAAAAACTTCCTTTCCGAAACCTTCCATTCATTGGCCGCTCGCCCGCGTGCGCCGGTCAATCCGCTTGATCCGACGGACGCCGGCAGCGTTCATACGCTCAATGCCGGGTTCACCGTACAAGCCTTGATGAACGTACTGCGTCATCACGAGACTGCAGCGAGCGGTGGTGACAAGGCCCTGACCACCGCTATACGCCTGCATGCCTACGTCAACTATGCCCAACTGGCCCATGGCAACGTGGTGGATTTGATTGGCGTTGTGAAACTGGTCCGTCAGGCACTGGACGATGAAAAGCTGATCGCCCGCACCAGCGCACCGTTGGTGCAAAAGGCCTTGGGGCATATCGCCAATGAAGGCGTCGGTACTGTGCTGGGGCTGGTGAATGTCGGGTTTGATATTTATCAGCTAAGCCACGCCACCAATGAGATTGAAAAGGCGCAGTTCGGGACGCAGTTGGCCTTTGACTCCGCGAGTGCGGTGGTAGGCGCAGCCGGTCTGGGGGCAGCCCTGGCTGGCGCGGGTACGGTGGCCTCGGTGCTGGGGGGCGCCGGGGTAATTCTTGGCGGGTTGGCAGTAGGCGTTACTGCGCTGGCCGAAGGTTTTGCGACGATTGCGGAGGAAGCCAAGGAGGTCGCGCTGTTTTTTGATGGGCTTGAAAAGTCGTATGTACAAGGCGGCTATTACCTGGACAATGCGTTGAATGCCTGGATTGCGCATCCCTTGGTTGTGTTTGCCGATTTGGATTTGCGCGCATCCACCGTCCATTTCGACAGCCCGAAATTGTTCCCCCTTCGGGACCATTTCGGGGTCCCGGATTTCGATGTGGATTACAACCGAGCCATCGATATTCGTCAGGGACTTGAGTTGCCGGACTCGGCGAGTTTCTCACCACAGGCAGGACAGACGATCGTTCTGCCCTGCAGACCCAAGACCTGGTACGGCTACGAATACAAGTTGCTGCCGTTTGTCACGTATCGTCATGCCGGCGGGTACGACACGGCACGTCGACTGGAGAAAAAGAACAAACAGGGGCAATGGCAGTTTCTGTTTTCGTTCTATTCGTTTCCCGGCGAGTACGTGGTCAACCGGCTGAACCCGGTCTACAAGCCAACGGTATTCAATGTTCGTCTCGATAACGTCGAGCGTTCACTGGCGGTACCTGCGCTGCCGAACGTGTGGCACGGGCTGGTGTCCTATCGGGTAGAAGGCGCAGGAGCTCAATGTTCCGTGCTGCTCAATCCCGGGGTGAGCCTTGAACTCGTCGCACCCGGTCACATTGCTATGCAATGGGTGCTGCTGACTCCATGGCTGGCGGAGACAGACATCCGGATAGAAGCGGGGGGACACCTTGTTTCGTGGGCGCTGGATGTGACGTTCAGTGGCGGTGGCGTTCACCATGTGTTGCTCAAGCTGTCGAACAACAAAATCGTGCGTGTAGATCTTGCTGCCTGTCGGCTGGAGGTTGTCGAAGAAGAGGCCGATCCGGCCCTCGGGGAACAAGCGTTGCTGGATCACTTCAAGACACTGACCCATGAACATCGCCTGGCCACGTCTTACACCCCCGTTCGCAACTTCGTGGTGCCGTTCGAAAAGCCGGACGAACCCAGGACGGTAGTCGCGTATTACGACTCGGCACAGGATCGTTTTCTGTACATCCGCGACCCGAATGTCCTGTTGTCCGATGAGGTGATATTGGGCGCGGTGTTGGAGGATTCGGCTTACTTCTATCACCCCGAGAGTTTCGATGTCTGGCAGGTCGATGCGATCACCGGGACGCTGGTTCAGCACTATCGTTTGCTTGTTAGAGCTGACCTGGCGATTGTCCGCTGTGAGGCCGTGACCAATGGCGGCATTCAGATCGTGCAGCAGCTCACTGGAAAGGACGGCCAGCGCGATGAACTGACCTTTGTGATCCATGACCGGGCCGTGTTGCTCAGCTCGATCACCCGCGGTCAGGATCCTGCACTGCAGGCTGTTTTGGAGGCTGACACGCTGACGGACTGGAAGCAGGTACTGGGCTACTATCACTTGCCGGTAGAGTCCGCCAATACAGTGAACTGGCGTCCCGGTGCGCTGGTTTCGATTTGTTGGCAGATCGATGAAAAGTGGCGGGATCTGGTTTGGGTGCGCAGCAGTGATGGGTTGATTATTCGTGCACCTGCCAGGCGTCACCGTGAGCGGGGATGGGCAGACTCGATCAAGGCCTTGAATGATCTTGTGCTCATTGCTCCCGCCCGTGTCGAGGGCGAAGTGTTCGTTACCTACGACAAACTTCACCAACGCCTCATGTGTCAGCAAAGGTCGATGGTGGATGGTCGCGCACAATGGTCGTCCAGCAACATCTCCCCCCCTGGGCTGAAAAATGTTGTCGCCGTTGAGCAGGACTATCTCGTCCTGACCGACTCTGGTCTGTTCTTTAACATTATGCCGGACGGGAATCTGAGACTCGGCGGGCTGACCGAGCACTGGTTCAAGGATCAAACTCAATGGTGGTCGGCGCTGGCAACGGTTGCGTTGCAATACCCGGTGCCGAGTTTTGCCATCCTGGGTTTGACCGGTTTCAAGGCCGGTTTGTGCGCCTGGTACTTGGGTGGTCGGCTGCTGCTCGCTGAAATGGGGCACGGCAAAGAAGTACGGTTGCTGAGTATTACTCCAGACAATCAGGCCACCTGGCTGTTCGATCTTTCTACCGGCAAGATTGTCCGTCAGGTTTTTATCGATCCAGACCACTTGAACACGGCATTTGCCCAGGGAACGAAACTGTTACTGGCTGAGGCATTGCCAGCCCCGACGCAGGAATGGGCGAGCTGGACCTTTAGCGACGTAACAGTGGAAGGCTCTGGCCTGAGGGCAACGACGCTTGAAGGTGTGGAGGTGGATTTACAGTACAACGAACCGGTACGGATTTCGGGCGTTAACAGCCATTGGGTTGCTGCACTGGAAGGTAAATTGAGTGAGGGCCTGGCGGCGCTGGCGAACGAACATCGATGCGCCGATTTTCTGTCCGTCAAAGATCCTGACTACCAACAATGGTACGTGGTCCAGACCGAACGGTTGATCCGCATTCCGAAGACCGCTATTGCTGCGCAATTCACGCTCGTCGGCACCCAGCATCAAACCAATGTGATGCTGCATGACAGCGGGGATGGTTTTTTGCACACCTATCCGCAAAGCAACAGGGTCGGGCCGCTCGACTATGTCCAGCGAAACGCCGAAGTACTGGTGATCGAGGAGTCGAAAACGCGTACGGACCTGCTCCCGTTGATTGCCGATGATGTCAGCATCCTGGTGCTCAAACTGGGTCAAGGTTCAACGACCTGTCGGCTTACCAGAGCCGTGTGGTTGAAACTTGAATCGGTCATTGTCGATTGCCGCCATTCGCTCGACCACTCGCCATCGGTTCCGGGAAAACTGATCTGGGATATCGTGGTTGCGGATCAGTTGTGGGCGAGCCGGGTCGATGAGCACCTGGTGATTGTGGATGCGGACATCGGACACAGCTTGATCTTTCGCGACGTGTTCTCGACCGATGTCGTTTTGCACCGGAACGTATTTCTGGCGATGAGCGGCTATCAGTCTTTCGCGGTGTCAACACTGGTAAGTACCCTGGTTGCCAGGAAGGGCAGCACGAGCAGTGTGTTACTCAAAGACATTTTGCCCACCGCAATAGTTGAAAAAATAGAAGATTGAGTTCTGACAGCCATTCACACATTGAACCTGTTCGATGTGTGAGTGGCTGTCGGCTTTTTTCATATGGATATGAAAATGAAAAGTACACCTACCGGAACACTGAATCAGACTGACACTTTTTCCACGCCGTTTGATCGCCGCGAGTTGGAGTTTGCGTTGAGCGGCTTCAAAGAAATGCCGGAGCACGCAGCGGCCTTGCGTTACTTCGATGGTGCTACCGAAGCGTCGAGTCTGGACGCCCAACTGACGCCGATAAGTCTGTTGAAGGAAACGCTCGAATCAATAAACCCGAAAGGTTCGTCTGCCACACTGCAAAAAGTTCGGGATAAATTGACGAACTATTTACTGCGTTTGAGTACAACGGTCGAACTGCTGAATACTGCCAAACCCGTCCCCAAGAAGTTGCACTTCGTCTGGGTGGGCGGCGGCATGGGCGCTATTCAGGGAGACTACATCAATGTCTGGCGGCAAATGCTTGCCCCGCAGGGTTACAGCCTCAACCTGTGGTATGACAGCGATGCTTTGCTGGCCCATGAGACCAATCGCATTATCGTCGAGTCAGCCAAGGCGCTGGGGACGATTTCTGCGCCACAAGGCGCCGTCGATACGCCTGCTGCGCTGGCCCGTCGTTACATCGAGCGAACTCGAGTGTTGCGACAGCAGATGTTCGAGCATATCCAGACTGTCACCCAGGCGGGCGGGAGTGCCGATCAGGCGCGGATCGATCTTTTAGTCAGTGCCTATGGCCAGGATGAAGGTGCGCTCAAGGCGCTCAAGGCCCGCAATCTTCAATCTCTGCAACACGTGGAAGTTGCCCATCGAGACATTCACGTAGAGCTTATCGATCAACCGTTGTTCGATATTTATGAACGCGAAATTTCGTTTCGCACCAACCTGGCGGCTGCATCCGATATCACACGTTTACAGGTTCTGAACGTCGAGAGTGGAACCTATCTTGATGCTGATTTGCTGCCGTCTCTGCATAAAGTGCTCGGTGGTGTGGATCTCGCCGCCTTCAGTGCCGAAGAACGTATAGGTGTGATGCAGGTATTGTTCGATCACAACCCGACAATACTTCCGAATCGGGGGCAGGCCTATGCGGATTTTCGCCCCAAGGTGCCTGAACAACACAGAGAGGCGATAACAGCATTTGCCAAAAGCATGCCGTCCCTCAGCGATATTTTTGCCCCGTTCAATGACGTCATGGTTGCGTCGAACGGTCTGCGTGTCGGTAATAAAAACACGCCTGATTCGATGACGAATCAAATCAAGACGCCATTCAACGGATTATCCAATGCCCTGTTGAGTGGTCATGCGGGTTCTGCGCAACTCGCCGCCGTTATGGAAAAAATTCGCAGCAACTATCAGTTCCTGGACCGGGTCGTTGCGCAGGCGTTGAGCAGCAATGTATCGCTTCAGGATCGCCAGGCATTTCCCGATCTGATTATCCGGGAGCTGGAGAAACAACACGGTCCGATTTCAAGCTGGAAGGCGAATCTGCAAAGCCTCAACAGTTTTTTGCAGGCGATCAATGACTATGATGCCGATGGCATCAAATTCGGTGCCCAATCGGCCATTGCGATGAGCGGGCCGACGGCGGTATCCAGCGGTTTGGGTGACTTTGTCGAAGACCATGCGGTGCTTGAAAGCCGCCAACTGATCAGCGACAAGGTTGACCTGTTCGACGGCTTTAACCTCGCCACCGAAGAAGAAACCCATCACAGCTGGAAAGACAATGCCAGGACTGAGGCGGCCTGGTTCGAGCTTGAAACAACAAAAGCGGGCCAGGGCGGCTATAAGGCCCATTTCAAAGGCAACATCACTGAGCTGCTTAAAGGTCAGCTTATGACGTTTGAAAAGGGTTGGCCTGTGATTGAAGGCCGCCCGGTTTTACAGACCGACATCTTGCAGCAATGGGTGGATGACCTGGGAGGCCCCTTCATCAGGGCCATGAACGAAAAACTCAGTGGCGACCTGAGCTTCGATAGGCCTTGGTCCCTGAGCTTCGATGAGCGTCAGCGGATCCTGGCGCAAGCCCGTGTCGAACTTCCGGTCTCGCACGGTTTTGAGCCGATCGGTAACTTGAATGAAATGATTGTCCGTATTGGCCACGGCTCTCTGCCGCTTGATCAACTGAGCCCGGTGCATCGAGTACTACTCGGTGGGCTGTTCGGCGCGCAGACGCTGGATAATGCCGGGTTCGACGATGCCTGGCAGCACACCCGAACCCTCGCGCAGAGCACCGCCGACCTGGGTTTCGCCCAGCGTTATATGGCCATCGAGCAGGCCTTGCTCGCACGCAGGCATCCTGCATTCGAAGCCGGGTTTGCAGCTGCCCAGGCAACGGTTGAGCCATCGAAGAACAGCGCTCAGGTGCTCAAGGCCCTTGCGTTCGAGAAGCCGTTGACGTTGCGCCAATGGGGCGAGCACATAGCCCGCATCAGGTTTCAGGCCCAATACGAGCTGCGTCACCACATCTTTCAGCGCAGCGCCACGGTGCTGGAAACCTTCATCGCGCAAGGTGCTTCGACGGGGAGGTTGATGCCTCAAGGATTACTGGTCAGGGGTGAAGGCGATCCCGGAAGACGCTGTTATCCACTGGTGTTGGCTATGGCGGCAGCTATCGAAAAAGGACCCTCGGCCGTGGACGCTTTGAGCGGCCGGTTGGCCAATGCCAACCTTGCACCCGACGCCAATGAAACCCATGCTTTTCTGCGGGCCCTTGATGAGCTGCGAACTGTGCCAATGGCGCAGTCGGGCACTTTATCAGGGGCGTCCGGACTGGATCAGGTCATGCAGACACTGGAAGCCAGGACTTCCACCAGTACCTTGATGCTCAACACCGAAAGCCATTCCATGCTGGTGGCAAAAATCGTCGACGGCGAGTCGATTGCCTACCGCTTCTACGATCCGAATTTCGGTGTCTTCGGATTTGACCAGGCGCAGGACCTGCACCGTGCTCTTGAGCAGTTTCTGAGCATTCCTGAGCTGGCCAAACTCTATGAGATCAGTCACCTGACGGAAGCGACGTTCAACCTCGTCGACCTCAATGGCCCACGTATCGCCGATCTGGCGCTGCCGTCGCAGATCAATGTGTCGGGTTTGCTGAGCCATGATCCGATCAGCACCGGTGTAACGGTGGCACCATGGGAACATCACGCTGCGTTACGGGCCCGTTCATTGGCGGAAAACGCCCGACTGGGGCGTGGACTGAACGAACTGGACGCCCGTCACTGGGCGCAGCAGATTCAGCACAGCGCTGATCGCCTCCACGCGGAAAGTAACCTTGGGCGAGACTTTGTTCCGGTGTTCGACAGTGTGCGAGAGGTATCGGGTGGACACTATGAAATCAGCCTGGTCAATCTCAAGGACCCCACGCTCACCGTCAGAGTGTCAAGCACCGACGGAGTTCTGTCGCGGATCCGCTCCTACCTGACGGAGACCTTCCAGACGCTGTCGGTCAAGCCGTCCATACCGGGCAAGGTTGACCCGACCGATGTCAGCGCCGTGCATACCTTGAATGCGGCTTTTACGGTTCAGGCGCTGCTGGTGGCGCTCCAGTCCCATGAGCAAATCAGCGACATCAATGAAGACCGGAGCCTGACGACTGCCGTGCGAATGCACGGGTACCTCAGTTACGCGCAACTGGCCCATGGCAATCTGCTCGACATCGTGGATCTGGTCAAACTGTTCAGGGTGGCGTTAAACGATGCACCGCTGGTGGCCCGGACCACCTCCTCGGTGGTGGTCAATGCGCTGGGACATATTGCCCGGGATGGTTTGGCCACGGTGATGCAACTGGCGACTCTGGGTTTCGATATCTATCTGCTGGCCAATGCCAAGGACGATCTGCAACAGGCGCAATACGGCACACAGTTGGCGTTCGATTCGGCGGGGTTGGCACTGTCTGTGGCCGGCATAGGCGCCGGCCTGGCCGGTGCCAGTACGGCGGCTGCGTTTCTTGGCGGGGCCGGTGTGATACTGGGCGGGTTGGCCATTGGCGTGAGCGCGCTGGTCGAAGGGTTCAACGGCACATTGGAGCGAGGACGGCGGATCGGTCAGTACCTGAACCGCGTCGATAAGGCGTATCGCTCGGGCGGTCACTCGATCAGGGAGGGCGTGTTTTATCCGAACCCTTATGCGCTCATCCGCGAGATTGATTTACGCAACCAGCGACTGACGTTCGGCAGTCAGGAAATTTTATCGGCCAACACCTCTGCGCTGCACCCGCCGAATCACAATCTTGATCGTTCGAAAGCCATCAACATTCGACAACACCTCGAGTTGCCGGAGCATGCGGCTATTGGCGATTTGACGACCTTTCAGGCCATTGTCCTGCCGTGTGTGGCCAACACCTGGTTCGGTTTCGATTACTCGGCCCTGCCGTTTTCGACCACGCGTTCCGAGCATTTTGAAACTGCGCTGAAGCTGGAGTACGACGCAGCAGGCAATCGCCAGTTCTGGTTTACCTTTTACAAGTTCCCCTCCGAATACATCATGCGAGACTTGAATCCGATAGAAGGCGAGACGACGATCAGTGTCTTGCTGGATCAGGAGCCGCGTTCGTTGCTGGTGCCCGAGCTGCCCAAGATGTTGCACGGCAAGCTGTCTTACAGGATTGAAGGGGTGGGTGGTCATTGCGCGCTGACACTCACTCCGGGCGTGCGTTCGGTCAATCTGTCACTGGCACAGAAGGCTCGCCCCATGGCCTGGACGCTGCGTGCGCTCTGGTTGAGCGAAGAGGATATCGTTGTCGGCGAAGGCCTTTTGAAGGTAGGGGCTGTCGACGTTCACGTCATGGGTACGCCTGAATTGGTTATCCAGACTTCGCATCACTCGTTTCGAGTTGACTGGGCGAAACAGCAATTGCTGCTCGAAGAGCTGGAGAGCGACCCGACTGTCGACACGGCGAATATCCAGGCCCGAGTCAGGAAACTGGCCCGCGCCAATCGTTTGGCCAGCCCGTTCACAGCGGTACAGAATTTCCCGGTTCCGTTCGCAGACCCACAAGAACCACAACTCACCACGGCTTTTTATGAGCAGGCCCGTGATCGTTTTATCTACGCTCGCGACCTCCCATCAGCACTGGCGAACCAAGCCAGGCTGGGCGCGGTTATGGGTGGGCAGGCGTATTTCTATTGCTCCCGGGAAGCACTCATCTGGCGCTCTGACGTGGTCACCGGGCGGGTCAATCGATTCTATAGGCTGATGGAACCGGTGCCCGGTTCGAGCATTTCGGTGTTCCAGGTCCTGGGGCAGGGGGTCATTCGGATTGTCCAGCAAGTGACCCAGCGCACTGGGCGTGAAGCCGAGGTGGTTTACCTGTTGGGTGAGGACGAAGTCTTGCTGCTGGCGATTGCAGGTCATCTGACCGACCGTCAGCAAGACCTGCTGCTCAAGAGCGCCATGCCAGGGTGGTCGAACTTCTTGTGGGATTACGAACTGCTGGTCAAGGACTCGAAACTTTGGCCTTTGACCCAAGTGAAAGTCGTGGATTATCAGCCAGCGGCGTTTGTCTCGATAACACCTTTGACACAGGGCAGAAAGGATCCGGTCAGCACGTGGGTCCGTGCTGCCGATGGCCTGGTGATTCGTCCCAATGTGCCGCAGGTTGAGGGGTCGGGCGGCGCGGTCAGCCCGATGTTGCTGACACCCGCGACCAGCACGGGCGATACCGTCCTGTTCTTTGACAAGCGCAATCGGACCCTCTATCGCCAGAAGATCGGGATGACCGTCACCGGTGTGGATGCCCAGGCTGAGCCTATCGGGCCCTGGAATGTGATTGAAATCATCGCCAATGAAAAACGCTACGTTGCGTTGACCAGGGACGGGCTGTATTTCGATATCAACGAGCAAGGGCAGTCGCAGCTGGCCGGAGTCAACGAAGACTGGCTGTAGGATGCCAGAGGGCCGTTGGGCCTTGGCTTTGAGTTTTGGACCGACGTTGAGGCGCTTGCGAAGGCGCATCAAGCGTCGAGCTTTTCGATTCTTGGTCTGGGTAACGGCGTACGGGATGAAAAACTGTGTGCCTGGTACGTCGACCATCGATTGCTGATTGCTGATGTGGGCCCTGGCAAGGTAGTGCAGTTGGTGGCAACGACGCCAGATGAGGAGGCGGGCTGGCTGCTGGATGTTTCCGTTGGGCAACTTTACCGCCAAGCGTTCCTTGAGCCTGAAAAACTATCGACACTCTTTGATAATGGTCTGCAGCTTCTGCGGCAGGACCTGTTGCCTGTTCCACAAAAGGTCTGGCCCGAATGGTCTTTTGCGCAGGTATGGACACATGGCCCCGGTCTGCGAGGGCGGACGCTTGAAGGGGTTGAACTCGAGATGATGTTCGGTGAACCGGCACTTATTGTCGGCGTCACGGGAGACTGGGTTCTGGCGCAACAGGGTACGAATGACCCTTACGATGCGGGCGTGAGGCAAGCGTTGAAGGCGCTGCTGAGCAAGCATCCCCACGAAGCATTTGTATCGGTTGGCGGTTACTTGGGCTGCCAATGGTACGTCGAGGGCATCGATCGTGTGGTGGGTGAGGTCAATACGAGCCTGGAAACCCGACTGCTGGGTGTTCGAAACAAAACTGTTGCCTTGCTCCATGAAACGCCCAGCCAACGGACATACAGCGCTTCGAGGGATGTGTGGCTGGAGAACAGCGTTGCACGTCGTGAAGCCGAGGTGTTGATGCTGGAATTTCAGGGTGAGCTCAATGACGTTATGCCGTTGATACCTGACGGCGTTACCCAGTTGATCTTGAGTTATGGGCCCAGAGCGATCAGCTGCAACGTATCGAGTACTGTCTGGCAGCGGCTTGAATGCATTGTGGTTGATTGTCGTCGTTCGTTGAGTGCTGAGTCACTGATGCCTGGCACATTGATTCTGGATACCGGGCCGCAGGATGTGTGGCGGGTCAGCCTGGTTGAAAGGCAGTTGCTGCTCACCGACCCGAATACCGGACACAGCCTGATCTTGCGCAATCACCCCGACGATTTGACCGCGCGCCGTTCGATGAGTCTGAGTCTGCAGGTTCATGGCACCACAATGACCGTAACCCTTGATGAGTTGGTGCAGGCACTGGCCATCGATGGCGAGGACAGGCAGCTCGCCGCGCTAATGACGAAGGTGGGCGTCACGGAACCAGATAGCCCTTCACTCCGGTAAAGATGATCTGCGCCGCCAATGCGCAGACGAACAACCCCATCAACCGGCTGACGATCTGCAAACCCTGGTCACCGAGAATGCGCTCGATGCGGTTGGACAGATAAAGCACCACGCCGACCGTGAAACTGGCCAGGGCAATACTGAGAATGGCCGTGAGTTTGTCGTCCCAATGCGGCTGACTCACGCCCATCACCAGCAAGGCGCCGATGGTGCCGGGGCCGACCGTCAGGGGAATGGTCAGCGGGACGATGGTCACGTCCTGCTGCACGTTGTCGGTTTGCACTGCCGACTTGCCCTGAGCCATGCCCAGCGCCGAGATGAACAACACACTGCCGGCGCCGATGCGGAACGCGTCCACGGTGATGCCGAAGACACTGAAAATCACTCGCCCGAACAGGTACAGCAACACGCTGGACACCAGCGTGGCGGTGGCCACTTTCCAAGCCAGCCGGCGTTGTTCCTTGCGCGAATAACCGCGGGTCAGGCTGATGAAGCAGGACAACACGAAGAACGGGCTGTAGAGCACTAGCATTTTCAGGTAAACGCTGAATAACACATGGAGCATGGTTTCGGCTCGCATCCAGAGACGGGTGAGTCGGAGTCTATCAGTTGGTCAAGTGTCTGTGGGTGTTGAGTTTGAAAAGGTATGGAATTGATTTTATTGACTTGTATTTAGTTGGGTTGAGTTTGATTGGTTAGTTGTGTTGGGTTGGTGTTGTATATGAAGTTACATGTTTTGGTTTGTCTGAGTTGGTTTGTTTGTTTATTGTTCTTTTCGACAAGTTCATGAGGGGCTTGCATTAATGTCGATAAGGAAGAAATTGTGAATAATATGTTTAGTGAAAGTCATATTGCTGCCTGTATAGAGAAACTACAGAGTTATGATCTGGGTGAGCCACTGCTTATTAGGCCTCGTGGTTTGTTTGTGTCGGGTGAAGAAGTTGAAGTGCCGTCGAAAGGATCGGTCGTAGGCGAAGGCCTCATTAGTTTCAGCGGTAACCTCACCGGTATTAACCGCAGTGACGCGCAGAATGCTTTTCACTATGCGTCGCTTGTGGCAAACAAAAAGTTTCCATTGGAGCACCAGGGTAAAGAATGGTACGCGCTGTTCTGTAAAGTCATGGGTGAAACGGGTTGGATGACCATCAGCAAGTACTACAACGATCTGAACGTGTCGGGAACCAGTGTCCGCATGGACAAGCTGGTGCTGGAGATCCTTGCTTCGGTAGTCGCTGGCCTTACCGTACCGGGCCCGGCTACTGCACTGATGCTGAAAACCGCGGGTGATGCGATTGCCGCCCTGCAAAAACGCGATACCGCAATGACGCTTTATGAGCGCAACTTGCTGAAACAAGGTGTGGGTGGAGTAACGACCGGCTCGTGTATCGATGTTAACGGTACGACTGTTTTTGCCATTGGCGCAGTACGTTTTACACGCCGGAATTCATCGACAAAAGTAATGTTCGTCGATACGGATGTTCGTAACGTAGGTCTGTATCGCGGTGAGACAGCTTTCGAAAAGAATGATCTGCTGGCTTCGGCGACTCGAGAATTGATTGCATCGAAACTTGTGAAGTACTCGACTGATAAACTCGACTACGACATTTGATGGATGCCTGGAAGGGCGGTCGAAATAACGACTGTCCTTCTCTGTGTGGAGGTATTTAAATGAGATGTGATTATTCAGTATTGATTGTCGGGGCTGCGGTTTTGATGGTGCCCGAATCAGAGGATCTGACCACTTATGATGATATGGTCAATACGGTGTTGTATGCACAGTTGGCAGCCAATAAAAAAACAGAACTAGAGCCGGGTGTGAGTTGGTATGACACCTACATAAAAGTTCTGGATGGTATCTGGATGTGGCGCGGTAAAGCGCGCGAAGACTTGAATCTCCCTTCAGAGAGCGTTGAGTCGGCGGTTCAGTGGGCGGCCGCAGCGATGTCCAAGGTGGGGGCAGATGAAGGGCATGTGACTGCCGAAGTGTTGTCAAAAATTGTCAACGAATCGGACATCAACCCGGCAACCAACTTGTTGCGCAGCCATATGCAAAAAGTGTCCGAAAAGCAGTCTATCGAGGTGCCGGCACCTGCGATGGATGTTCGTTTGCTGGTGATCGTGGCGCCAACACCGACTTCGTTCAGCAGTGTTTGTATCGAGCTCAAAACCCATCAATTGCTGAGTTCCAACCCGTTGGCGCATCTCTATTGGGGCGAAGATGTACAAGGCATCATTAGCCGCCGTTACGTCCGGGCGAATCTGTCGGAAACGGTATATGCCCCTGTACGGGCTCAAATTGCTCTGAAGGTCAAGGACCGGATCGAGACCAATGTTGCAACGTTAACCCTGCACGACGATGCCTGCAGCACCACGCAGCCAGAGGAGATTCGGTCATGACGGATCTGATTGCACCACCGGCAGCGGTGGTTGGCGGCAGTATCGTGTCGTTCGCCAGCGATCTGCCTGCGTCGCACCGCGAAGACGTCTACATGAGCACGGCTTTTGCACAAAGAGTCACGCGCGATGCAATTAAGAATGGATTATCGGGCGACTGGTTCGACTACTACTGCAGGCAACTCCGTTTTGTGGGATGGGATGTGCCCACACCTCAAACGTTATCGCCCGGGCCTGCCGCTCCGATGGGCAGCAAGGCGATACAACGTATCCGGGAATCCATCGGTGATAGATTTTCCATACCCATCAGCCGCGCCCTGACAAAGTTGGAGCGCAATTCGCTGGCGCTCGAAACGTTTGAGTCCACGATCCTGAAGGGAGATATCGCCTACTTTCAGATGATTCCTTGCGTGAAGAACGGCGCGCACAAGGTGGATATGGCGGTCTATCACCGCAAGTTTTCGATACTGCGAAACATCTCTCGGTTCCTGTTCAGCAAAAATGAATCGCTTGAGCAAAAAAGCACCGAACAGATAACCACGATCACGTTCAACACGCTTCATTACGCCGAGTTTCGGGAGAAGGTAAAGAAGTCTGTGGTGTCCCAGTCCCTGAAATACTTGAGTGCTCTGGACATCTGACCGAGCGTTAGCCCGAGGGCTCTCAGATGGTCGACGCTGTGCGGTTCTGCTGATCCCGCTGCCCAACCCAATGCTCGATCAAATCGCGCAACTGCGACAGCTCGACCGGTTTGGCCATATGCCCGTCCATGCCGGCCTGGCGTGCACGTTCTTTGTGTTCGGCGAGGATGTGCGCAGTCAACGCCACCACCGGCGTGCGAATCCGCTGATTACCGACTTCCCAGGCACGCAATTGCTGAGTCGCGGAGAAGCCGTCGAGGATCGGCATTTCGCAGTCCATCAGGACCAGGTCATAACGCTGGGCTTTCATCGCCTGCAAGGCTTCTTCACCATTGCTGGCGGTATCCGGTTGCAGGTTGAGCTTGCCTAGCATGCCGCGAATCACTTTGGTCGAGATGCTGTTGTCTTCGGCCACCAGGATGCGGAAATCGCTTGGCACCTTCACCGGTAAGGTCGGGCCGGTGGGCAGGTGTTGCGAGATGGAAAGGCCTTTGTTTCGCTGGTTCAGCTCGTCGGCCAATGTCGTCTTGAGGGTGTACCCGGCCACCGGTTTGGCGAGGATGCGTTTGATCCCGGAGTTGCGCGCGATGATCTTGCTGGGCGCATTGCTGATGCCGGTGAGCATGATCAGCAGGATGTCGTGGTTCAGGCTCGGGTCTTCCTTGATCTTGGCGGCCAGTTGCATGCCGGTCATGCCGGGCATGTTCTGGTCCAGCAGGACCACGTCGAAGTAATCGCGCAAGTGAGCCTTGGTGCGCAGCAGCGCCAGCGCTTCTTTGCCGGACGCTACGGCACTGACATTCAGGCCCCAGGCGCTGCACTGTTGCACCAGCACTTTGCGACACGTGTCGTTATCGTCCACCACCAATACCCGTGCACCCTGCAGTGGGCCATCGAGGTCCGACGTCGGGTGTTCGAGGCGGTCAGGGTCCAGCGGCAGGGTCAGCCACAAGGTGCTGCCCTGATTGGCGCCGCTCTTGACCCCGAACTCCCCTTGCATCAAGCGAATCAGTTGACGGGCGATCACCAGCCCCAGGTTGCCTCCCAAGCGGGTGGCCGAGAGGAAGTGCTTGCTGTGCAGTTCGGCGTGCATCAATGCGTCGCGCTCTTCGGCGTCCATCGGCTCACCGCTGTCCTGCACGGCAATGCGCAAGCGCGGTTTGGCACTGCGCTCATCGAGCGCGACGACGATCAGGATTTCGCCTTCGTCGGTTTTCTTCAGGGCGTTTTCCAGCAGGCTCAGCAGGGTCTGGCGCAGGCGTGTAGGGTCACCGCTGATGACGCGCGGCACTTGCGGCTGGATAAAGCTGATCAGCTCGACGTTCTGCTGTTCGGCCTTGGCGCGGAAGATGCTCAGACAATCTTCGATCAGTGCGTTGAGGTCGAACTGCACATCGTCCAGTTCGATCTGCCCGGATTCAAGCTTGGAGATGTCGAGAATCTCGTTGATCAGTGTCAGCAGTTCGTTGCCGGCACTGTGGATGGTCTGTACATAGTCGCGCTGCTTGACCGAGAGCGGTGTGCCCAGCAGCAGCTCGGTCATGCCCAGCACGCCATTCATCGGGGTGCGGATTTCGTGGCTGATTTTTGCCAGGAATTCGGCCTTGGCGTTGATTTCGGCGTTGCTGGCGGCCAGGTCGCGGCTGACGCTGAAACGGTCTTCGGTGATGCTGCGCTGACGTTCGCTCAGTGCAATGCTCATCAGCACGCCGCTGATGCAGATTAACCCCAGCAGCGTCATGATCAATCCCTGCGGTGCGACCAGGGTCAATCCCAGGAGTGCCGGCAACATGATCAGAGTGCCAATGTTGAACACCACCATCGCCGCGACGAACAGGCGCGCCGGGCGATAACCTTTTTGCCAGTGATAGGCGCTGACGAACAACATGCTCAGGCCTGCCAGAGCGACCAGGGCGTAGGTCATGATGTTCAGCGGCAGCGTGTTGACGAACAACAGCAGCAAGCCGCAGACCACGATGAACAGAATGTCCCCCAGCAGCAACTTGTTCAGCGGGTGCGGGCCAAGTGGGGCGAAGAAGCGATAGGCGAACATCAGGCCGCATGGCGCCGTCAGCAGCAAGGCGAGGTAGGCGCCGGGTGTCTGCACCGCGTGCCAGTTCGGCAGCCAAGGCCCTGCCAGATTCAGCAACAGCAACAGGCTGAGCATCAACAATGCTTCGCATCCGGCCAGCCAGAAACTGCTGCGTGAGCGGGTATAGGCGTAGCGGACGAGGCTGTGCAGGATCAGCATCGCGATACAGCCGAACAACAGTCCGTAGATCAGCGTCTGATTCTGATTGGCCGCGGTCATGACCGCCGACTGCAGGGTGATGTAAGGCCTCAACTGATGGTCGGAGACCAGACGCAGGTAAACGTCGAGAGGTTTTTCGTTTTGCGGCAGCGGCAACATGAAGTCGCTGCTGGGCAGTGGCCGTTCAGCCTGGGGCTGGCCGGTGCCGGTGTTCAGTTGCTCGATCAGCGTGTCACCGTCCAGCACATACAGATTGAGGTGCGACAGGTCGGGAGCAAACACCCGCAGCAACTGTTCATGCTTGCCGGGAGCGAGTCTGAAACGCAGCCATAACGCGCCATCGGGCTCGGCGGCGGTGAGGTGGTCGAGTTCAATGGGGCTGAATTGATTGGTGTAGCGAGCGGAACGGATGTCGCTGAGCTGCAGGTCACCCTGTTCGTCGAGCAATACCGCCCAGCCACTGCCTTGCGTGGCCTGGGCCGGGAGCATGCAGAGCAAGGTCAGCAGAGTGACGGTGAAACCTATGGCAATCCTGAGCCAGCGCACGGCGAAATCCCTTCGTAGGTTGATGCCAGAATATAACTATGCGCGGCGCCGGAATAGTCCGGCAAGGGCCCGAAGCCCTTGCCTGGCCCAATGGCGCTCTTATTCCTGATTTTCGCCACGCTCGCGGGCAATGGCACGGTAGCCAATGTCCTTGCGATAGAAACAGCCTTCCCAGTCAATTTTGGCCGCCAGCTTGTAAGCCTGCTGCTGAGCGGCATCGACGCTGGCACCCATTGCTGTGGCGCAGAGTACCCGACCACCGGCCGTCACCACTTGACCGTCCTTGAGTGCAGTACCGGCGTGGAAGACTTTGCCTTCCAGTGCTGCAGCTGCATCGAGACCGTTGATCGCAACGCCTTTAGCGTAGTCACCAGGATAGCCGCCAGCGGCCAGCACGATGCCGACGCTCGGACGTGGATCCCATTGTGCTTCGACCTTGTCCAGGGCTTGCGCCAGCGCCGCTTCGACCAGCAACACCAGGCTCGACTGCAAACGCAGCATCACCGGTTGGGTCTCAGGGTCGCCGAAACGGCAGTTGAACTCGATAACTTTTGGGTTACCGGCTTTGTCGATCATCAGACCGGCGTACAGGAAACCGGTGTAGACGTTGCCTTCATCGGCCATGCCGCGCACGGTTGGCCAGATCACCAGGTCCATGACGCGCTTGTGCACTTCAGCGGTCACGACCGGTGCAGGGGAGTAAGCACCCATGCCGCCGGTGTTCGGACCGGTGTCGCCGTCGCCGACGCGTTTGTGGTCCTGGCTGGTGGCCATCGGCAATACGTTCTTGCCGTCGACCATGACGATGAAGCTGGCTTCTTCACCGTCCAGGAACTCTTCGATCACAACGCGCGAGCCTGCGTCGCCGAATGCGTTACCCGCGAGCATGTCGCGTACGGCGTCTTCGGCTTCGGTCAACGTCATGGCAACGATCACACCTTTACCGGCGGCCAGGCCATCGGCCTTGATCACGATCGGTGCGCCTTTTTCACGCAGATAAGCCAGGGCAGGCTCGATCTCGGTGAAGTTCTGGTAATCGGCGGTCGGGATCTTGTGGCGCGCCAGGAAATCCTTGGTGAAGGCTTTCGAACCTTCCAGCTGAGCAGCGCCAGCGGTCGGACCGAAGCAATCCAGGCCACGGGAGCGGAACAGATCGACGACACCAGCGACCAGCGGCACTTCCGGGCCGACGATGGTCAGGGAAACATTCTTCTCGGCGAAGTCTGCCAGCTGTTCAAGGGCCAGCACGTCGATAGCGACGTTCTCGCACTTGGCTTCAATGGCGGTGCCGGCGTTGCCCGGAGCCACGAAAACCTTCTGCACGCGCGGATCCTGAGCCACTTTCCATGCCAGGGCGTGTTCACGGCCACCGCTGCCAATGATCAAAACATTCATTTCAAAAACCTCGGATGACGCTAATTCTTGATGCAGCCATGCAGCTGCTTTTCTGTGGGAGCGAGCTTGCTCGCGATGGCGGCGGCACATCCAGCATCAATGTGTCTGAAAGGGCGCTATCGCGAGCAAGCTCGCTCCCACAGGGGATCGTCGTATCAGTGACGGAAGTGGCGCATGCCGGTGAAGACCATGGCGATGCCGGCCTCGTCTGCGGCAGAAATCACTTCGTTATCACGCATCGAGCCGCCTGGCTGGATCACTGCGGTAATGCCAACCTTGGCTGCGTTGTCCAAGCCGTCGCGGAACGGGAAGAACGCGTCGGAGGCCATCACCGAGCCTGCCACCTGCAAACCAGCATGTTCAGCCTTGATCGCAGCAATACGAGCGGAGTTCACGCGGCTCATCTGGCCAGCGCCGACACCGATGGTCTGACGGTTCTTGGCGTAGACGATGGCGTTGGACTTAACGTATTTGGCGACTTTCCAGGCGAAGATCAGGTCGTGGATCTCCTGCTCGGTCGGGGCGCGTTTGGTCACGACTTTCAGGTCGTCGGCGCCAATCATGCCGATGTCGCGGCTCTGCACCAGCAGGCCACCGTTGACGCGTTTGTAGTCCCACGCAGCAGCGCGATCAGCCGACCACTCGCCGCAGGCCAGCAGGCGCACGTTGGCTTTGGCAGCCACGATGGCGCGAGCTTCTTCGCTGACGGACGGGGCGATGATCACTTCGACGAACTGACGCTCGACGATAGCCTTGGCCGTTTCAGCATCCAGCTCGCGGTTGAAGGCGATGATGCCGCCGAACGCCGACTCGGTGTCGGTGGCGTAGGCCAGTTCGTAAGCCTGACGGATGCCGCCTTCGGCGTCCGGGCTGACGGCCACGCCGCACGGGTTGGCGTGCTTGACGATCACGCAGGCCGGTTTGACGAAGCTCTTCACGCATTCCAGCGCGGCGTCGGTGTCGGCCACGTTGTTGTACGACAGCTCTTTGCCTTGCAGTTGGGTCGCGGTGGCGATACCCACTTCGGCAGGCTTGGCTTCAACGTAGAACGCCGCGCTCTGGTGCGGGTTCTCGCCGTAGCGCATTTCCTGAGCCTTGACGAACTGGCTGTTGAAAGTGCGCGGGAACTCGCTGCGGCCTTCAGTGCTGAGGGTGTCAGCCGCCTGGTTCACGGTGCCCATGTAGTTGGCGATCATGCCGTCATAGGCGGCGGTGTGTTCGAAGGCCTTGAGCATCAGGTCGAAACGCTGAGCGTAGGTCAGGCCGCCGGCCTTGAGGCTTTCGAGGACGCTGGTGTAGTCGCTGGCATTCACCACGATGGCCACGTCTTTGTGGTTTTTTGCAGCCGAACGGACCATGGTCGGGCCGCCGATATCGATGTTCTCGATTGCGGTCGGCAGGTCGCAGCCTGGCTTGTTGATAGTCGCTTCGAACGGGTACAGGTTGACCGCTACCAGGTCGATCGGCTTGATGCCGTGCTCGTTCATGATGGCGTCGTCGATACCGCGACGACCGAGGATCCCGCCGTGGATTTTCGGGTGCAGGGTTTTCACCCGACCGTCCATCATTTCTGCGAAACCGGTGTAATCCGCGACTTCCACTGCGGCAACACCGTTGTCGCGCAGCAGCTTGAACGTTCCGCCGGTGGAGAGGATCTCGACGCCCAGGGCTTCAAGCTCTTTGGCGAATTCGAGGATCCCGGTCTTGTCGGAAACGCTGATCAAGGCGCGGCGGATCGGCAGGCGGGTAGTCTGGTCGGTCATTTCAATTTCCATCAAAAGCAAAGGAGTCAGCAAAAAAGGCGACCGTTTTTACGCGGGCGCCTTTCTGGTTTGATTGAATGCTTACAGCAAATCGTACTGCTTGAGTTTCTTGCGCAGCGTGCCTCGGTTCAGCCCGAGCAGCTCGCTGGCCTTGGTTTGGTTGCCCTTGACGTAGTTCATCACGCACTCGAGCAGGGGAGCCTCGACTTCGGAGAGCACCAGGTTGTACACATCCGTGACGGCAGCGCCCTCAAGGTGGGCGAAATAATTGTGCAGCGCCTTCTCGACACTCCCGCGAAGGGTCTGACCTTCTTCGCTCGGCGTATTGAGGTGCTGTTTCAAATTCACGTTGTCGCTCACGGGTGTTGTTCCACTCACTAAAGTCTCGGTCATCATCGTCATGCGGCCACCTCGTCTCCGTCCCCTGTCAGGCTCTTGTAACGTTCGGCGAAGAAGCCCTGAACGTTGGCGCATTGTGCTTCCGTATCTTCCAAACGATTGAAGTGGGCGCGAAACTCCCTGGCGCCCGGCAAGGTTGCGAGATACCAGCCCACATGCTTTCGAGCAATGCGTACGCCCATGACGTCTCCATAGAAGACGTGCAGCGCAGCCAGATGCTCTAGCAGAATGCGTTCCACCTCGATCAGTTCCAGTGCCGGGAGTTTCTCGCCGGTACGCAGAAAGTGATCGATCTCACGAAAAATCCATGGCCGCCCCTGGGCGGCCCGGCCTACCAGCAGGCCATCGGCACCGGTCGCATCGAGCACGTACCGGGCCTTCTCTGGCGAATCGATATCGCCGTTGGCAAAGACCGGAATCGACACGGCCTGCTTGATTGCGGCAATGGTGTCGTACTCGGCTTCGCCGGTGTACAGATCGGCACGGGTGCGGCCATGGACCGCCAACGCCGTAATGCCTGCCTGCTCGGCGATCTTCGCCACGGTCAGGCCGTTCTTGTTGTCCCGGTCCCAGCCGGTGCGGATCTTCAGGGTGACCGGCACATCAACCGCAGCCACTACGGCCTGCAGGATCTCGGTCACCAGTGCTTCATCCTTCAACAGCGCGGACCCGGCGGCCTTGTTGCAGACCTTTTTCGCCGGACAGCCCATGTTGATATCAATAATCTGTGCGCCCAGTTCAACGTTGGCCCGGGCCGCATCCGCCAGCATCTGTGCATCACCACCGGCGATCTGTACCGAGCGGGGCTCGGGATCACCTTCGTGGATCATGCGCATCCGCGATTTGCGGGTGTTCCACAAGCTCATGTCGCTGGTGACCATTTCCGAGACTACAAGTCCTGCGCCCAGTCGCTTGCACAGCTGACGAAAGGGTTGGTCTGTGACCCCCGCCATCGGGGCGAGAATCAAGCCGTTGTGCAATGTGTAAGGACCGATGCGTACCGCCGACATAGGACTTCCCTGTTGTGGGGTCGGATCATGAGAGTTCGAAAAAGGGTTGGCATGATACCCGCTCTCGATGACTGGATAAAGGCTGAATTGAACAAAATCTGAACAGTTATTCTGTTATCGCCAGCGGTTTGGTGTGAGCGGTCAAAGTCAGAAATATGCCGTCAAACCCGTAACACTGAACCGTTTCACTCGGGCGAATGGAAGCTCAGGCTGTAATTCACCGCTTTGGAGCCTGGATCGAGGATATCCAGTGCGATGTGGATCGGCGTTTGCGGAGGCATTTCCGCCATCCCTTCGAGATCGCCGTTGAGGTACTCGCCGGGCTTGAAGCGACGGCTGGCGATCAGGTGGCCGTTGAGGTCGGCAAACCGCAACTCCAGCAGCGGGAACGGCTGGGAGAAGGGCGCGCGGTTGTAGATGATCGCGTCGACCACCAGTGCACCGTTGAAGTCCGGGTGGCTGCGGACCACCAGGTTGCTGCTTTTGATTTTGGCGATGTCGACTTTGGATGGCACGGTGCAGCCGATTTGCGGGCACAGTTGCTGGAACCACGGACGGTACTGGTCCTGACGCGCCAGCTCCTCGAAATGGTAGGCGATGTACTGGCCGGCGAGCGCGGCGGCGCCGAGCAGGATCAACAGCAGCCAGAAAAATCGGCGGCCCCAGGGTGAACGGCGTTTTTGCCAGTCCAGTTGCAGTGGGTCATCGGTCAGGTCTTGCAGAGCTTCAGCGCGGACAGCCGGCTCACGCTTTTTGCGCACAGGTTCGATCGAGGGCAGATCGTCGTCGATATCATCGGTCGCCGACAGGCGTTCGTGATGCATCGGTGCGTCGAGTGGGTCGTGCAGGCGCAGCTGTGGCGGCAGAGACTCGTCGTCCAGTTCCACCGGTTCCAGGGACAGTGAAGGTTCGGTGCGCGAGTATTTGCTCGGATCGAGTTCCAGCTCTGGCAAGTCGGCTTCGGTGGTCTGCGCACGATCGGCAGCCGATTCGCTGAACAGGCTGTCGGGCCACGGCGCTTCTTCGTGCTCGACGGTATCCCGGCTGGCACTCAGGTTGTCTTCGCGCTGTCGGCCGAAATCCGTGGTCGGCTGGATCTCCCGTTGTTCGAGGCGAGCGAGCTCTTCGTCCAGGTCCAGACTGTCCAGATCCAGCTCGGCGGCGGTCCATTGCTTTTGACTGATGGCTCGCGGCTCCGGCGGTTCGACGATGGCCGGGGCAGCCGGCGTGATCGCGTCCTTGCCGGCCCGTTGCTCAAGTAGCTGCTTGGCGGCGTTGAACACCTGCAAACACGAGCCGCAACGAACCACTCCGCGGGCCACGCTCAATTGAGCATGGCTGACACGGAAGCTGGTTTGGCAATGCGGGCACTGGGTGACGAAGCTGTCGGTCATGCGGCGATCCGGTTTATGCAGGCGCTCATTCTAGCGCCGACGGCCAGTGATGCGCACCCAGCCATCGCGATTGGCGATCGGGTCCAGATCGAAGTCCTGGGCGTAGGCTTTGGCGACGTCTTCACCTTGCTCGGCGAGGATGCCCGACAGCGCCAGACGACCACCGGATTTGACCAGGCTGGACAATTGCGGCGCCAGGGAAACCAGCGGGCCGGCAAGAATGTTGGCCACCAGCACGTCGGCCTGAACCTGCGGCAGATCTTCCGGCAGATACAGTGGGAAGAGTGCTTCGGCAATGTTGTTGCGCCCGGCATTGTCGCGAGAAGCTTCCAGGGCTTGCACGTCGATATCGGTACCGACGGCTTCCTTGGCACCCAGCAACAGGGCGGCAATCGCCAGAATCCCCGAGCCGCAGCCGAAGTCCAATACGTTGCAGTCTTTCAGGTCCTGGCCGTCGAGCCATTCCAGGCACAGCGCGGTAGTCGGGTGTGTGCCAGTGCCAAACGCCAGGCCCGGGTCCAGCAGCAGGTTGACGGCGTCAGGCTCGGGTGCGGCGTGCCAGCTCGGAACGATCCACAGGCGCTGGCCGAAACGCATCGGCTGGAAGCCGTCCATCCAACTGCGTTCCCAATCCTGGTCTTCGATGACTTCGCTGTGATGTTCGGGCAGCGGACTGCCGGTCAGCAACTCAAGGTGGGCCAGCACGGTGGCGGCTTCGGTGCCACCTTCGAACAGGGCCAGCAGGTGCGTGTGCGACCACAGCGGCGTGGTGTTGAGTTCCGGCTCGAAGATCGGCTGATCTTCGGCGTCCATGAACGTCACCGATACGGCGCCCACTTCAAGGAAAGCGTCTTCGAAGGTTTCGGCTTGTTCTGGGCTGATGGCGAGACGGACTTGCAGCCAAGGCATGGCGGGCACCTTTGAAAAATATTGATTGCAGCCTAGCGGGCTGCGAGAAGCGCGCAAGTTTACGCGAGCGCGGGGCTTTTGTGGGAGCGGCCTTGCTCGCGTGCACATTATGAAACCCTCAGAAACAACAAAGCCGCTCGAAAGCGGCTTTGTTGGTCTGGATCACATCTTAATGCTGATGCCCTGCATTATTGGCTGTGAGCCATTGCAGGCCTTTGTTTGTCAGACGATAGCGTTGCAGGCGGCTGTTGGGGCGTTCAGGCAGCGTCATTTCAAGCACCCCGGCGGCCATGGCTGGCAGTATGTAAGCCTTGCGGAAGTAGTCAGCGTTTTTCAGGCCCATTCTGGTTTGAAGTTCCAGCCTGCTCATGTTGCCTTCAATGGCTCTTAGCACCGAAGCGACTTCCATGCTGACTTCCATGTTGACTTCCATGGTTGTTGCATCTGCTCTCTGTGACTGAGGGTGCGCTGGAAGCCGTACGACATACGAAATCCGATCATCGTCGGTTTCAAATAGTGGCGCAGGTGAGCCATTGACCGCCATGACCTTGAGAATTTTCGGGATGCCTGTCGAGCGGCCTTCGGTCAGACTCAGTTCTTTCAGGAACTCACCAATTCGCCGGTTACGGTAGCGGCGGCTCACGGCGCGACCTATTCGCAGGTCCTCCATTCGAATCGAGCGGTCTGGCCCCGGGAAGCTCAGAATCACCAATTCTTCCTGGCTGATGCGGACCTCAATCGGTTCGCGTTCTTCATAGGACCGGTGATAAACGGCATTGACCAGCGCCTCTTCAATTGCTGCGAAGGGGAAATTCCAGATCCTTGTAGCTTCGGCGCGGTCTGCGTGTTTGATCACTGTTTCATGCAGGTAGTTGCGCTGGATATAGGCCAGTGATTCGCGGGTTATGGTTGCCAGTGGCCCCTTGAAGATCTTTTCGTCAAAGCGATCACCGCCAGCACCCCTCCGGAAACCACAGAACATCAATCTGTGTGCCGGGGAAGAATCGCTCTGGGACTGGGCTAAAGAACATCAGGCCTGCATTTTTAGGCCATGGCGACTCGGTCGGGCCTCCCACGACGTTCATTTGTCGCCCTAGCGCTTCGGTAGACAGAACTGCTGCATCCTCGGCCAAGGCACTGCCCACTTCTTGCAGAAAGCTTTGCATTAGAGGTTTGGACAGATCACTGACACGAGCGCCCAGATTGAAGCGATCATCAAAAGGCACCTTGGCAGCAAGGCTCAAGAGTTCTTGTTCGGTTTCGCCCTTGGCTTCCACCGTGCTGCTGTAGCGACGGATGTAGTAATGCAAACTTCTGTGTTTGGCTGTCACAGCGGCCGGAGCTTTATAGGGGCGATTTTGCCCGCCGGGCGCCCATAGCACGATTAACTTGCGACCCTCGACCTCTTCCATACTCAACACTGGAAAGTAAGCAGGCTGAATTGATTGGCAAGCCGCTAGCAGTTCGAGCTGGATCTTATCGAGCACCTGATCGGAAAGCCCCTGTGGAGGAAAGATCGGCTGACCATTGGCATCGCAATCCTGCCCAATCACAACGTAACCACCGCCCAGGTTTTCGAAGTCGTTGGCGAAAGCGCAGAGCGTGCGAATGATCGGATCAGGATTCCAACCTGATTTGTATTCGATTCGCTCACCCTCGACTGTCCGCTGGCGCAATAGATCGTTGAGATTGATGGGCAATTTTTCAGGCATGGGCTGGCTCTGGTTCATCGGCGTTGCGCTGATAAGAGAACGATTATAGCCAGCCCGGACAGACCGGTGCCTGTCAGATTAGCCCCGCAGGGACGGGGGAAACCTTCAGAAACAACAAAGCCGCCCGAAGGCGGCTTTGTTGATTGGGTCGAAGCTTAGTGCTTTTCGCCAGCCAGCTTGTGTTCCAGGTAGTGGATGTTGATTCCACCTTTGCAGAAGCCTTCATCACGGACCAGGTCGCGGTGCAGCGGGATGTTGGTCTTGATCCCGTCGACAACGATTTCGTCCAGCGCATTGCGCATGCGCGCCAACGCTTCGTCACGGGTTGCGCCGTAGGTGATCAGCTTGCCGATCAACGAATCGTAGTTCGGCGGAACGGCATAGCCACTGTACAGGTGCGAATCGACGCGAACGCCGTTGCCGCCTGGTGCGTGGAAATGCTTGACCGTACCTGGGCTCGGCATGAAGGTTTTCGGGTCTTCGGCGTTGATTCGGCATTCCAGTGCATGACCGCGGATAACCACGTCTTCCTGGGTGTACGACAGCTTGTTGCCAGCGGCGATGCTGAGCATCTCCTTGACGATGTCGATGCCGGTGACCATTTCCGATACCGGGTGCTCAACCTGAACGCGGGTGTTCATTTCGATGAAATAGAACGCGCCGTTCTCGTACAGGAACTCGAAAGTGCCCGCGCCACGGTAGTTGATATCGATGCAAGCCTTGACGCAGCGTGCGAGGACTTCTGCGCGTGCTTTCTCGTCGATGCCCGGTGCCGGCGCTTCTTCGAGCACCTTCTGGTGACGACGTTGCAGCGAGCAATCGCGGTCGCCCAGATGGATGGCGTGGCCCTGGCCGTCGGAAAGTACCTGAACTTCCACGTGGCGTGGGTTGGTCAGGAATTTTTCCAGATAGACCATCGGGTTGCCGAACGCCGCGCCTGCTTCGGTGCGGGTCAGTTTGGCGAAGGAGATCAGGTCTTCTTCTTTATGCACAACGCGCATGCCGCGACCACCGCCGCCGCCAGCGGCTTTGATGATCACTGGGTAACCGACTTCGCGACCGATGCGCAGAGCGGTTTCTTCGTCCTCAGGCAGTGGGCCGTCGGAACCCGGAACGGTTGGAACGCCCGCAGCGATCATGGCGTGCTTGGCCGATACCTTGTCGCCCATCAGGCGAATGGTGTCGGCTTTCGGGCCAATGAACGCGAAGCCGGAGTTCTCGACCTGTTCAGCGAAATCAGCGTTTTCCGCAAGGAAACCGTAGCCTGGGTGAATGGCGGTAGCGCCGGTCACTTCAGCCGCGGCGATGATTGCCGGGATGTGCAGGTAAGAATGCGCGGCCGAGGCCGGGCCGATGCAGACGGATTCGTCTGCCAGACCCAGGTGCATCAGCTCTTTGTCGGCCTTGGAGTAAACGGCGACAGTCTTGATGCCCATCTCTTTGCAGGCACGCAGGATCCGCAGGGCGATCTCACCGCGGTTGGCGATCAGAACTTTTTCCAACTTCGCAGTCATCAAAGTCTCTCCGCGGTTCAAACGATGGTGAACAGCGGTTGGTCGTACTCAACCGGCTGGCCGTCTTCGACGAGGATAGATTCGATCACACCGCTGCTTTCAGCTTCGATGTGGTTCATCATCTTCATGGCTTCGACGATGCACAGGGTGTCGCCTTTCTTCACGGTCTGGCCGACTTCAACGAAGGACGGCGAGGATGGCGAAGATTTGCGATAGAAGGTGCCGACCATAGGCGAACGGGCAACGTTACCGTTCAGAACTGGCGCGGCCGGAGCAGCAGGTGCGGCGGCAGCAACCGGGGCAGCAGCAACAGGCGCAGGCGCCGGAGCATGCATTGGAGCCGGTGCGTAGTACTGCTGAGCCGGGGTCTTGCTGTGACGGCTGATGCGTACGGACTCTTCGCCTTCCTTGATCTCGAGCTCGTCGATGCCGGACTCTTCCAGCAGTTCGATCAGTTTCTTAACTTTACGGATATCCATGAATCATCAACTCCCAAGGGTCGGTCAGGGGCGTTACGCTTGTTGTTCAAGCCGTTGCCTGTCTTTCAAGCAGCTCTAGTGCGGCCTCCAGGGCCAGTCGATAACCGCTGGCGCCAAGGCCGCAGATCACTCCCACCGCTACGTCGGAGAAGTAAGAGTGATGGCGGAAAGGTTCGCGTTTGTGCACGTTAGACAAATGCACTTCGATGAATGGGATGCTCACCGCCAGCAGCGCGTCACGTAATGCGACACTTGTGTGCGTAAAAGCTGCTGGGTTGATCAGAATGAAGTCCACACCTTCGCTGCGGGCAGCGTGGATGCGGTCGATCAATTCGTACTCGGCGTTGCTTTGCAGGTGCAGCAAATGGTGGCCGGCTTCACGGGCACGGCGTTCCAGGTCCTGGTTGATCTGCGCCAGTGTCGTGGCGCCGTAGGTGCCCGGTTCACGGGTGCCGAGCATGTTCAGGTTGGGTCCGTGCAGAACCAGTAGCGTCGCCATCTGCTGTTCCTTGTTATCTGTGTGCAATTGTCAGAACCCGGCGACTATGCCGCAAAGCCTTTGTGACTGTCCAGTTCTATGCAATAGCCAGCACGATGGCCGATGTTTGCGCGAAATATGTGACCGGGTTATTAAATCCGGTCATTTGCTTTCGCAACACGTTCGGCGAAGTCGGTGGCGTTGATCTCGCCGATCACTCGCACATCGGCGTGTTCGACGCCGTCCTTGCCGAAAAACATCAGCGCTGGCGGGCCGAACAGTTTGTAGCGGTCGAGCAGGGCGCGTTGCTCGGCGTTGCTGGCAGTGATGTCGAAGCGGATCAGTCGATAGCCTTTGAGGCGTTCGACGACCGTGGCGTCGTTGAGCACCTTATGTTCGATGACTTTGCAACTGATGCACCAGTCGGCGTACCAGTCGAGCAGCAGCGGGGTGCCCGATGATTTGGCTTCGGCGAGGACGCGGTCCAGGTCTGCCGGGGTGCTGACGGTTTGCCATGCGCTGGTGTTTTGCGGTTGCTCATTGCCGGCAACCGTGCGCGGCTGGCCAATTGGATTGAGCGGATCGGTCTGGCCGCTGAACGCTCCATACCAACACGCCAGCGCATAAAACAGCAGGAACATTCCCAGCAACTGGCCCAGGCGTTTTCTCGGCGGTTTGTAGACGAACTCCAGCGCACCCATGAACAACCCGACGCCACCGGCCAACAAGCCGATCAGCAGCAACGTGATCTGGCCCGGCAGTACTCGACTGAGCAGACCGATCGCCAGCCCCAGCAATAAAACGCCAATCGCGTTTTTCACATAGATCAGCCAGGGTCCGCTTCTCGGCAGCCAAGCGGCGCCACCAGTGGCAACCAGCAACAGCGGTGCACCCATGCCAAGGCCGAGCATGAACAATTTCAGACCACCGCCCAATGCATCGCCGCTGGCGCTGATGTACAGCAGCGCGCCGGCCAGCGGCGCCGAGACGCAGGGCGACACCAACAGGCTGGAAACCACGCCCAGCACGGCGGCGCCCCACAACGAACCACCCTCGGTGCGACCGGCGATCCGATCCAGCCGACTGCTGATAGCGTGAGGCAGCTTGAGTTCGAAGACGCCAAACATCGCCAAGGCAAACAGTGCAAAAAACATCGCGAACGGCACCAGCACCCACGCCGATTGCAGCCGCGCCTGAAGATTGAGTTGTGCGCCGAACATCCCCATCAGCGCGCCGAGCAGGGCGAAGCAGGCGGCCATTGGCAGCACGTAGGCCAGCGACAAATTGAAGCCGCGCAAACCACCCACCTGACCGCGCAACACCACGCCGGACAGGATCGGCAGCATCGGCAGCACACACGGGGTGAACGTCAGGCCTATGCCTGCGAGGAAGAACAGCGCCAATTCGCGCCAGCTCCAGGCCGGAGTCGTGCCTGCGCTGCCATCAATACTCAGGCGCTCGGTCTCGGGTGGATAGCACAAGCCTTTGTCGGCGCAACCCTGATACGTAACCACCAGGGTGAAGGCGCGTTGATCGGTGCGCGGCAGTTCGACTTCGAGAATGCCGTGGTAGACCTCGACATCGCCGAAGTACTCATCGTGCTTCTGTTCACCCTTGGGCAGTTGCGCTGCACCGAGGCCAACATCGGCGGGTTCGGCGCGAAACTGAAAGCGGTGCCGATAGAGGTAATAGCCCTCGGTGGCGACGAAACGCAGCTTGATCGATTGCGGTGTGCTGTCTACCAGACTCAGCTGAAAGGCTTCGCGCACCGGCAGGAAGTCGGCGCTGTTGTTGATCGAGCCCAGCGTCGAACTGGGTCGACTGTCCAGCAAGCCGGCGGCGGTGGCCGGCAGGGCGAGCACTAAAAACAACAGGCAGAGCAAACGGCGCATGACAATCTCGCGTATCGAAAGTGAGGGCATGATAGCGGACAGTCGCGGGGTGTGCAGGGCGAGTCCTGTGGTGATTGTTCTGACGCCTTCGCGAGCAAGCCCGCTCCCACATTCGACCGCGCCTCCATGGACGAGCTCGGTTAAACGTGGGAGCGAGCTTGCTCGCGAAGGCGATCTTTCAGACGCGGAAGGCTTGGACGGCTGTATGCAGTCGTCCACCCAGCACCAACAAATGTTCCCCTTGCTCACGCCCCTGACCAATGCGCAGCAAGTTATCCCCACCCAATTGGTGGATCCGCTCACTGTGATCACGGATCTCGCTGACGGCGCCGCTCTGCTGGGCGGTGACATCGGCGATGCGCACGGCGGTGTCGGAAATGGTCTGGATCGCGCCGACGATTTTATCCAGCGCTCCGTCGGCGGCCTGGGCCTGATTGGCAGTGGCTTCGGCGTGTTCGACCTGGGCGCGCATGCCTTCCACCGATTGTCGCGCGGCTGTTTGCAACCCTGCGATCAGGGTCTGGATCTCTGCTGTGGCGCCAGCGGTGCGTTGTGCCAGTGAACGAACTTCTTCGGCCACCACCGCAAACCCTCGACCCATTTCCCCGGCTCGGGCCGCTTCGATGGCGGCGTTCAGGGCCAGCAGATTGGTCTGGTCGGCAATCGAACGGATGACCGTCAGCACGCCGCCAATGGTTGCCGACTCCTCGGCCAGGTGTTCGATCATTTGCGCGTTGCCTTGCACTTCGCCGACCAGCGCGTGCAGCCCGGTGAGGCTCAAACCGATGACTTTCTGGCCGTGCTCCACCGCCAGCCCGGCATGGCGGCTGGCGTCGGCCGCCTGGCTGGCATCGCCGGCAACCTGTTGAATGGTCGCTTCCAGTTCGCCGAGAGAATCGCGGATCAGCGCCGTGTCACCGGCCTGATGTTCGGCGCCGCTGTGCAGGTCATTGCTCAACTCGGCCAGGGTTCGGCTGCTACCGGCGACCTGCTCGGCGTTGAGGCGAATGGTCCCTACCAGGTCGACCAGATAGGCGCGCAAGCGATTGAGCGACGCTTCAATGTCGTGCAGTTCACGATTGGTTTTACCCAGTTGAATGTCCTGGCTGAAGTCGCCTTCAGCCCAGGTCGAAAGGGCCGGGGCGAGGTTGGTCAGCGTCCGGGCCAGTTTCCGTTGCAAGGTGTCGATCAGCAAAGCAATCAGCAGAATCAGGCCAATCATCACCCCTTGCATCAGCCGCACTTCGCCTTGGATCTGTCCGTGCTGGGCGCGAACCACCGGCTCCAGTCCGGCGATGGCCTGCTGCACGGCTGCGATTTTCAGGTGAGTGGCGGCGCTGAGGTCGGTGCGTTTCTGGATCTGGTCACGTGTGCGCGCCAGTTCGGCCGGGTAGCGAGTGAGGAGGCTGTTCAGTTCACGCTTGAGGCCGACGCCCGCATCTTCGGCAACGGCCTTTTCGGTGTTCTCCAGGCCCATCATCGCGGCGAAATCATCGGTGCCGGATTCGCTGCTGCTGGCTACACCGAGCAGCGGCAAGGCGCCCAGCAACTCAGCCTGAGTGCGAATGTTGGCGACTTCACGCTCGACATCGGCGGCCAATTCGCTGCGCCCGCTGCTGACCAGTTTGTCCCGGGCCAGAGACAACTTGCCCAAGTGCTGTGAGGCGGCGAGCAACGGCGTCAGATACGCCGCGTTAGCGCTGGCGTATTGGCTGAGCTGATCGAGGCTGGCGCCGAGTTCGCGTTCGGCCTGAAGCAGCAGCGCTTGTGGATCGCCCGCGAGTTTGCCGGCGGCCAACAAGTCGGTTTTGCTGAATTCTTCGAGGTTCGACAGGCTCGGGCGCAAGGTGTCGGCTAACGCTGGCGGCAACTCGTCGAGGTCCTTTTGCAGGCTGTCGATGGATTGGCTGGCGCTGCTCAGGCGCAGGGCATCGCCGCTGGCGAGGTAGTCCTCGATGTTGCGCGCGACTTCATTTTGAAATTGCTGGGACAAGCCCAGGTAACGCTCCATCAATAGATACGGGCGCTCCAGGGCTTTTTGTGACCACCACAGTGTGGCTCCAAGGGCCACACACACGGCGACTAAAAGGAGGGTATTGAGATTGGTCAGCAGCTTCAGGCGCATCGCGGGTCTACCAGCGGCAGAATGGTAAGCGCCTGAATTTATTGCGTTTGTGTTACAGGGTTATGACCGGATGGGTCGATTCCGATGAAAAGGTGGCACTTTGCTTTGACGTCCGCGCAGCCTGCACGCGGTTGCGTCCGGCGTCCTTCGCGCGGTACAGCGCTTCGTCTGCCTGGCTGGCCATCATCAGGCTGTCGGAGTTTTCACACAGTTCCACCACCCCGGCGCTGAACGTGCACCAGAGGTCCTGCGGTTGAGCCGGGTAGTGAATCTCGGCAAAGCGTCGACGGATTTCGTCGAGCACTTTGTGGGCCGATTCGAGATCGGTGTCCGGCATGACGATGGCGAATTCTTCACCGCCGTAACGGCCGATGAAATCAGTTTTGCGCAAGCGTTGCTTGAGAAACAGCGCCAGGCTCTTGATCACCCGATCGCCCATGGGGTGGCCGTGGCTGTCGTTGACCCGTTTGAAGTGGTCGATGTCGAGCATCGCAAAGCTCAGCGGCTTGTTCTCGCGACGGGCGCGGAACGAACAGTCTTCGAGCAATTGCAGAATGTGGGTGTGGTTGTACAAGCCGGTCAGGCTGTCGCGCACCATCCGCGCCTTGAGATTGCGCGCCCGCGCCGCGCGGTTGCGCACGGTGGTGATCAGGTGTCGGGGCTTGATCGGTTTGGTCAGGAAGTCGTCGCCGCCTTCGCTCATGGCGTCGAGCTGCTTGTCCAGATCGTCTTCGGCCGACAGGTAAATGATCGGCACGCTGACGTAACGGTCGTTGTGGCGGATCACTTTGGCCAGTTCAGTACCGGTGCAGGCCGGCATGTACATGTCGAGGATGATCAGGTCTGGCTGGAAGTCCGCGAGCTCGGCCATGGCCTGGATCGGCTCGATCAAGGTCCGCGTGACGATCCCGGCGCTGTTGAGCAGGCGCTCGGTGTGCAGGGCCTGGGCGCGGGAATCGTCGATGATCAGCACTTTATAAGGTTCGTACTGGGCGACGCAGGTCAGGACTTCGATTTTCTCCAGCAGGTTCGAGGCTTCGAGGGTGCCGGTCAGGAATTCCTGGCCACCGGCACGCACGGCGGCGAGGCGGGTCGGGGTGTCGGTTTCGTGCAGGCTGAAGAACAACAGCGGCAATTGATGATCAAGGCCTTCCTGGGCTTCGGCAGCCAGTTTCAGGCCGATGCCGGCGCCACTGAAGTCCACGTCCATGACGATCGCCGCAGGCAAGCGCTCGACCATCGAAGAGCGGAACGCCGCAACGCTGTCGAGGGCTTGCGCGCTGAGCCCAAAAAATTCCAGCTGCTTGGCCAGACGCTCGGCGCGGTCGTAATCCTGCAGCATCACGTAGACCGGCTTGCGCAGCGGCGGCAGGAAGGTTTGTTCGAGTTGGTCGCCGTGGCGCAGACCGGTGCGCGACAGGCGCTGCATCAAACGATTGAGGTCAGTGATCAGTCCGCTGCTCAGGCGTCCGCGATTGGCGTCGACAGCCTCCAGCGACTGACCGATGTGGCGTGCCAGTTGGGTGTGTTCAGGTTGATCGAAGCGTTCGGCGAAACGCAGCAGGCGCAGGTTGGCCTCGCTCAGTTCCGATAAGTCGGTGGTGGACCACTCGCTGCGTTGCAGGCGCTGCCATATCTCAAGAATTTGACGTGCCTGATGAATTACCCGCTGGGCAAAGTGGTGCTTGAGGCGCTCACGGCTGGGGTCTTCTGGCTCGGTCATATCCTGACTACTAGTTAGGGTGCATGCTGAGATCGACTGGTGGCTCTATGCTAGCACCTCTTTTCCATCGCATGAGTGTCGTACATCAATTAACTGTAAAGCGACCTTATTCAGTTTCTGACCGACTGGTCGCATAGGCTCAGCGCTGTGCTTCACTTATAGTGGCCGTCGATCGTGGCCATTGTGCGGGTAGGTGTTTGCGCAGGATTTAATGCGCGGCAAACGAGGCACGATGAGATAGGGTTGTGGTCGAACCGATGAACTCAAGTGATTGAAAGGATATCGCCATGCTGGACTGGAAGAACCGCGCGGGCAGCGCGCCTGAACGTGCCGCTGAACCGAAATCGGCCACCCGCAGTTACTTGGGTGGCCTGTTGTTCAGCCGGGCGCTGGCCACTCTGATTGCCATTTACTTGTTGGTGGCTATTGCGCTGGGCTGGTACTGGAGCCAGGAACCTGCGCTGTTCCCGGTTCAGAAGAATGCCCAGATGGCCGCCGAGAAAGAAGGCAAGCAAATGGTCATCGGCTACACCACGGTCGAAACCCTCAAGACCGTCGCCGGTACTTTGCTGAGCAAACCGGGTGGTTATATTTCCAACGACCGTTTCCCGCCGGGCCTGTGGATGGACAACACGCCGAGCTGGGAATATGGCGTGCTGGTCCAGGTCCGCGACCTGAGTCGTGCCATGCGTAAAGACTTCGCCCGTTCGCAGTCGCAGTCCACCGAAGATGCTGACCTGGCCAAGGCCGAGCCGCGCTTCAACTTCGACAACAAGAGCTGGGTGCTGCCCTCCAGTGAGTCCGAATACCAGGAAGGCATCAACTCCCTGAGCCGTTATCAGGCGCGGCTGTCCGACCCGAGTCAGAAAAGCGCGCTGTTCTATGCTCGCGCCGACAACCTGAACAACTGGCTGGGCGATGTCGGTACTCGTTTGGGCTCGCTGTCGCAACGGCTGTCGGCCAGCGTAGGCCGGGTCAAGCTCAACACCGCGCTGAAAACCGAAGTCCTGGCTCCGGGTCAGGTGCCGCAGGTCGACGAAGAGATCGTCGAGACCCCGTGGATGCAAATCGATAACGTGTTCTATGAAGCTCGCGGTCAGGCCTGGGCCTTGTCTCACTTGCTGCGCGCCATCGAAGTCGACTTCGCCGATGTTCTGGCCAAGAAGAACGCCACGGTCAGCGTGCGTCAGATCATTCGTGAACTGGAAGCCTCGCAGGAACCGGTCTGGAGTCCTATGATCCTTAATGGCAGCGGCTTCGGGGTGCTGGCCAACCATTCGCTGGTCATGGCCAACTACATCTCCCGGGCCAACGCCGCAGTGATCGATTTGCGTCAATTGCTCAATCAGGGCTAAGTCATGGTCGATAGCGCCAGAGAGGTCGCGCACCGCGCGGCCTCGGATGCCGAACAGATCGCCTGGGTCGACGAGCAGGACAACCTGCTCGGCGCCCTGGTCCGCTCCGACCTGCGTGAACGCGGGCTGATCGGGCGCGGCACTTACATCATGCTGTTCAATTGCGCCGGTGAACTCTGCGTGCATCGACGCACGCTGAGCAAAGCCATTTATCCAGGTTTCTGGGATGTGGCGGCGGGGGGGGTGGTGCTCGCTAGCGAAACCTACGCCGAATCGGCTGCCCGCGAGCTGGAAGAAGAGCTGGGCGTGAGCGGTGTGGAACTGACTGCCCATGATCACTTTTTCTTCGAAGACACCGGTAATCGGCTCTGGTGTTCGGCGTTTTCGGCGGTGTGGGACGGTCCATTGATCCTGCAACCCGAAGAAGTCCTTGAAGCGCGCTTCATCCCCGTCGACCAGGTCCTGCTGGAAATCCAGCAAAAGCCTTATTGCCCGGACTCTCTGGCCGCGTTGAAGCGGTATCTTCGGGCCCGTGGGTCGGACATCGCAAAAGAGGCATAAATTGGCGCCGATTGGCTCTTAGCAAGTCGGCTTTTTGCCGTTACACTGCGCGACCTTGTAGGAGCTGTCGAGTGCAACGAGGCTGCGATCTTTTGATTTTACCGTTGAATCAAAATCAAAAGATCGCAGCCTCGTTGCACTCGACAGCTCCTACACGCATACACAGAGTTGTACCGTTTCAGTAGCGCTGCCCCTGCCTGAGTGGGGCTTCGCGGTCGATGGCACTTGCCCAAGTTGCCGCGACCAGTCTTTGTCCTCCCAAGAGGATTGCCGGTGGCCAAAAAAGCCGCATCCTTCGCCGCCCTTGGTGGCCTGGTATTTTCCACCGACGCAGGTCGTCATTGCCCGGATTGCAGTCAACCGGTGGATGCCTGCATCTGCAAACAGACCGTTATCCCGGCCGGCGACGGCATCGCTCGCGTGCGTCGCGAAAGCAAGGGCCGTGGCGGCAAGACGGTGACCACCATCACCGGCGTGCCGTTGGCCGAAGACGCACTCAAGGACCTGGCGACCACGTTGAAGAAACGTTGCGGGACCGGTGGTGCATTGAAAGACGGAATCATTGAAATCCAGGGCGATCATGTCGAGCTACTCTTGGCCGAGCTGATCAAACACGGTTTCAAAGCGAAGAAGTCCGGCGGCTAGCAGCCTCTGTGAAAACCACCCTCGGCTTGATCCAGTCCTGACAGCAGGTCTGGCGTCGTCTACATGGTTTTCACAGAGCCTGTTCTGACCGGTTTCTAAACTCACTGCGGTCAGCGAGGTCTATCCCCTCGTTGACGAACCGTCATTTTCATTCTTTAGACTGCGCCGGCCTGAACCCAGGCGACGCTCTATGACTTCTTTATAGGGGACTTCAATGTCCGTACGACGCACACGCAAAGACGATGGCAGCCAATGGACAGTTGCGGACAGCCGCAGTGTTTACGGGATTCGCCATTGGGGGGCCGGGTACTTCGCGATCAATGACGCCGGTCGCGTCGAAGTTCGTCCGAACGGTCCGGCCAGTTCGCCTATCGACCTGTTCGAGCAAGTCGACCAGCTGCGTAAAAGCGGCCTGTCCTTGCCGTTGCTGGTGCGTTTCCCTGACATTCTGCAAGACCGCGTGCGTCAGCTGACCGGCGCCTTCGACGCCAACATCGAGCGCCTGGAATACCAGAGCAAGTACACCGCGCTGTACCCGATCAAGGTGAACCAGCAAGAAGCGGTGATCGAGAACATCATCGCGACCCAAGACGTGTCCATTGGTCTTGAAGCCGGCTCCAAGCCTGAGCTGCTGGCCGTGCTGGCCCTGGCGCCGAAGGGCGGCACCATCGTCTGCAACGGTTACAAGGATCGCGAATTCATTCGTCTGGCGCTGATGGGCCAGAAGCTCGGCCACAACGTGTTCATCGTGATCGAGAAAGAATCCGAAGTCGGGTTGGTGATCGAAGAAGCCGCCTCGCTCAAGGTCAAACCTCAGGTTGGCCTGCGCGTGCGTCTGTCATCCCTGGCGTCGAGCAAATGGGCTGACACCGGTGGCGAGAAATCCAAGTTCGGTCTGTCGGCGGCGCAACTGCTGTCGGTGGTCGAGCGTTTCCGCGCGGCTGGCCTGGATCAGGGCATTCGCTTGTTGCACTTCCACATGGGCTCGCAGATCGCCAACCTGGCGGACTACCAGCACGGCTTCAAGGAAGCGATTCGTTACTACGGCGAACTGCGCAACCTTGGCCTGCCGGTGGATCACATCGATGTCGGCGGCGGTTTGGGCGTGGACTACGACGGTACGCACTCGCGTAACGCCAGCTCGATCAACTACGACATGGACGATTACGCCGGTGTCGTGGTCGGGATGCTCAAGGAATTCTGCGACGCGCAGAACCTGCCGCACCCGAACATCTTCTCCGAAAGCGGCCGTTCCCTGACCGCTCACCACGCGATGCTGGTGGTGCAAGTGACCGACGTCGAGAAACACAACGACGACGTGCCGCAGATCGACAACAAGGAAGAACTGCCGGAAACCGTGCAGTGGCTGGTTGACCTGCTGGGTCCGACCGACATCGAGATGGTCACCGAAACCTACTGGCGCGCCACTCACTACATGAGCGACATTGCGACCCAGTACGCCGATGGCAAGCTGACCCTGGCCGAGAAAGCCCTGGCCGAGCAATGCTACTTCGCGGTGTGCCGTCGCCTGCACAACTCGTTGAAGGCTCGTCAGCGTTCGCACCGTCAGGTGCTCGACGAACTCAACGACAAGCTGGCCGACAAGTACATCTGCAACTTCTCGGTATTCCAGAGCCTGCCGGACACCTGGGCCATCGGCCAGGTCCTGCCGATCCTGCCGCTGCACCGTCTCGACGAAGAGCCGCTGCGCCGTGCCGTACTGCAAGATCTGACTTGCGACTCCGACGGCAAGATCAAGCAATACGTCGACGAGCAGAGCATCGAAACCAGCCTGCCGGTTCACGGTTTGAACGACGGTGAAGACTACCTGCTGGGTATCTTCCTGGTCGGCGCCTACCAGGAAATTCTCGGCGACATGCACAACCTGTTCGGTGACACCGACTCGGTGAACATCTACCAGAACGCTGACGGCAGCGTGTACCACGCAGGTATCGAAACCCACGACACCATCGAAGACATGCTGCGCTACGTGCACTTGTCGCCGGAAGAGTTGATGACCCACTACCGCGACAAATGCGCCAGTGCCCGCATCACCGCCGCCGAGCGTACCCAGTTCCTCGACGCGCTGCGTCTTGGTCTGACCCGTTCCTCTTACCTGTCTTCTTGAGGTAAGGCACCGCTCCCATCAAGTTGTCTGAAAATGTTCCGCACGTAGCGGAAATTTCAGATGACTTGGTGGGATGCCTCTCTGATTTCAAGCGAAATGACTTACATTCTTGGCCATCCAAGTGATGTGGTCTTCTTTTCGCGTAGGTCATTTCCTAAGTTGTACTTCGGCACTCTACTCGGCCAACTCTCTCGGAGAGAATCCCCGGCCGCCCCTCCTGTAGAGAATCGCCGATGTTCGATCCAGTCAACGAGCCGTCATTTCGTCTGGATGTAGAGGGTCTGCCCGACCCCTTTGAGGTCTTGGCGTTTACCGGTAGTGAAGCCATCAGCGAGCCTTTTATGTTCGACATGGATCTGCTGATCGATGACCCGACACTCGACCTTGCAAGCCTGCTGTACCGTCCGGCCTTTCTGCATGTCGGGCCTGCGGGAAACGGCTTTCACGGACAATTGCATGAACTCGTCCAGCGTGATCATGACCCGGCTGTCAGGCTCTGCCGCGTACGTCTGGGGCCGAAGCTGGCGTGCCTTTCCCTGCGCTTTAGCCAGCGAATTTTCAGCGCGCGCTCGGTGCCGCAAATCCTCAGTCAGGTGCTCAAGGAGCACGGTATTGCCGGCAAGAGTCGGCGCTTTGAGCTGAGTGGCGATTACCCGCCCCGTGATTTCTGTACGCAGTACCGAGAATCAGACCTGCAATTTATCCAGCGTCTGTGTGCCCAGGAACGGCTTCACTACCATTTCGAACACGGCGAGCGCGGGCATTGCGTGGTTTTCGGTGATGGTCAGGGGCACTTTCGATTCGGTGAGCGCGCGGTCTTCAATGTAAATAGTGAGCAATCGGCCGTGCGTCAGTTCAAGCTTCTGGGGTGCGCTGGGCAACGAACCGCGCCAATTGCCGAAGGTCGGACGGACTTGACGGCGCTGCGCAGCGGTCAGTTGATGTCGCTGTCCGGCCATCCGATTGCCGACTGGAATCATCTCTGGCTGCTGACCCATGTGGAGCATCAGGGCAGCCAGGATTTAACGGCGTCCTACAGCAACCAGATCCGCGCGATTCACGGGGAGGTGCCATTTGTGTCACCTCATTCTGCTGTGAAACCCAGAATGCACAGCCTGCAACGGGCCTGGGTGGTCGACATTGATGAGTCACGCCCCGATCCGTCCAGACCGGTTGCCGTGCAATTTGACTGGCTCTATCAGGGTGAGGGCGCGGCACCCAGCCACTGTTGGTTGCCGTTGGCCGCTGTACTGGGCGACGCGGCAGTCACGCAGTTGAGTGAGGGGGCTGAGGTAGTGGTGAGCTTTATCGAGGGGGATCCGGATCAGCCGCTGATTACCGGGTTTCTTCACGCCCCTTCGTCCGTTGAAGGCGCTGAGGAGGTCGGCGCACCGCGCACATCCGCGACAGATGACGTCGAGGGCTTGCTGGAGTTTCTGCAATCGAGCGAGCCATTGATGTTGCTATGTCTGCTGCCCGGTGGTGGCAGTTTCAGCCATTGCACGCAGGCCCTCTGCACCTGCCGGGCAGCGATGCAGTTTGGCCAGAGCGGTGCGGCATGATCGCCGCGACCCCGCAATGGCTATTGCTGGATGTACCGGGTGCGCCACAGGCGGGGGCGATGCTGCAACAGAAGTTTGCGCATGCCCAGTGGTTCTGGTTGTTCGAAGGTACTGAGTGGCATGCGTTGCGTGAACACGGCCCGGCCCTGATCGACCTTCGGACATGCCCTGCGCTGGTCGGGTTATGTGACAGCGAAGTGCCCCTCTGGCGCGGCTTGCTGATGGCCAGCGAGGTGTCGTCGCCTCTGTTGCTGGAGCATTTGCGCCGCATGCTCACGGTCACGTTCGGTCTGCATCATCGAGCCTTGTTGAGTTACTACAACCCGCAAACGGCCAGTTACTTGTTCGATGCCTGCGATGCGCAGGAGCTGAGTCGCTGGCTGGGTCCTTTCAGCCAATTGCGCTGGTTCGGCGGGACGTGGGCCGACCGCGCGATCGGCAGTCAGGGCTGGCAGCAGTTGGTCAATCCGGGGCTTGCCGTCAGCCCTTTGGCAGTTGAAGAAAACCTCAGTCCTCGTCAGCAGGAAAAACTGCAAACCTGCCTGCTGGAGCAACATGCCTGGCACTGGAGTCGATCTACAGGGACTGACTACAACACGCTGTGGTCCCTCGTGCAGGAAGGGCTGGCGCTGGATTTTACCGAGCGCCCGGTACTCGATGACTGGTTATGGCTACGCTTGCAGTACCCCGGCGCTTTGCCTGGGCACGCATTGCCGGGACTCACCCAGCAGGAGCGTCTCGATAGCCTGCGCAACCTGTGGCAGAACGATCAACCCTGAACACGAGGTTCAACATCTATGGCGAGCACCACACAGCGGTTGTTCAGCCTGATAGTCGGCGGCGTATTGCTGGCCGTGATGACGGCGTGCTCGCCGCTGAAGTTGCTCAATGCGCTGACTCCCGACGCAACCTACGACAAGACCGAGGGCATTGCCTACGGTCCTGACCCGCGGCAAAAACTCGATGTGTATGCACCGCGCCATCCCATGGAAAACGCCCCGGTGGTGGTGTTTTTCTACGGCGGCAGCTGGAACAGCGGTTCACGCAGCGATTACGCTTTTGTCGGCGAGGCCTTGGCGTCCCGGGGAATTATTGCGGTGCTGGCGGACTATCGGTTGTATCCGCAGGTGCGTTATCCGCTGTTCCTTGAAGATGGCGCCCGGGCCGTGGCCTGGACCCATGAGCACATTGGTCAATATTCCGGGAACCCGCAGCGGTTGTACCTGATGGGCCACAGTTCCGGGGCTTACAACGTCGCTATGCTGGCGCTGGACCCCGGGTTACTGGGGGCGGTGGGCCTGTCGCCGCACAACCTCAGCGGCTGGATCGGCCTGGCCGGGCCTTATGATTTTCTGCCGATCAAGAATCCGCAGGTGCGCCCGGTGTTTTTCTGGCCGGATTCACCACCCCGGTCGCAGCCGATCAACCATGTCAGTCGTGGCGCGCCGCCGGCCTTGTTGATCGCTGCGAGCGATGATGAGCTGGTCAACCCGGCCCGCAACACCGGTGGTCTGGCACGCAAACTGCGCGAGGCGAGCGTGCCGGTGCAGGACCTGTATTTCTCGCGCACCAGCCACGCCACGCTGGTGGCGACGCTGTCCCGGCCAATGCGCGGTTTGGCTCCGGTGCTGGATGTGGTCACGGCCTTCGTCAAAGCCACGCCGACTCAGTGAGCTTTGCCTGCGAACCAGCCGTCGTTTTTGTGCAGATACCAGGCGAACGTGCCGAGAGTCAGGCTGCGCAGCAACATGAACAATAGAAAAGTTATCCACAGTCCATGGTTGCCCAAACCTTGCAGCGCCCAAGCGAACGGCAGCAACAAAATCACCGTCAGCAGCATGCCGTTGCGCATTTCCCGGGCACGGGTGGCGCCGATAAACAACCCGTCGAGCAGGTAACTCCCCACCGCGATCAGCGGCAGCGCGGCGAGGTAGGGCAGGTAAATGAACGCCGTGTCGCGCACGCTCTGAATGTTGGTCTGCATCTCGATAAACAGATGCCCGGCGAACAGGAACAGCACGGCAAAGCCCAGACTCGCCAGCAACGACCAGCCGCAAGCCACCACCAATGAGCGGCGCAGGGCCTCTCGATCGCGAGCACCAATGGCATGCCCACAAAGGGCCTCCACCGCGTGCGCCAGGCCGTCCAGCGCATGGGCGGTCAGCAGCAAACCATTGAGCAGCAGCGCGTTGGCGGCGACGGTGGCATCACCCAGTCGTGCGCCTTGTACGGTGATCAGAAAAAACACCGATTGCAGCGCCAGGCTGCGGATGAAAATGTCGCGGTTGACCGCCAATAGCGGCCGCCAGCTCTGCCACAACGCCAGCGCGGCCCAGGCGATGTGACCGGGATAGGCGCGCAGGGCGTTGCGGGTCATCAGCAGGCCGATCAGCGCGCCGGTCCATTCGGCGATCACCGATGCTCGAGCCGCGCCGACCACCCCCCATTCCAGCCCGAGAACGAACCACAGGTTAAGCGCGATGTTCACAAGGTTAGTGCTCAGCAGAATAGCCAGCGGCGCCCGGGCGTTTTGAGTGCCGAGGAACCAGCCGACCAGCGCATAACTGGCCAGCGCTGCCGGCAGACCGAACAGGCGTGTGTGGAAAAACTCGCGGGTCAGCTGATCCAGCTCCGCCGACGGCTGCATGAAATGCAGCGCAATCCCGCTCAACGGTACACCCAGTGCTCCCAGGACAATGGCCAGGCCCATTGCCAGCAACAGACCCTGCAGCAAGATCTGCCGCAATGCCGCGCCGTCCCCACGCCCGGCGGCCTGTGCTGCGAACCCCGTGGTGCCCATGCGCAGAAAACCCATGGCCCAGGCGAGAAAGGTATACAGGCTGGCCCCGACCGCGACGGCGCCCAACTGATGGGCGTGGGGCAAGTGGCCGATGACGGTGCTGTCGACCAGCGCCACCAGCGGTACGGAAATGTTCGAGAGAATCATCGGCGCGGAGAGCGCCCAGACTCGACGATGGGTAGGGCGGTCGCGCCAGTCGGCGATCAGGTTGGACATGCAGGCTCCTTGGGGGAGCGGCATTGTAGCGGGAGGTGAGCACAATCTATAAAGCATCGCCGCTCCCACAGGGGGGGCAGGTTGTTAGTGGATTATCCAGCTCAACAACCACAACCCCAGCAGCAACCAGATAATCCCCATGATGATCGACGCATTCATGAACGCCCGAATCGCCGACCACAACAGCATCAACCCCAAAATCAGCGCAATGATGCTGATGATCGACGTGTCCATGCCCAGCGCACGGGACAGCCCTTCGACAAAGTTGCTGCCGGCGTGGCTCAACAGATTGAACAAGCCACTGAGGCCGTCAACGATGAAACGGATAACCGAACCGAGTGCCTGGCCGAGCCATTCGAAAAAACTTTCTACCTGCATGTCGTGAGCGTCCTTGATGAAAGTGGTGGCGTGGTTGCCGGACTTGAGCCTTGGGCTATCGAGCAGGGTGCCGAGTTCCCGTAGGAGCTGCCGCAGGCTGCGATCTTTTGATTATGGTGCAAAGATCCACGCCGCACCGAGACGCTTGCCTTCCCCCGTCATCCCCCCGAAGCTATACGCCTTCAGGAGAGCCCGATGAACCTTGTTGAACTGACCGAACGCCTGCACGCCATCCGTGACCGCAATGACTGGCGGCAATTTCACAGCCCGAAAAACCTGGCCATGGCCGCGAGCGTGGAAATGTCCGAGCTGGTGGAGATTTTCCAGTGGCTGACCGAAGACCAGTCGCGCCAGTTGCCGGCGGACACACTGGCCCATGCCGGGCAGGAAATCGGTGACATCGTGCTCTATCTACTGCTGTTGTGCAGCGAGTTGGGGTTGGACATGAATGAAGTGGTGCGCAGCAAACTCGCGGACAGCGAACGGAGGTTCAGCTGATGAGCGACCGTCATTTCGATCAACTGGCGACCCGCTTCGCCGAAAAAATCTACGGTGGTGCCAAAGGCGCGATCCGTCTGGCGGTGCTTCAGGCCGACCTGGCCGAAACCTTGCCGGACCGACCGTTGCGCGTACTGGATATCGGCGCCGGCCTGGGCCACATGTCGTTGTGGCTCGCCCAACGTGGTCATGAGGTCACACTGGCCGAGCCCGCCGAGCCGATGCTCGAAGGCGCCCGCCAGCGCTTTGCCGACGCCGGGCAAACAGCGACGTTCATTCAGGCGCCGTGGCAGGATCTGCTCGGCCAACTCACCGAACCCTACGACCTGGTGCTGTGTCACGCCGTACTGGAATGGCTGGCCGAACCCCACGCGATCCTGCCGGTCCTGCATCAGTTGACCAAGCAGGATGGCTGGTTGTCCCTGGCCTTCTACAACCGCGATGCGTTGATCTATCGCAACCTGCTCAAAGGCCATTTCCGCAAGATGCGCAAGAACGACATGGCCGGCGAAAAGCAAAGCCTCACTCCGCAGCAGCCCCTTGATCCGCGCGAACTGGCGGCGCAACTTGAAGGCCTGTGGCAGGTCGAAACCCAGAGCGGGGTGCGGGTTTTTCACGATTACATGCCGGTGGAATTCCAGGCCCGCGCCGAACTGGTGGACTTGCTGGAAATGGAACTGGCTCACCGTCGTCACCCAAGCTTTGCCGGGCTTGGGCGTTACTTGCACTGGATCTGTCGGCCGGTCTGATCGGAGCGTGAAATGAACAGTCGTTCGGGGTTATTGATGATCTGTCTCGGGTTGGCTGCTTGTCAGGGCAGCAACCCTTATGTGGCGTCATCCAACCCCTTGCCACCCGCGCCGCCTCAGGCGGCCAACACCGTTGACCGCAGCGCCTACCCGGCACCGCCGCGCGACTACGGGCACTACCGCAGTTGGGCCTGGCTCAACGGGCGCCTGCCGCCGGGCAGCGCCTGGGCGGATTCGGCGCAGGTCGCCGAAGCCGTCAGCAATGCCCTCGATCAACGTGGCTTGCGCCCGCTGCACGATAACCGCCCGGCCGACCTGTTTGTCAGCGCCGAACTGCACCTGGAAACCCGCCTGCGTCAGGTTCGGGATGACTATGGTTATTACGGCGGCGGCTATGGCGGTTACAACCGCTACGGCAGCGGTTACGGCATGTACAACACCGTGCCGATCGTTCGGACTTATCAGGAACAGGTCGTGGTGGTGCGGGTTGATTTGTTTGACGCCCAGAGCGGTCAACCGGTGTGGAGTGCCAGCGCCGAAACCAGCAATCGCGGCAGCCAGAGCGAGCGTGCCGATGCGATACGGGAGGCTGTAGAAAAGGCGATGTCGGCGTATCCTCCTAGTTAGCTTCTGTAGTTAAGAAGCATTACGCAGGTTCATGTCTTCAACCGGAGAAATATCATGTTCCGCCGTCTCGCTTTACTGGCTGTGGCCGTGCTGCTCAGTGCCTGCGCCGGCAGCCAGGTCAATCATGACTTCGATGCCAGCCGCGACTTCGCCGCCTATCGCAGCTGGAGCTGGAAAGAACCCGCCCTGCAATATCGCCCCGATGACCCACGGATCAAGAGCGACCTGACTGAACAACGCATCCGCCAATCGGTGACCGATCAGCTGGATCAGCGTGGCCTGCGTCCGTCCGCCGATGGCAAAAAGGGCGATTTGAGCGTGCAGACCTATCTGATCGTGGAACAACGCCAGCAACAAGTCACCACTAACTACGGCGGCGGCGGTTGGGGTAATCCATGGAACGGCTACTGGGGTGGGCCGATGTACAACGAAACCCGTAACGTCAGCTACAAAGTGGCGATCATCCAGATCGACCTGCTCGACGGCAAGGACGGCAAACTGGTGTGGCGCGGCAGTGACGAGCAGATACTCAGCCGCACAACGAATCCGTCGGATCGCAGCACGGCGATACGTGAAACGGTCGGGCGAATTCTCGCCAACTACCCACCGAAATAAACAGCTGGAAGATCTTTTGCTTGTGATCTGCGAGCAGCCCGGGAAAGCCCAACTACACTGCTGTTCACCCAAGGAGGTAGCCCTCGGCTGTGCACTGGCAAAGGAGTGTGCGATGTCTCCCCGTTTGCAGTTTCGCAGCCCGTCCCGGCAACGGGGGGCGATCGGTTTGATGGCGGCGCTGACATTGGGCATGGCCCTGATGTTCTTGCTGGTCGTGGTCGACAGCGGTCGTTTGTACCTGAAAAAACGTGACCTGCAGCGCGTAGCGGACATGGCCGCACTTGAAGCTTCCACCCGAGGGGGGGATTGCGCCGCTGGCAACACCGCTACCGTCTATGCCACCGCCAGCGCAAACCGTAATGGCTTCACCCTTCCTGACCCCAATCACAATCTGCTGGTCGCTTGCGGCGCCTTGACCCTGGATGCCAATAACCTTCGAGTATTTGGCGCCGACCCGAGCAAGAGCGAAGCCATTCGGGTGATCGCCAGCCATTCGGTCCAGCAGAGCCTCGCCGGCGGTGTCGGCGCCCTGTTCGGTGGCGCTCCACGCGCAGCGACCATCAACCTGACGGCCAGCGCTGTCGCCGCATTACCGCCACCGCAGGCTTCGCTGACCCTGCGCAGCACGACGCTGAGCGTCGACACCAGCAAATCGGCCACGCTCAACGCACTGTTCGGTGGTTTGCTCGGGGGCAACCTGAACATCAACGCGGCGGGCTGGAACGGACTGGTGAACACCAACATCAGCCTGCTCGGCTACCTTGATCGATTGAAGGTCGACCTTAACCTCAGCGCTGCCGGGTATAACCAGGTATTGGGCAATACGATTGCCGTCAGCCAGCTGATCCAGACCGCCGTCAATGTGCTGGACCCCGGCGGCACACTCGGCGCGACCGCAACCATTGCGAGTCTTCAAGCGCTGAAGGTCGCGGCAGGTGCAACCACCGTCGTACTCGGCAACGTGCTGCACGTCGAGGCTGGCAGCACCGTGACGGCGCTGGCGACCAACCTGAAAGTGTTCGACCTGATCGAGGCGGTCGTGCAACTGGCCAACAAGAAAAACGGCCTGGTGGCGACGTTGCCGATCAATCTGGCGGGCCTGGCGCAAATCACCGCCCGGGTGCAGGTGCTGGAGCCTCCGCAGCTGTCAGCCATCGGCAATCCGAAAAACGCCGCGCTCGCCCCTTTGGGGCCCAACCGGATCTATGTGAAAACCGCTCAGGTGCGTACATTGCTGTCGATCGACTTGCCCATTCTGAGTGCGATTCAACCCTTGCTCGAGGCGGCGGCTGATCTTGCCGGACCGTTGACCAATACCTTGAACGCCTTGCTGCATCTCAATCTGGTCGGTGTCATTGATTCACTGACCTGCGCGCTGGGGGCGGCCTGTGAAACACCCTCGATCGTGCCGCTTTCCACTACCGTAAGGCTCGATGTCGCACTGGACGTTGCGAGCGCCGACAGTTACGTCACCGCCTACAGCTGCGTCAGCGCCACCAACAAATCACTGACCACCAATACCAACACTTCACTGGTGAAGCTGAAAATCGGCAAGATCGATCCGAACACGGCTTTCGGCAGCAACACCGCGCCGCCCACCGTGGTGGTACAGCCGTTGAAGGTGATCGATATCGGGGTGAAAACCTGCCGCCGGTTCCTGATCTTACCCGTCAGTTGCGACCCGCGAATTCCAGGCGTCGGCGGCGGTATCGATATCATGGCCGACACCACCGTGGCACAGAGCGCCAACATGCTGCACGTCTATTCCGCACCGCCGGCCACCAGCCTGCCGGAGATCAACCAGCCACCGTTCTACTATTCCTATTCCACCAGTAATATCGTCAGCAGCCTTACCGACACGGCGACTAACATCAAAGTCGACATGTACGGCCCGACGGGCAGTCTGGTCGGTGGTCTGGGGGCAATCCTCAGCACTGTCACCACATTGCTGGTCAACGCGATCAACAGCGTGCTCAGCCCGTTACTCGACACCTTGATCAACACACTGCTGCTCAGCCTGGGGATCGATCTGAACAAGGTCGATGTCGGCGCCAACCTCAGTTGTCACTCAGGACGAGCGACGCTGGCAATCTGATCGTCGGCGGCAATCGGCAGTTCGATACAAAACCGTGCGCCCTCGACCGAGTTTCTAACGCTCAGTTTTCCGCCCATGTTCTCGACGATGCCGTAACTCACCGACAACCCGAGCCCGGTGCCGACACCCACGGGTTTGGTGGTGAAGAACGGCTCGAAAATCCGCTCCAGCAACCGCGGATCGATACCGCCGCCGTTGTCCTCGACCCACAGCCGCACCGAATCCACATCACGTTCGGCGTACACCGAGATCCACGGTTTGAACTCGCGGTCGGCCTCGCGTTTGCCGAGCAACGCATCCCGAGCGTTGACCATCAGATTGATCAACACCTGTTCGAGCTGATCGACGTAACCGCGCACTTGCACGTCAAACCCGGTCTCGCTGACCCGCAGATCGACCCCTTTGCCGCGCATCCCTTCGGCCAGCAGCGACAGCGTGCCTTCGATGGCTTGCGCCGGATTAAACGGATGTTGCTCGATCTCCGAGCGACGGCCAAACACCCGCATGTGATCCACCACCCGCGCGGCGCGCTGGACCTGTGCATCGATGCGGTTGAGCTTGTCGGTCAGGTAGTCGATCTGCGCATCGCCGTTGCTCAGACGCTTGAGCACGTTGACGATGGCCATGCGCATCACATTCAACGGCTGATTGATTTCATGGGCCAGCCCTGTGGCCATTTCACCGAGGGTGGCCATTTTTGCACTTTGGGTGAGCTGCTGCTGGGCGCGGCGGACCTCGGTGTTGTCGCGCCCCACGGCCTGAATCTCCAACAAATGGCCGTGCTCATCGAACACCCCGCGATCCGACCACACCCACCAGGCATGTTCCCGTCCCGGCAGTTGCAGGTTGATTTCTGCGGTGCTGATCGGGAATTCCGGGCTGAGTCGGCTGAGCCGCTGGAGAAACGCTTCGCGCTGTTCCTGCGACATCCAGCTGCCCAGATTCACCCCGGGCAGTTGCTCGGGCTGGCACTCCAGGTAAGTCGCCAGCGGGCGGTTGCCGAAGGTCAGGGTCAGGTCCGGGCGGTAGCGGCAGATCATCGCCGGAGAGTCTTCCACCAGGATCCGGTAACGTTCTTCACTTTGCTTCACCTGTTCGGCGGCCAGGGTTGCTTCGGTGACGTCCAGCCACAGGCCGACGGCCTCCACCGGCAAGCCAAGGTCGTCGCGCAGTAGCTTGGCTTCATCGAGTAGCCAATGGTATTCGCCGCGACTGTCGCGCAGCCGATAGCGGGCGCGCACCGAACCTTCACGCAGCAAATGTCGGGTACGTTCGAAGTACCGATCGCGGTCCTCTGGGTGGACCCTTTCAACCAAGGCTCCCGCCGCGCAATCAGCCAGTGTCCAGCCAAGCAGCGGCAGTAGGCTGTCACTGAAAAACGTCGGCTGCAGCGCACCTTCGTCATAGCGCTGCACGTAGATCACCGCCGGTGAGCTGGCGATCAGGTTGTCCAGTCGGGCATGGGCCGCCGCGGCGTTTTGCTCCTGGTTTTTGATGTCGCTGATGTCGAGCATGAAGCCCACCAACCGCCGGTTTTTACCGATGCCCAGGACCTGGCCCTGCAGGCGATACCAGTTCGGCGTTTGTGCCAAACGCACGCACAGCAGCAGCGGGATGCCGTCGTCTTGCAAGGCTTGCAGACGACTGCTCAACTCTTCACGGTCGGCGGGGTGCACCCGATCCAGCCAGTCGTGCAGCGGCAAACGATCGATCGCAAGGTTCAGGTTACTGGCCAACGACGGCGCCAACTGCACCTCGCGACTGTCGCTGAACACCTCCCACCATCCGGTGCCGAGCAAGGCTTGCAGCGACTCCAGCCGTTCCAGTTGCAGATGGTGCCGGTGCTCGCGCAAGCGCTCAAGCAACGGGCCTGCCAGCGCGGCGGTCAGTTGTAACCAGTCGCGATCATTCAGGTCGGGTGCATGTTGCTGCACCGGATAAATGCCGCACAGCAACCAGGCGACCACACCCTGAGCATCGTGATAGGGCACTGCGAACCCTTCGGCATTACCGAAGATGCCTTGCAAACGGGGATGTTCAGCGGGCGTCAGGCATTGCGGCGCAGAGCCGCTCAGACTGTCGAGCCCCGTGCCCAGGCGCTGAGCGTTTTGCCACAGCTGGGGCGCATCGAAGGCCGCGTAATGCTGGTGTATCTGCCAGCCTTCTTCCTGTTCATCGAGCAACGCCACCGCAATGCATGGCATGTGGAAACGCTGGGCCAGGCCTTGCAGCTGTTCCATCAACACCTCGGGCAGGCGCGTCAGGTTGCATCGGCGCAACTGTTCGCCGATCTGCGCTGCGAGTAATTGGCATTGCTCGCGGCTGCGTGATTGCCGGCGATCGAGCAACAAGTCGCCGATGTCCAGCAACTGCAGCAGCCAGGCATCGGCCAACGGCTGGACCCAGCCACGCAGGTGCAGGGGTTGTCCGTTGAGGCTGTAAAAGTCCAGGTCCAGAGACTGTCCCTGCCAGTCGACGGGCGAGCCTTCAACGGCGAGGCAGCTGTGGGGCATGAGGAAATCGAGCAGGTACGGTGCTTGCGCAGCGGGTGTCTGCTGGGCCAGCACATGCCGCAACGGACCGGTCAGATGAATCACTCGACCTTCGGCATCCAGATGCATCTGCAAACCGACACTTTGCACACTCAGGGTGTCTGGCGTATCCACTGGCTCAGGCGGATGGCGGTTGAGCAGGCGCCCGAAGAGTTTGTCTGCGGAACTCAAAATTGCAGGCTCGAACGGACGGTGAGGCTTGCCGGCAGATTGGGCACTTGGCCAATTCCCGGTACGTTCAGAAACGGGATGACTTGCTGCAGTTTGCTGGTGGGGTAGTTGATGGTGACCGTCAACACCCCGCCCACGTAGGTGGCGCTGGCGTCGGTGGCGACATTGAAATTCAGTGCGGCAGGAATCCAGGCCAGCTGTCGGCTCAGTTCTGTCGTGGCAACGGTTTTTACCGCGGTGTCGTATCCGGGGGTGCTCGGATCCAGCGCCACGCTGCGGCGCACCGCTTCGGCAGTCGACTGGGTGAACGATTGCATCAGCAACAGCGGCAAGCTGTAAGTGACAATTCCATAAAACACGGCGAAAAAGATGAGAAACACCAACGCGAATTCAATCGCTACAGCGCCTTTTTGCTTACGGGGGAGGCCTATTTTCATGACTGCGTCTACCCTGATATTCACCACGTGATATCAGCATAGAATCATTCAGCCAAAACGGACGTTTTTTACCGGATGCAGAGCTTTGTACTACTGATCTGGCTGACGCTATGCGCAGCACAGGATGCTCGAGAACGGCACATCGCCAATGGCCTGACCCTTGGCGCAGCGCTGTTGGCGCTAACGTATCTCTTGTGGACGGGCACTACCTGGCTGGGGGCCGAGGCGGTGCAGGGCGGCTGGGCTTTTTTGCTGGCGCTGGCCTTTACCTTGCCCGGTTATGCGCTGAGACGCTTGGGCGCAGGCGATGTGAAACTGATGACTGGCCTGGGTCTGGCGACGGACGGCATGCACCTGCTCGGCGTGTTCATCGGTGCCGGATTGGCCAGTGTGCTGTGGCTGCTACTGGCGCCAAGAGTCTGGCTTCATATGGGGCAAGGGCTTAGAAGTCATCTTCGATATCTGGGGCCTGGAATGTCAAAGAAACAGCCCTTTGCACCCTTCGTATTGGTGGGCCTGTTGCTCACACTCGCCTGGTTTCACTAGTCGCCCGTTCTATACAGAGTCGGAAAGTACGTCTACTTTCAATTCAGTAGTTGTACAGCCTGTGGCTGTCACTAGGGGGCGTTCTCAATTAGTTTCCCCACCGCGCCGGGCCTGCTGTTGTGCCTTAAAGCGGGCCAAGCTGCGTTGCAGGCCTTGGAAAGGGAACAACCATTCCCGGCGGCCTGCGCCTTGCCTGGCCCGCTTTAAGGCGACAACGCGGCGGGGAAACTAATTGAGAACGCCCCCTAGAGGAACGGTCAACTTTGACCTCGCAGGGAGTCGCGCGTGAACAAGCTTTCTTCGGCTGTAAAAATCCTTGTGGTCGACGACCAACCGTTTATTGCCGCGCAGCTTTGTGAGTTTCTTGAAGGCCGCGGTTACCGTTGCGTTCCTTGCGAGACTGGCAAACAGGCAGTCGAGCGTTTCAATGAAGACGAAGCGATTGGCCTGGTGCTTTGCGATTTGCACATGCCCGGTCTGGACGGGATTCAACTGGTTCAGGAGCTGCAACGGTTATCCGGCAAGCACCGTGTGTTTGAAGCAATCATGCTCACTGGGCGTGCGGACAAGCAGGATGTGATCAAGGCCTTGCGGGCCGGGTTTGCCGATTACTACCAGAAGCCGATTAATCTGGATGAGTTGCTCGAAGGGATTGCGCGTCAGGCAGTGGTTTTGCAGGAACGGCAGAAGAGTGTGCAGCTGGGGCATCTGGATCAGAAGCTGCAGTATCTTGCCGAGTCGATCGATGATCTGTATCAGGATCTCGATAAGGTTCGGCGCGGGCCGCGTTCTGATGAGGATGTCATCGCTGTGGATCGGGTTGAGATTCCGGCGATTTTCAGTCAGCTGTCGCCAAGGCAGTGGGAGGTGGCGCGGTTGGTGGGGAAGGGGCAGACGAATTATCAGATTGCCTGTGAGTTGGGGATTACCGAGAACACGGTGAAGCTTTATGTGTCGCAGGTTTTGCGGTTGACGCATATGCATAATCGGACGCAGTTGGCGCTGGCTTTGTTACCCGGTCATTCTGGATTGCGTCAGGGGGTGACTGCGCATTAGGTTTTTGTTGGTGTGCCTATCCATTCCTGCGGTAACGGCCGCTTAGGATTTTGCCCTTCCGGCGACTCACTTTTTTTACAAGCGCCCGGAATGCCTAATGCCACTCAGTTAAGCCGTAACACGATCTGTAGCAGCTGCCGAGCCCGCGAGGCTGCGTTCGGCTGCGTAGCAGTCGTAAAATCAGTCATTTGGTGCGTCAGGCATACCGCGTCAGCCGGACTCACGACTGCTACGCAGCCGAACGCAGCCTCGCGGGCTCGGCAGCTGCTACAAAGAGTGTCGCGACTGGAATTGCTTAACTGACTGGCATTACCCGGAATGCCGGCCCGAAAAAAGTCAGCCAAAAAACGCTAGCCCCAAGCGTCCAATTCCCGGATCGAGACTACCCCCCCTTCCCACCGTCCACCTGCCCGCTTTCATACTGATCAAAGTACTCCGGGATCTCATGCTGATAGCTTTTCAACCAACGCTGCATGCTCAGCTCGCGCTCGGTCGCGGTTGAGGTTTGCGGTTTCTGGGAAGCCGCTTTGTTGCTGCGTTGCAGTTGCAGCCAGCCTTCGGTTTCCTGTTGTTGGGCCGAAGCGGGGCCGGGGTCGATGGCGTGAGTGGTGAGGGGCAGGGCCAGCAGGCCGATGCAGCAGAGGATGGTTGGTTTCATCAAAAGCCTCTCCTTATTGAAGCGTCGGTGTGGCGACGGCGACCTGGTTTACGGTGGTCGGGCCGGACTTGCTCGGTGTCTTGAGTCTTTGCGCGCGGGCCTGGGCTTCGGTGACTTGGGCGGGGCTCAGGCCAAGACTGCTGACGAGTTCGGCCGCGCGGCTCCAGTCGTCCTGGAAGATCAGCAGCGTTACCAGATTCAACGCTGCCAGTTGATCGCTTTGCTTGAGTTCCATGGCCGTCAGGAATTCAAAGCGCGCATCCTCGACGCGTAATTGATTGAGGTACACCACGCCCAGGTCGTTGCGGATTTTCTCGTCGGTCGGTGCTAGCCGTGCGGCCCGTTGCAAGTGGGCTTGTGCCAGGCCGTTGTCGCCCTTGGCGGCGGCGAGTTGGCCCAGGCCGTGTTCGGCTTCGGCGGCCAGGCAACTGCCGAGCAGGCTGCGGTACAACGGCTCGGCTTCGCTGCGGCCCAGCAGTCGATAGACCTTGGCCTTGCGCAGGCGCACGTCGGCCAGGTTGTCGGGCAGGCTTTGCAGGTTGGCGAGGCTGGCGTGCAGTTTGCCGTCATTGGCCATGTCATCGGCGAGGTTCAGCGACAGCTGTTCCTCGGAGGTCAGCTTGCCGCAACTGGCCGTGTTGGTCAGGGCGCTCCAGGGCGTCGCGCCGTTGCTCGCGCAACCGCCTAACAACAGCAGCGTCAAACCGGCAATTATTGCTTTCATCACGATCCCTCTAAGAACCAAAGGCATGGGACAGGGCGGTGAAGCCCGGGCCGGCCAGTACGATCAATAACGCCGGGAAGAGAAACAGCATCATCACGACGGACATTTTGGCGGACAGTTTGGAGATGTATTCCTGCAAGTGCGTCAGGCGCCGGTCATCGAGCAATTGCTTGAGGGTCAGCAGGGATTTCATCGCACCGCCCCCCTGATGGATCAACTGCTCAAGGATGACGCAGGTATCGGTGAACTCGTCGACGGCCAGCAATCGGGTGGCTTTGTTCAGTTCTTCGCCCAGTTCCAGGCCAGAATCGACCCGGGCCAATACCAGACGCAATTCATGGGTCAGGGCCGGCAATAATTGTTTGCCTTCATTGCTCAACACTCGCAGCGACTGCTCCACCGCCATGCCCGATTCGAACAGGATGCGCAGCAGCGGAATGAAGGTGGAAATCTCGGTCGCCAGGTGTTTCTGCCGACGCTGCGCGGCAGCGGCCAGCAACCGTTTGGGCAACAGATAGCCGATGCCGGTGGCGAACAGCGGGGCCATCCAGTGGTTGTCTGTGTGAGGGAAGAACACGCCCTGGATCAGCAAGGTCAGGGCCAGCGCCAGCACCGGGGCGCCTACCTGGAACGCCGCGAACAGTGAGCGTCGCCGGGCGCTGCGCCAGCCGAGACGGTTAAGCAATGTCTGGGTTTCGTTATCCAGGTTGACCGAGCGCTGACCGATCCGGCTGCTGCCCAGCAGCTGTAGCCACTGATTTACCCGGTTGTCGCTCGCCAGTTTGCCGTCGAGTCGTTGCGCCACCTGGCGAACCCGCCGATGCTGTTCCAGCAAACCGCTGAGCAGCAACAAGGTTGCCCCCAGAAACAGCAATGCGCAGATCAGCAATGGCACTTTCATACGCTGCGCAACATGTGCCAGAGCGCCAGGCTGCCGACCACCTGCAAGCCGAACGCGGACGCGAGCATGATTTGCCCCGAAGGGTCGTGCCACATGGCGAGCAAGTAATGAGGGTTGGTCGCGAGGAAATAGCCGGCCAGGCTAATCGGCAGACAGCCCAGGACCCACGCGGTCACCCGGGTTTCGCCGGTCATGGCCCTGAGCTGGCGCGCAGCCTGCTCGCGCTCGCGGATCATCTTGATCAGGTTTTCCAGTAATTCGCTGGCATTGCCGCCATAGCGGTGATTGACCTTCAAACCGAGCGCGAACAGGCGAAGTTCGTCTTTCTCGTACAGCTCGGCGAGGTCAGCCGCGGCATCCGGCAGGCTGACCCCCAGCTGCACGTTGCGCTGAACCCGGCCCATGGCATTTTTCAGCGGGTCTTCAGCGGCATCGATGGCGCCCAGCACCGCATCGGCCAGGGTGCGCCCGGACTTCAGACTGCGCACGGTGTGATCGAGCATTTGTGGCAGTTGTTCGATCATGCGCTGGAGTCGGCGCTGATAACGCCAATTGACATACAGACGCAGAATCAGCGGCGGCAGCAGTAACAGAACCAGCAAGCCGACCCAGCCACCGGTAGCCAATCCGAGCACGATGCCAAAGGCCCAGAGCAGCAGCCACACCCCCAGATGCTTGGAGGGACGCCCAAGGCCAGCCCGCAGAAAGGCTCGATCCAGACCCACCCAGGAGGTTTTCGTCAGTACCGGCTGCGGTTGCCCCTGGGTCAGGCGTCCCAATACCCGCTCGGTGCCGGTCTGGCGCAAACCGCGATAAAACAGGCGGATCGACAGTCCGAGCAAGGCCAGGCAAACGAGGATGAGCAGCACGGGTTTGAGCATGCCGTGGCCTTCAGTACGCAGAGGGAGAGAGCGCCAACTCACGGCGCAGTTTGTCGCCGGCGGGGTTGACCGCCTCGCGCATGAATCCGAAACCGCTGCGCCGGTCGAGCCGGAACAACGTGTTGGTGACATACACGTCATCACGCAAGCCGATCACCTCCACCACTTCACTGACGCAGCGGCGGCCGTCGGGCATGCGCGTCAGCTGGATCACTACATCCAGTGCGGCGCAGATCATTTGCCGTAAGGTACGTTCGGCGATGGTGCGGCCCGTCAGGCCCACCAATGTCTCCAGGCGCAACAGCGCATCCTGGGCGTTGTTGGCGTGCACGGTACTCATGGAACCGTCGTGGCCGGTGTTCATTGCGGTGAGTACGTCCACCACTTCGACGCCACGAATCTCGCCGAGGATGATTCTGTCCGGGCGCATCCGCAAGGCGTTGCGAATCAGGTCACTGGCCTTCACTTCGCCGTGGCCTTCGGCATTCGGCGGTCGGGTTTCCAGGCGCACCACGTGAGGGTGGCCCAGTTGCAGTTCGGCGACGTCTTCGATGGTGACGATTCGCTCGTGAGGGTTGATCAGCTGGCTGAGAATGTTCAGCAGTGTGGTCTTGCCGGTGCCGGTGCCGCCGCTGATCAGGATGTTGCAGCGCTTGCCCACGGCCTCCTGAATGAAGTCGAAGATCGCCTGATCGATGGTTTGCATCGCCATCAGGTCCGAGCTTTTGAGCATGTCCTTGCGAAATTTACGTATCGACAGGCAGGGGCCATCGAGCGCAATCGGTGGAATGATCGCGTTGACCCGGCTACCGTCGGGCAGTCGTGCGTCGACCATCGGCGACGACTCATCGAGCCGTCGACCGAGGGGCGCGAGGATCCGTTGCATAACCCGTTCGACGTGATGTGCATCGATGAAACGCAGGTCACTTTGATGCAGTACGCCGTCGCGTTCAATGAACACCCGATGCGGGCCGTTGACCAGAATCTCCGTCACCGCCGGGTCCCGCAGCAGCACTTCCAAGGGGCCGAAACCGGTGAGTTCGTCGACGATTTCTTCGGCCAGACGCTCCATTTCATAGCGGGAAATCGCCAGGTGCAGCCGGGCGACGTACTCGGCAACCTTGTCGATGACGAACTGCGAGAGTACCTGCCGCGAACCCTCCAGCAGGTTTTTGCCGGATTCCTCGATGGCGTCGATGATGTAGCGGTGCAGCACCAGTTTCAGACCTTCGTTATCGGTGTTGCCGCTGGTTGTGCGTACAGGGGCGCCGAAGAGTTTTTCACCGCTCATTGCGCACCCCTCAACCGGTTGAACCAGCCAGACTTGGGCTTGGCCAGGCCCTCGGAGCGCTTGGCCAACCGATCGCCGAGGGCGCGCAGGCTTTGAGTCAGGCCTTCGCGCGGTGCCAGTTCAAACAGAGTCATACCTTGGTTCTTGGCGTTAAGCCGCACTTCCGGGCTGTAGACGAGGGTCGCGATGATCTCCATGCCGAAGCTTTTGCTCAGGGTGTCGGCGTCCGGTGCGACGTTGCGCAGGTAGCGGTCCACCAGCAGTCTGGCGTGATCGAGCTTCATGCCTTTTTCACGCCACAGGTTGAGTACCGCCAGGTTGCGACGGCAATCGAGAACGTTCTGATCGGTGTACCACAGCAACTTGTCGCAATGGGTGACGAAGGTGCGTAGCGCTTCGCTGTCCGGCTGGCCTGTCAGGTTCACCACGATGTGCTGGAAGTGTTGGCGCAGGGCGCTGAGCAGCATGTACAACTCGGCGGTGCTGGTGTGTTCCAGCGGCTCATCGTGGCTGGCGTAGGCGAGGATCCGCAACCCGGCGGCGCAGGTGGTGAACGCGCTGTCGATCAGCGTCGCGTCGAGGCGCCGCAAGTGCCGGAGTGCATCGCCGAAGTGGAACGAACTCTCCAGCCCGAGCAAGGCCAGGCTGTCACCGCGCGGCAGGCCCAGATCCAGCAACAGCGTTTGCTGTCCGCTCTTGTGCACCACTTGCGCCATGTGCGTGGCGAGCAGCGCGCCGTCGGCGTTGATCTGCACACCGTAGAGCACCGTCAGGCTACCCAGTTGAGTGTTCGGGGCCACGGGCGGCAGGCGTTTGCTCAGCCGTCGCACCAATCCCGAGACTTCACTGGAACGCGAACCATAGGCCACGAAATCCCGTGCTCCGGCGCGCATGGCATTGAGCACGAGTTGGTTGTCCATGCCATCGCCCAGCGCGACGATCGCCAGCATCGGTTTGGCTTCCAGGGCACCTTCGATCAGTGCGCTTTGGGCCACCACGTGTTCGCGGTCCAGGCCGACGAACACCAGGCTGGCGAAGGTCACGTCCACCAGCGCCAACAATTCGTCGAGGCTGCCACCGCCGGCGCTGACCACTTGGCCCAACGGGGCGAGGGCGCCTTGCAGCCACTCAAGGTCGGTGCTGTTGCGCGTGATCGCGAGGAAGGTCTGGCTCAGGTTCTGGCTCTGGCTCATTGCGATAATCCGCTTCGTTTATCGAAGTTGCCGTTTTCGAGGAAGTACAGGCGATACCAGTTGGGGTCATAGTTGCGCAGCTTTTCACCCGGCAACGACGGCAGTTGTGCGTTGGCAGCCAACGGTTGGACCAGGTGCGGCGTGACGATCATCAGCAGCTCACGCTCTTCACGGTTGACCGATGAGTTGCGAAAAAACGCACCGAGAATCGGGATATCGCCCAGGCCTGGAAACTTGCTGACTTGCGAAATGTTATGCGTACTGATCAAACCGCTGATGACGAAACTCTCGCCATCGGCCAGCGAGATGCTGGTGTCGGTGCGGCGAATGGTGAACGCCGGGACGGTGGTGCCCCCGATGGTCACGCCATTGTTGAAGTCGAGCTCGCTGACCTCCGGCGCCACTTTGAGGGTGATGCGGTCGTGGCTGACCACGGTCGGTGTGAGCGTCAGGCGGATGCCGAATTCCTTGTATTCGATGGAGTAGCTGTTGCTGTTGGCGCTGGGCACCGGGATTGGAATTTCACCCCCGGCCAGGAAGCTCGCGCTCTGCCCGCTGAGGGCTACCAGGCTTGGCCGTGCCAGGGTGTAGGCGAAGCCGCTGCCTTCCAGGGCGTTGACGATGCCGAGGACTTTGCTGCTGCCACCGCCCCAGACAATGTTGAAACTGTCATTGAGCAACGGGATGCTGGGCACCGCGATCCGGGGATCAATGTTGTGCAGCGGCACCACGCCCGGCGTCACGGCCGTGTTGGGCACCGTACCGGGTGCGCCGAAGAGGAAGTTGTTCGAGCCCTTGCCGAAAATCGACGTGCCGGCCTCTTTCAGTTTGGTCCGGCTGACTTCGACAAAACGAATGTCGGTCTGTACTTGCGACGGTAGCAGTGGGTCATCAGAGGGTAACCGTGTAGCGGTGGTCATCGCTGCGGTGGCCTTGCCCTGAACGAACACCATGCTCTGGCGCGGAGCACTGGCGCAGGCGGTCCAGACCATCAGGCTGGTCGCGCCGGGGGCCATCCCGGTTAGCAAAAATGCTTGATTAGCGTTGACTCGCACGTCGGCGATTTTCGGGTCGCCCACCGCCACCCGAGTGATCGCCACCGGTGATTGCACCTCCTGTTGCAGCCCTTCACTGACTTCCAGCACCGCAGGCAACGAACCCAGCGCGGCGCAATTGCCGGCGGCTGCGAACGTTACGCCAAGCGGCACACCGCTCAGTAAAGAGACCCAGAGCAGGCCTTGAAACAGCGGCATGGTACGACTGCGCATTCAGATGCGTCCTTGCTCTATTCAGGGGGTTTGTTGGGTAATTTCGTTGCCGCGGATGACTTCCACGCTCAACTTGCGCGGTGCTGTGCCGCCGTGGGTGACGACAGGTTTGGGAGGGGGCGTCATGGCCAGTTGGCTGAACTGGATCAACTCGCGGTTGGCACTGGCAAGGTTGGCCGATGAATCGCTTTCGCCGGCCCAGTAACGAGCCAGACGTTTTTCATCGGCGCTGCGTACGGCCAGGCGCAACACGCCGGCCTGGGTCGCCAACATCAGGCGACTCAATAGTTGTTCGGGGACGGCAAGCAAGACGCTGCGGGCGCTGGCGCGCAATTGTTCCTGCCTGAGTTTTTCTTCGAAGCTGCGGGCCGGGCTTGCGGGTTGACCGTCGTTGGTCAACCCCATCTGTTCGCCCACCGCGAGCACCCGCAAGGCCGGTACCACCAATTGAGCCGACGGCTGCAGGTTGTTGTTGTCCATGCGCAGAAACAGCAGCACATCGACATAGTCCCCCGGTGTCAGTTGCCCACCGGCATTGATCACTTCGTCCACCGCGACGGCGAGGGCGCGCTCATCGGGACGAATCATCCGCGCCAGTCTGCCGCCGGCTTCAAAGCTTTCATCATTGAGCCAGGTGCCGGCACTGAGGGCGCGCCAGGGTGTTCGGCCAATTGCTTGATCGAGGCGGCTCAGGCTGCCGGCCGGGACGGTACGGAGTTTTTCCAGGGTCACGTCGGTGGCGCTGATCGGCATGAACGGTGGCACATCATGCAGCAACACCACCACCGGTTGGCGGGTGGGGTCGTCCACGGGGACAGGCGTCTGGGCAATGGGCGCAGGCGAGACGATCCCGGGTTGCACGACAGGCTCGGGAACGGGTTGGCGGCTCAGCGTGAGGCCCCAGTAACCGGCAATAATGGCGCCCACCAGAAACAAACCGGCCAGGCCCAGAGTGATACGACTGTTCATGACGGCTCTCCCTTTCCTGCTGCTTGAGACCTCGTCGCATCCAACGAGACAACTTCGCAATCAGGCAGCTATGAACATGGAACTATTTCGCTATTTGAAGGTAGCTCAGCTAGAGCAAAAAGCCATTACGGGCCTGAAAATAACTCACGAAAGTAAGTCGCCAGGGCGAAAACGTGGCATTTTTGACGTCAACGAAGCGACTAATACTTTAGTGATAATTCGTTCTTACAGTTGTGGGTACGGGGAATGCGGACAATGCTGATGCTGGCAAAGGGGAATCATGTTGCGACCGAGCAACACCCGTCGTCTTTCAGGAGAACTGCCATGTCCTTTACCAAGATTGCTCAGAAGATCAAATCCGAAATCGCTTTTTACAAAGGCCTGGCCAAAGATACCGAGGGTGCTTCAGGTATTGAGTACGCGGTCGTTGCCGCGATGGTTGCGCTGGTGATTGCTGGACTGAGTTCGGGCATTGAAACTGCGGTTACTACTCTTTTTGGAAGTATCAAGACTGCACTTTCATGACGAGAGCAGAGGCAACTTGCTAATGTTCCAAAGGGCTTCTAACGTCAGCGCTTAGTCCATTGCAGGTGTTGCCCATGAACGCTCCCTCACTTCCACGCCAACAGCTTCTTCTGGTCGATGATGAGGAGGATGCGTTGCTGGAGTTGGCGGAGTTGCTGGAGGGCGAGGGCTTCAATTGCTTTACCGCCACCTCGGTCAAGCTCGCGCTGAATCATCTGACGCGCCATCCTGATATTGCGTTGGTGATTACTGATTTGCGGATGCCGGAGGAGAGTGGCATGTCGTTGATCAAGCGGTTGCGTGAACATACGTCCCGCCAGCATTTGCCGGTGATTGTGACGTCGGGGCATGCGGACATGGAGGATGTCAGTGACATGTTGCGGTTGCAGGTGCTCGACCTGTTTCGCAAGCCGATTTATCACGTGCGGTTGTTGGAGACGTTGAATAATTTGTTTCCGCAGCCTTGCATGGGTTTAGTGAGTCCGTGAAGACGGCGCTAGCTGATTGATCGTTCCCACGCTGCGTGGGAATGCAGCCAGGGACGCTCTGCGTCCCAGAGAGCCGAACGCAGAGCTCGGGAACGATAGGGTCAGGCAACCGGTCGCCAATGGCCCACCATATGCTCCAAATCCCCTGCACCCACCAACCTTAAATCCCCACTGGATCCCGCCGCACTGGCCAGCAATGTCACCTCGCTGGGCAACCGCACCGGTTTGCGGAATTGCACCGCAATCTCGACATTCGCCGCCGGCAAATGCTCACTTAACGCCGCCAGCGTACGCGCCTTGTTCCACAACCCATGGGCGATGGCCGTCGGGAAACCGAAGAGTTTGGCGCTGACGGCACTCAGGTGAATCGGGTTGTAGTCGCCGGACACTTTGGCGTACTGCCGCCCAATGTCCGACGGCGCTTTCCAGCGGGCCACTTCCGACATTTCCAGCGTCGATGCCAACACGTCCTCGACGGGCTCGCCTGCGAGTTTGACCCCGCGGCACAGCATCTGGCTTTCAGCTTCCCACAACGTCCCCAACTGATCGTCGAGCGTGGTCACCAGGTCGAACGTCGCGCCCTTTTCATGGGGCTGAAGGTTTTGCACCTGAACGCTGACCCGCACACGATTCACGCCGCCCATTGGGCGAAAGATGCGAATGCGGTTGCTCAGGTGAATCAATCCCAGCAGCGGAAATGGAAACTCCTTGGCCGTCAGCAATTGCATCTGCAAGGCGAACGCGAGGATGTGTGGATAGGTCGGCGGCAGCAGGCCGTTGTCGGCAAAACCGCAGACCTTGCGATAGGCCGCCAAGCGCTCCGTATCGACATTGATCCAACAGCGCAACCCCGAATCGGGCAGGGTGGTGCCGGTGATTTTGCGCCGCGTCGCAGCCCGCACGTACAGTCCCGACAGGCTTGGTTCGCGGTTGAGTATGTGCCAATCGATGATCATGCCTAAGCCCCCAAAACACTTTGTCCGCACACTCGCAACGCTTGGCCGGTGAACGCGCCGGTGCCCGGTTGTGCCAGCCACGCCACCGCTTCGGCGACGTCTTGCGGCAGGCCGCCCTGGCCCAGCGAACTCATGCGCCGCCCGGCCTCACGCACGCCGAACGGCAGGTGCGCGGTCATCTGGGTTTCGATGAAGCCCGGTGCTACCGCATTGATGCTGATACCGCGCTCATTCAACAACGGCGCCCAGGCCTCGGCCAGACCGATCAGCCCGGCCTTGCTCGCTGCGTAATTGGTTTGCCCGCGATTGCCGGCGATGCCGCTGATGGACGCCAGCAGGATCACTCGGCCGTTGTCGTGCAGGGTGCCGCTGTCGAGCAGTGCCTTGGTCAGCACTTGCGGCGCATTGAGGTTGACCGCCAGCACCGCGTCCCAGAATTCCGGGGTCATGTTGGCCAGGGTTTTATCCCGGGTGATGCCGGCGTTGTGCACCACGATGTCGATGCCGTCGGGCAGTTGCTCGATCAACTGCGCGGCGGCATCTTCGGCGCAAATATCCAGGGTGATGCTGCGCCCGCCGAGGCGTGCGGCGAGGGCTTCGAGATCAGTCTTGGCCGGTGCTACGTCGAGCAGGATCACTTCGGCCCCGTCACGGGCCAGGGTTTCGGCGATGGAGGCGCCGATGCCGCGTGCAGCACCCGTGACCAGCGCCTTGCGGCCGGACAATGGACGAGTCCAGTCCGTGACCTGCGTATCGCAGGCATTCAAGCGAATCACTTGCCCGGAAACGAACGCACTTTTGGGCGAGAGGAAAAACCTCAGCGGGCCTTCCAGTTGATCCTCCGCACCTTCGCCGACATAGATCAGCTGCAAGGTGCCGCCGCTGCGCAGCTCCTTGGCCAACGAACGGCTGAAACCTTCCAACGCTCGCTGGGCGCTGGCGGCGAACGGATCGCTCAAGGTCTCCGGCGCGCGCCCCAGAATCACCAGGTGCGCGCTGTGGTCGAGGTTTTTAATCAACGGCTGGAAGAACTCGCGCAGCTGTTTGAGTTGATCGGTTTGCACCAGGTCGCTGGCGTCGAATACCACGGCTTTGAGTTTGGGGCCGTGGCCGGGAATCCACGCGGTGGCCAGGGCAGGGTCGGTGCCGTAGCTGTAAATCGCGTCGGTCAGACGGTTGGCGAAGGTGCCGATTTTTTCCGTCAACGGGCCACCGCCCAACAACAGCGCCCCCTCGACAGGCCGCAGCCGGCCTGCTTGCCAGCGCTCCAGCCGAACCGGCGACGGCAGACCCAGGGCCCCGACCACACGATGGCCGATGGACGAATTGGCGAAGTCGATATAACGGTCAGACATGGAACGCGCTCCAGCAGCTGGGGTTCAAAGTGTGGACCAAAAATGGCGATCAGTCGTTCGATCCACGAGATAAGGCCTACGCTTGATCATTGTAGGAGCTGCCGAAGGCTGCGATCTTTTGATCTTGATCCCAAAAAACAGAGTCAAAAGATCGCAGCCTTCGGCAGCTCCTACAGGGGGCGGTGCTCTCAATTTGGATATTTCATCAGGAGCTTTTCATGACTCAACTGCGCCGCGTTGCGATTATTGGTGGTAACCGTATCCCCTTCGCCCGTTCCAACGGGCCGTACACCACCGCCAGTAACCAGGCGATGCTCACCGCCGCGCTCGAAGGCCTGATCGAACGCTACAACCTGCACGGTTTGCGCCTGGGCGAAGTGGCGGCGGGGGCGGTGCTCAAGCACTCCCGGGATATGAGCCTGATCCGCGAGTGTGTGCTCGGCTCGCGGCTGTCGCCAACCACCCCGGCCTACGACATTCAGCAGGCGTGCGGCACCGGTCTGGAAGCGACGTTGCTGGTGGCGAATAAAATCGCGCTGGGCCAGATCGAATGCGCAATCGCCGGCGGCGTCGACACCACCTCCGACGCGCCGATTGGGGTCAACGAAGGCCTGCGCAAAATCCTCCTGCAAGCCAACCGCGCCAAAACCACCGCCGACAAACTGAAATCCTTCCTGCAACTGCGCCCCCGTCACCTGATCCCGGATCTGCCACGCATCAACGAACCACGCACTGGCCTGTCGATGGGTGAGCACTGCGAATTGATGGCCCAGGCCTGGAATATTCCGCGCGACGAACAGGACCAACTGGCCTTGGAAAGTCACCAGAAAATGGCCGCGTCCTACACCGAAGGCTGGCACAACGACTTGATGACGCCGTTCCTCGGTCTGACCCGCGACGACAACCTGCGCCCGGAACTGACCCTGGAAAAACTCGCGTCACTCAAACCGGTGTTCGAGAAAAGCGCCAAGGGCACCCTGACGGCGGGCAACTCGACGCCGCTCACCGATGGCGCGTCGCTGGTGCTGCTGGGCAGTGAAGAATGGGCCAAGGAGCGCGGCTTGCCGGTCCTTGCCTATTTGCGCGATGGCGAGGTGGCGGCGGTGGATTTCGTCAACGGTGCGGAAGGATTGTTGATGGCGCCGGTGTATGCAGTGCCGCGTTTGCTGGCGCGCAACGGCCTGACCTTGCAGGACTTCGATTACTACGAAATCCACGAAGCCTTCGCCGCGCAGGTGCTCTGCACGCTGAAGGCTTGGGAGGATGCGGAATATTGCAAAACCCGCCTCGGTCTCGATGCGCCACTGGGCTCCATCGACCGCAGCCGCCTCAACGTCAAAGGCAGTTCACTGGCGGCGGGGCATCCGTTTGCCGCGACTGGCGCACGCATCGTCGCGAGCCTGGCGAAGTTGCTGGATGCGGCGGGGCAGGGCCGAGGGTTGATCTCGATCTGCGCCGCCGGAGGCCAGGGGGTGACAGTGATTATTGAGCGCTGAGGACTGCGGCGCTTTGCTGTTGGGCCAGATGCCGGTTGCGGTTGGCGTAACTCTCGGCCATGACCGAGCAGACGATCAGCTGCAACGGGTGGTAGATCATGATCGGCAGAAGGATCAGCCCAAGCCCTGGGTTGGCGCCGAAGATCAGCGCTGCCATCGGCGCACCGGCGGCCAGGGATTTCTTGCTGGCGCAAAATACCGCAGCGATTTCATCGGCCGGGCTGAATTTCAATGCGCGAGCGGTGCGGGTGGTCATCCACAGGATGATCGCCAGCAGGATCGCACTGCCGATCAGTGCTGTGAGGATTACGCTGTTGCCCTGTTTTTGCCACATCCCCGACACCATCGAATTGCAGAACGCCGCGTAGACCAGCAACAGAATCACCAGCTTGTCGACGATGTTGGTGTAGCGCTTGTGGCGGGCGAAGAACTTGCCGAGGAACGGCCGAACCCATTGGCCGAGTACCAGTGGCAACAGCAACATGGCGCAGAGGTCGAGCAGGGTTGAGCCCAGATCGATACCGCCAGCACCGCTGCCGACCACGAAACTCACCAGCAACGGCGTCAGGAAAATCCCCAGCACGCTGGACAGGCTCGCATTGAGAATCGCCGCCGGTACGTTGCCGCCCGCGCTGCCGGTCAGGGCCACGGACGAGGAAATGGTCGAGGGCAGGGCACAGAGGTACAGGAAACCCAGCATCAGCAGAGACGGAATGTGCGAACCCAACAGCTTGTCGCTCAGCAGCCAGATCAGCGGAAACACCGCGAAGGTGAAACCCTGAACCATCACGTGCAGCTTCCAGTTTTTCAGACCGTGAGTGATCTGCTCGCTGGACAGGTTGACCCCATGCAGGAAGAACACCAGGAACACGCCGATATTGATCACGTATTCAGCGTGCATTCCACCGCCGGTGGCCCCGAAGGTCGGGAAGAAATACGCCAGCAGCGTGGCGATCAACATGCCGCACAAGAACCAGTCGGTGACCACGCGTTTGAGGTGTTTGAAGGCATGCATAACAGGCACCGAATACATTTGTAAGAATTGGTGACTTAGCCTAACGTCGGCTCCATCAGCCGTCTTGCGACATAAGGCCAATCAATGCCGACTAACGGACAACTTTCCCTCGAACGGACGATTCCGACGCTGACAGCGCTGCCGCGTCCGCTGTATGCCCGCGCGGAAAGTCTCAACGCCGGTTCATGGACGCCGCCGCATCGGCACGATTGGGTGCAGTTTTCCTACGCGATCAGCGGCGTTCTCGGCGTGCACACCGCCGAAGGCAGTTTCTTTGCGCCGCCGCAGTGGGGCATCTGGATTCCGGCAGATCTCGAACACCAGGTGGTGACTTCGATGCGCGCCGAAATGCGCAGCCTCTATGTGCGCCGCGAGGATTGTGAATGGGCGGACGGGCGTTGCCGGGTGCTGGAAGTGACGCCGTTGGCCCGGGAGCTGATCAAGAGTTTTTGTTTACTGCCGGTTGAATATCCGCAGGGCGACAACCAGGAGTCACGGCTGGTGAGTGTGCTGCTGGATCAGTTGGCGCATCTACCCGAGGTCGGCTTCTCGCTGCCGTTGCCGCGCCATGAACGGTTGCTGGGGTTGTGCAACGAGCTGATCGAAAGCCCTGAGCGCAATGTGACGTTGCAGGAGTGGGCCGAGCGATTGGGGATGTCGGAGAAGACCTTGATGCGGCTCTTTCAGCGGGAAACCGGGTTGAGCTTTCGAGGGTGGCGCCAGCGGATGCGGTTGCTGTCGTCGTTGAGTTTGCTGGAGGAGGGGGACAGCGTGACGAATGCCGCGCTGTCTTGCGGGTATGACTCGACTTCGGCGTTTATTGCGGCGTTCAAAAGCCTGTTCGGGTTTACCCCCGGCGAGCTATTCAAGCAGTGACGACGCTAAAAGATCGCAGCCTGCGGCAGCTCCTACAGGATGTACGCCGATCCCCTGTAGGAGCTGCCGAAGGCTGCGATCTTTTGATCTTCTCTCTTGATCTTTAGGTTCTGAAGCGGCGCACCAACCCATCCAACTCGTTCGACAACCCCGCCAGACTCTGCGAATCCAGCCGCGCCGAGTTCGCCAGTTCCGCCACCAACTGCGCGTCACCATGAATCTGGCTGATGTGCCGATTGATGTCTTCAGCCACCTGATGCTGTTCTTCTGCCGCGGTAGCGATCTGGGTGTTCATGTCGCGGATCACGTCTACCGATTCCCGAATCAGCCCGAAGCTGCTGCGTGCTTCACCGATCCGCGTCACCGATTGCTGGGATACTTCCAGGCTCGCATGCATTTGCTGAGTCACCTGACTGGTGCGTTTGGCGAGGTTGCCCAGCAAACCGTCGATTTCCGCCGTGGAATCCGCCGTGCGTTTGGCTAGCGCCCGAACTTCATCGGCCACCACCGCAAACCCACGACCCTGTTCACCGGCCCGCGCCGCTTCAATGGCCGCGTTCAGCGCCAGCAGGTTGGTCTGTTCGGCAATCGAGCGAATGGTCCCGAGGATTGACTGAATGTCGTTGCTATCGCGCTCAAGCTGTTGCATCGACTGGGCCGACTGTTCGATTTCCTGGCTCAAGCGATCAACGCTGGTCACGGCCGCATCAATCTGTTGCTGACCTTCACGCGCCTGGCGCTGGCCGCTGTCGGCCGATTCCGCCGCCTGGCTGCAAGAGCGCGCGACTTCGTTGGCGGTGGCGACCATTTCGTGGAACGCGGTGGAAACCATGTCCACCGCTTCGCGCTGACGCCCGGCGGCTTCGGCCATGTCGCTGGAGACCTGGGTCGAACTCTTGGAGGTGGCGAGGATCTTGGTCGCGGCGCCGCCAATGCTCTGGATCAGGTTGCGAATTGCCGCCAAAAACTGGTTGAACCAGTTGGCCAGTTGCGCGGTTTCGTCGCTGCCACGGATTTGCAGGTTCTTGGTCAGGTCGCCTTCGCCTTGGGCGATGCCTTCCAGACCGCTGGCCACGCTGCGGATCGGCCGCACGATGAGGCTGGCGAAACTGGCGCCGACGATGGCGAAGAACACGGCCAGCACGGCGGCGATGATCGCGATCAGCCAGGTCAGCTGGGTGGCCGAACTCATCACGTCGGTCTGCTTGATCAGGCCGATAAAGGTCCAGCCCAGTTGCTCCGACGGCCAGACGTTGGCCATGTAGCGTTCGCCGTTCAGCTCGACTTCCACCAGCCCTTTGCCGGCCTTGGCCAGTTGCGCGTAGCCCTCGCCGAGGCTGCTCAGCGCTTTAAAGTTGTGTTCCGGTTGCTTTGGATCGACCAGCACAGTGCCGGTGTTTTCCAGCAGCATCAGGTAGCCGGTTTCACCGAGCTTGATCTGTTTGACGATTTCGGTGAGCTGTTTAAGCGTCACGTCGATGCTGACTACGCCGCCATTGGTGCCCAATTTGTTGTCGATGGTGCGCACGGTACTGACGTACGTCGCGTCGTCCTGGGCCCAGTAATAGGCCTCAGTGCGCAACGGTTTGCCCGGTTTGGCCTGGGCAGCCTTGTACCACGGGCGCTGGCGCGGGTCGTAGTTGCTCAGCTTCGCATCGTCCGGCCAGGACACATAACCGCCCGCCGCGGTGCCGAGGATGGCATAGGCGTAGGACGGGTGACTGTTACCCAGGTCCTGAAGGAGGCCGAAGACCTTCTTGTCCATCTCGCCTTGAGGAATGCTCTCAGCGTTGACGCTCATGTAGGTCTTGAGGCTGTCGTCGGAGTTCTTGATCAGCGGTTGGGTCGCCAGGTAATCCACGTTCTGGCTGATGTCGTCAAAGAACAGTTGCATGGCGTTGCTGACCTGACGAATCTCGCGTCCACTGCCGTCGACGAAACTGTCCTTGGCATCACTGCGCAAGTTCAGCACAACCAGGGTAGCGACCAGCACCACCGGCAAGCAGGCGATGATTGCAAACGCCCAGGTCAACTTCTGTTTGATGTTCATCCGCGCTCCAGATTTTTCTTGTAGGCCCACGCAGTGCAGATGACTCGCGGATTATTGGCAGAACGATTGTCGGACAAATCACTTTGTCTCTGATGACTTCGGCTGGCCGAGGCGGAAATTGAGGCCTATTAAGAAAAATCCTACGAAGGGGATGAATCGAGATGTCAGCTTCTGTCGCAAATACCCGCTTAGCCCTTCAGCAACAAGTGACGCAGGGTCAGCTATGATCTGTGACGGCCGATGACGACCTGCGGTTGTTGACCGATTAAACCGGCACATTGTGTGCTTCTTGACCGTCACTGGAACGTTCATAGGTCGGCAACCCCTCCCCCGAATGAGTGGATTGCCGTATAACGAATGACTTTCGCGTGTTTGGTAATAAAGGACCCCCAATAAAAGCTGATGAAGACTCCAAAACGCATTGAACCCCTGATCGAGGACGGTCTGGTCGACGAGGTGCTGCGCCCACTCATGAGTGGTAAAGAAGCAGCTGTTTATGTGGTGCGCTGCGGCAACGAGTTACGTTGCGCGAAGGTCTACAAGGAGGCGAATAAACGCAGTTTCCGTCAGGCGGCCGAGTATCAGGAAGGCCGCAAGGTGCGCAACAGCCGTCAGGCTCGAGCGATGGCCAAGGGCTCCAAGTTTGGCAAGAAAGAAACCGAAGACGCCTGGCAAAATGCCGAAGTGGCGGCATTGTTCCGTCTGGCCGGTGCTGGCGTTCGGGTCCCTCAGCCGTACGACTTCCTTGAAGGCGTGCTGCTGATGGAACTGGTGGCCGATGAGTACGGCGATGCCGCGCCGCGTCTGAACGACGTGGTGCTGGAACCGGATCAGGCGCGCGAGTATCACGCGTTCCTGATTTCGCAGATCGTGCTGATGTTGTGTACCGGTCTGGTGCACGGTGACCTGTCGGAGTTCAACGTACTGTTGACCCCGACCGGCCCGGTGATCATCGATCTGCCGCAAGCGGTCGACGCGGCGGGCAACAACCACGCGTTCAGCATGCTAGAGCGGGATGTCGGCAACATGGCGTCCTACTTCGGGCGGTTTGCGCCGGAGTTGAAAAAGACCAAGTACGCCAAGGAAATGTGGGCCCTGTTCGAAGCCGGCACCTTGCACCCGGCCAGTATCTTGACCGGCGAGTTCGATGAGCCGGAAGAGTTGGCCGATGTTGGCGGGATCATGCGCGAGATCGAGGCAGCACGCCTTGATGAAGAGCGCAAGCAAGCGGTGCGCGCGGCAGATGACGCGCCACCGGGCAAAACCGAAGAGCCGCCTCCGCCTTGGATGCAGTGATTGGTTAACGAAAAACCCGGCTTCGGCCGGGTTTTTTTAGATGCCTGCCCCGAATCCTCCAAACACCGAAGAACCAGTGTGGGAGCGGGCTTGCTCGCGAATGCGGTGTGTCATTCAACATCAATGTCGACTGATCTACCGCATTCGCGAGCAAGTCGAATCGTCGCACCGCCGCTCCCACAGTAGATTTTTGGTGTAACAGAATTTTGTGTTCTCCCTGCTGCTCCCCACACTCAAGGATTGAATGTGAACACCGCATCCCCTCGCAACGCCCAACTCATCATCACCGCCCGTCTGGTCTCGGACTTCGGTGCCTTCCTCAACATGGTCGCCCTGGCCACCTACGTCTACCTGCTCAGCAACAGCGCCATGAGCGTCGGCATCTTCCTCGCCAGCCGCGTGGCGGGTGGGATCTTCGCCAGTCTCATCGGCACGACGTTTTATCGCCGTTGGGCTGGGCGCCTGCCGCTGATTGCCTTCGACCTGTTGCGCGCCGGGCTGCTGGGCCTTCTGCTGGTGCTACCTGTCGCCCAGCAGATGCTGCTGTTACCGGTGATCGCTTTCGGTCTGGGATTCGGCAACTCGATGTTCGCCATCGGCCTCAACAGTCAGTTGCCGCACTTGATCGAAAGCGAATACCTGCTCAAGACCAACGCCTGGATTACCTCGGCGTCATCGGCAGCCATGGTCGGCGGAAGTCTGGTGTCTGGGCTTTTAGTGGCAGCATTCGGCTTTGAAACAGTGTTTGCATTGAACGTGGTCACTTATCTGCTGGCCGCGTTGTTCATCTTGCCGCTGCGCTTTTCACAACCTGCACCCAGTGATGAACCCACCCACGAACGTGGTGAATGGGCGGCCCTGCTCCAGGGCCTGCGCAGCACACCGGTGGTGGCGGCGATGCTCGCGGTGGCCATGGCTGACACCCTGGGCAGTGCCGCGCACAACGTGGGGTTTCCGATCATTTCCAGACTGCTGACGCCCGAGTCGGCCAGCACCACGCTGGGCCTGATGTTGGCGGTCTGGGCCAGCGGAAAACTCATCGGCGCGCGCATCGCCAGCCGACTGAAAGGCTCTGATAACGTGAACCTGGAGCGGCGATTTTTCTTTGGTGTGTTGCTGATGTCCTGCGGCTTCATCCTGATGTTTCAGCAACAGACCCTTTACGGGCTACTGCTGTTCGCGCTGCCGGCGGGTCTCGGCGACGGCTTCTCGGAAGTCGGCCTGATGTCACGCCTGCAGCGTGAACCGGACAGCCTGCGCCTGCCGATTTTCAGCTTCCTGACGCTGCTGCAAATGACCGGGTTCGGCATCGGCATGCTGATCGCCGCGCCGTTCTATTCGTGGTGGACGCCGGGTGCCGTGGTGCTGTTGTTCCACGGGATTCCGCTCACCACCTTGTTGGTGGTGAAGGGGCTGGCAATCAGGGGCGAGCGGGTTGTGCGCAACAGCCCGACTCCAGGTTCTTGAGGATCGGGCAGTCGGGACGGTGATCACCGTGGCAGTGTTCGACCAGGTCCTGCAGCGTGTCGCGCAACTGACCGAGTTCGCGGATTTTCTGGTTCAGTTCATCAATGTGCTGACGGGCCAGGGCCTTCACATCGGCGCTGGCTCTTTGGCGGTCCTGCCAGAGGGTCAGCAGTTTGCCGACTTCTTCCAGTGAGAACCCCAAGTCCCGGGAGCGTTTGATGAACGCCAGGGTGTGCAGGTCGTCGTCGCCGTAAACCCGATAGCCGCTGTCAGTACGATGGGCGGCCTTGAGCAAGCCGATGGATTCGTAATAACGGATCATCTTCGCGCTCAGGCCGCTTTGGCGGGCCGCTTGGCCGATGTTCATCGGTTGTCCTCCAGATCCTTGGGTTTCCAGGTTTTCAACAGTAGCGCATTGCTCACCACGCTGACGCTCGACAACGCCATGGCCGCACCGGCCAGCACCGGGTTGAGGAAACCGAACGCTGCCAGCGGAATGCCGATCAGGTTGTAGACGAAGGCCCAGAACAGGTTCTGACGAATCTTCGCGTAGGTCTTGCGGCTGATCTCCAGCGCCGCTGGCACCAGCCGTGGGTCGCCGCGCATCAGGGTGATTCCGGCCGCGTGCATCGCCACGTCGGTGCCACCGCCCATGGCGATACCGATGTCGGCGGCGGCCAAGGCGGGTGCGTCATTGATGCCGTCACCGACCATCGCTACCACGCCGGTTTTTTTCAGTTCCGCGACGGTGGCGGCTTTGTCCGCCGGCAGTACTTCGGCGTGGACATCCTTGATGCCCAGCGCCTCGGCAACCACTTTAGCACTGCCGCGATTATCGCCGGTCAGCAGGTGGCTGCTGATGTTGCGTGCGTTGAGTTGTTGCACGGCTTGCAGCGCGCCGGGTTTGAGGGTGTCACCGAAAGCGAACAGGCCCAGCACCCGAAGTTCGGGACTTTGCTCGATCAGCCAGGACAGGGTCCGGCCTTCGGTTTCCCACGCGGTGGCGGAGTCCGCCCATTCACCAGCGCTCAAGCGGCTCTCTTCCAACAGACGACGATTGCCCAGCGCCAATCGACGACCGTCGAGAGTGCCCGCGATGCCACGGCCGGTCAGGGACTGGCTGTCGGTAACATCGGCCACCGTCAAACCGCGCTCGGCGCAAGCGTCCAGCACCGCCTTGGCCAGCGGATGCTCGCTGCCGCGTTGCAGGGCGCCGGCCATTTGCAGCAGCGCAGCTTCGTCATGGTTGATTGCGCTCAAATGAGCGATGCGCGGAGTACCCGAAGTCAGCGTGCCGGTCTTATCGAATACCACAGCACTGACTTCATGGGCACGCTCCAGCGCTTCGGCGTCCTTGATCAGAATCCCGTGGCGCGCCGCCACGCCGGTGCCGGCCATGATCGCTGTCGGCGTGGCCAACCCCAAGGCGCACGGGCAAGCGATCACCAATACCGCCACAGCATTGATCAGCGCCGTTTCCATCGGCGCGCCGTACAACCACCAACCGATCAAGGTTGCCAACGCGATCAACAGGACCGTGGGCACGAACACCTGGCTGACTTTATCCACCAGTTTCTGGATCGGCGCCTTTGCAGCTTGAGCGTCTTCGACGAGGCGGATGATGCGGGCGAGCACGGTTTCTGCGCCCAAGGCCAGGGTGCGAACGAGCAACCGGCCTTCGCCATTGATCGCGCCGCCGGTGACTTTGTCGCCGGGTTGTTTGGGCACCGGCAGGCTTTCGCCGCTGATCAGTGCTTCGTCGGCGTGGCTCTGGCCTTCGACCACTTCACCGTCCACCGGGAAGCGTTCGCCGGGCTTGACCATGACCAAATCATTCAGACGCAAGGCGCTGATGGCGACATCTTGCTCGCGGCCGTCGATCACCTGAATCGCCCGCTCGGGTCGCAAGGCTTCGAGGGCGCGAATGGCGCTGGCGGTCTGGCGCTTGGCGCGGCTTTCCAGGTATTTGCCCAGCAGCACCAGGGCGATCACCACCGCTGAGGCTTCGAAATACAGGTGCGGCATGCGCCCGGCGGCGGTGGCCCATTCATAGAGACTCAAGCCATAACCGGCGCTGGTGCCCAACGCAACCAGCAAATCCATGTTGCCCGCACCGGCGCGCACGGCTTTCCAGGCGGCCACATAAAACCGCGCACCGAAGATGAATTGCACCGGCGTGGCCAGCGCGAATTGCACCCAGGCCGGGAGCATCCAGTGCACGCCGAACGGTTGCAGCAGCATTGGCAGCACCAGCGGCGAGGCGAGGACGATCGCCATGATCAAGGCCCAACGCTCACGGTGCAGGCGTTGTTGTTGATTATCGGTTTGCGGGTGTTCGACTTCCCAGACACTGGCGTTATAGCCTGCCTTGGTCACTGCGCCGATCAGGGTTTGTGGATCGATCTGGCCGAGCAACTCAAGATGGGCGCGTTCGTTGGCCAGGTTGACGCTGACACTTTTGACTCCCGGCACCTTGGCCAGCGCTCGCTCGACCCGGCCGACGCAGGAGGCGCAGGTCATGCCGTCGATGCTCAATTCCAGACTCTGCTGCGGCACGCTGTAACCCGCCTGCTGCACCGCATCCATCAAGGCCGGCAGGCTGTCGCTGGGTGCTTGAACCCGGGCCTGTTCGGTGGCCAGGTTGACGCTGACGGCAGAGGCGCCGATGACTTTGCTCAAGGCGCGCTCGACACGCCCGGCGCAACTGGCGCAGGTCATGCCGGCAATCGGCAGATCGAAAGTGGTGGATTCGGACATCGGTCACGCTCCCTGTAGAAGATGACTACAGGATCAACCTTGCCATGCTGGCAAGGTCAAGCGCCATGTCTCAGATCAAAAGATCGCAGCCTCGTTGCACTCGACAGCTCCTACAGGGGATACGAAACCTTGTAGGAGCTGTCGAGTGCAACGAGGCTGCGATCTTTTGATCTTTTTTTACCGGCGACTCAATATTCGAGAGCCGCAGGCTTGAGGTACATCCCTTCCTGCGTCATCGCAATCCGGAACTTCAACACGTCACCGGCCTTGAGCGTGATGTTCTGTGAACCCGGTGCGAGCATGCCCGGGTTGCAGCCCGGCGCCTGGCCCGGCAGCAACTTAAGGCGCAAGGACACATTGCCCGGCGGCAGGTTGAACGAGGTGCTTTGTTCCTGGAATAACCGCGCCGACAGCTGATCGTGAATGTACACGCCGATCTCGCAGGAGGTCGCGACTTCCAGGCGCTCGCGGGAAATGATCAGTACGCCATAGTCCTCCCCGGCGGCTTGAACTGAAGGTGTCGCGGCAAATAGGCTGAGAAAGCCAAACAGGCTGAGAGCTGACCAGCGCATGGCTGAATCTCCTGATGTCGAGTCATTGATGGACGCAGCTTGGCCGAGCACGACGCCGATTGCCAGCCCGGCAGCTCACTTCAGAACTTGACCTTGCCATGATGGCAAGCTCGAGACTGCACACAACTTCACGAAAGGAGTCATCCCATGCAAGTGTTCAACGTTCAAGGCATGTCCTGTGGTCACTGCGTCAAAGCCATCACCCAGGCGCTGCAAGCCAAGGATCCGGCGGCCAGCGTGCGTATCGATCTGGCCGCGAAAGAAGTCGGCGTCGACAGTGCGTTGACAGCGGATCAAGTGATCGCGGTGATCACCGAAGAAGGCTACGAGGCGAAAGTCGCCTGAGTCCAAACACAATTCCATGTGGGAGCGGGCTTGCTCGCGAAGACGGTGTGTCAGTCGCCATCAACGTTGTCTGACACACCGTCTTCGCGAGCAAGTCGAATCGTCGCACCGCCGCTCCCACAGGTTTTGCATTCATTCAGTGGTTTTTAATAGTTAGCGACCTAACGGAATGTTCAAGGCGTCCATGCGCGGCTAGACTGTGGGGCTGCCGACCCTGTCCAACTGGATGCCTGATGAATTTCCGTTCCATTTTGATTCTTGGCGCCTTGAGCGCCTTCGGTCCGCTGGCGATCGATTTCTATCTGCCGGCCTTCCCGGCGATGGCGCTCGCCTTCGGCACCGATGAAAAACACGTTCAGCTGACCCTGGCGGCGTATTTCCTTGGCTTGTCCATCGGTCAACTGGCTTACGGCCCGGTGGCAGATCGTTTTGGGCGCCGCATTCCCTTGCTGACCGGTGTCGGGCTGTTCACTGCGGCCTCTCTGGCCTGTGCCTATGCGCCGAACCTCGAGTGGCTGATCGGCGCACGTTTCGTTCAGGCGTTGGGCGGGTGCGCGGGGATGGTGATCGCGCGGGCGATTGTCAGCGATAAATGCGATGCGGTGGGTTCGGCGAAGGTCTTTTCGCAGCTGATGCTGGTGATGGGCCTGGCGCCGATTCTTGCGCCCATGCTGGGTGGGCTGTTGGTCAACACCACGGGCTGGCAGTCGATCTTTCTCGTATTGACCGGTTTCAGTGCGCTGGCAGGGTTGGCCGTGGCGCTCGGGCTGCCGGAAAGTCTGCCGGCCCATGTGCCGCGTCAACCGTTGTCGGGGGCGTTACGTCAGTACGGTCGACTGTTGTCGGACCCGGTCTACCTCGGCCACGCCCTGACCGGTGGCATCGCCATCGCCGGGATGTTTGCCTACATCGCCGGTTCACCGTTCGTTTTCATCAAGCTGTATGGCGTGCCGCCCGAGCATTTCGGCTGGCTGTTCGGTACCAACGCGGCGGGTTTCATTCTGGTGGCGCAGCTCAACGCGCGATTGCTGGCCAAGCGTGGTCCGGCTTTTCTGCTGGTGCGCACCGTGTGGATCTACGTCGGCGCCGGTCTGGCGCTGCTGGCCGTCAGTTCGTTGCACACCGCGCAGCTATGGCCGTTGCTGATTCCGCTGTTTGTCTGTATCGCCAGCCTCGGTTGCATCCTGCCTAACGCCTCGGCCTGCGCCATGAACGGGCAGGGCGCGCGGGCCGGCAGTGCATCGGCGATGCTCGGTTGCCTGCAATTCAGCGTCGCCGCCGGGGCAGCAGCATTGGTGGGTGTTTTGCACGATGGCAGCGCCATGCCGATGGCCATGGTCATCAGCCTGTGCGGAGTTCTGGTGGTGAGCGTGGCGATGCTCACCCGGCGCTTGCAAAATGCCCGGGCGCTGGCGCAAGCCCAGGTCTGAGGGCGGACTCAGCCAGCGGCACGCTGCTGGCGGTCAATAATTTGATGAGGTGCTTGTAGTCGCGCTTCGAGGGTGCGGGTGAAGGCGCGGGCCTCGGCTTCGCTGCGGAACGTCACGGCGTGTTGGTCCAGACGGACTTGCCACTGGGATTTTGCCAATTCTTTTATCAGGATCTTCATTGCTGATCTCTCCTCTCGTAAAAGATGTCACGTAAACGATTGTGCCGCAGAGCCTCGATTGTAGACCCGAATACGATCGCAATTGTGACAAGGGTCAACTCTCGGACTGACGGCAAAAGATCGCAGGCTGCGCCAGCTCCTACAGGGATCTGCGTACAGTCCGCAGGTTTAGGTCGTACTCAAATCCCTGTAGGAGCTGGCGCAGCCTGCGATCTTTTGATCTTTAGAACCCTTCAAGCACAATCTTGCCCTTGGACTTACCACTTTCGAGCAGCTCATGGGCACGGCGCAGGTTCGCCGCGTTGATGGTCCCGAAGTGCTCGCCGACCGTGGTCTTCAGCGTCCCGGCGTCGATCAGCTCAGCCACGCGGTTGAGCAATGTGTGCTGCTCGATCATGTCCGCGGTTTCGAACAGCGAGCGGGTGTACATGAACTCCCAGTGCAGCGACAGGCTCTTGCGCTTGAGCTTGGTCACGTCCAGCGCCTTCGGATCATCGATCAGGGCCAGTTTGCCTTGCGGCGCCAGTGCCTCGACCAATTGATCCAGGTGGTGATCGGTTTGGGTCAGGCTGGCGACGTGGGTCACCTGATCGACACCCGCGCGTTTGAGCTCTTCGCTCAACGGTTGGCTGTGATCGATCACCAGGTCGGCACCCAGCTCACGAACCCAGCTCTGGGTTTGCGGGCGGGAAGCCGTGCCGATGACTTTCAGTCCAGTGAGCTGGCTGGCCAATTGCGTGAGGATCGACCCCACACCGCCAGCGGCACCGACGATCAAAAGGCTCTGGCCCTCATCGGTCTTGCCTTCACGCACTTGCAGACGTTCGAAGAGCAATTCCCAGGCGGTGATAGCGGTCAGCGGCAGCGCGGCGGCTTCGGCGAAGCCGAGGGTTTTCGGCATATGGCCGACGATCCGCTCGTCTACCACGTGCCGCTCGCTGTTGCCGCCCGCGCGGGCGATGGAGCCGGCGTAGAACACTTTGTCGCCGGCCTTGAACAGCGTGACTTCACTGCCAACGGCCTTGACCACACCGGCCACGTCCCAGCCCAGCACTTTCGGCGCGCCCGCTTCAGGCTGGACGTTTTGGCGGACCTTGGTGTCCACCGGGTTGACCGAGATGGCTTTGACTTCCACCAACAGGTCGCGCGGGCCGGCAACCGGTTCTGGCAGTTCGATGTCTTGCAGAGATTTTTCGTCGCTGATTGGCAACGAGGCGTAGTAAGCAATGGCTTTCATACGGGCTCCTGAGAAGTAATAAAGAAGGCAGATCAGACGATGGAGCGCAGGCGCTTGAGGTCGAAGTGTTCGAGAAAGTCGCCAGCCTTGGCGCGGAAGTTCTGGATATGCGCGCTGGCGTCATGGGCCTGCAGGGCTTCGTCACTGCTCCATTTTTCGATCATGTAGAAGGCATGAGGATTGGCGAGGTCCAGGTGCAAGTCGTATTGACCGCAACCGGCCTCGGCGCGGGTCGGTTCCAGCAGCGCACGCAGGTGCTGTTCGAGGGCGTCCTGTTGGCCGGCTTTGGCGATGAGGGTGGCGATAGCGGTGAAAGGCTGGGACATGTTCGGCTCCGGGAACGGGATGAATTCGATGGGACGGATGATTGGCTATTTCTCTGCAAGATAAAACCCGCTAAAAGAGCAGTCTCTTTCAATATTTTTTTGATAATCGAGGCTGAACAATGCTGCGTTTCGATGACTTGCAGTTGTTTGTCCGGGCGGCGGACCTGGGCAGTCTGTCAGCGGCGGCACGCGGGATGGACATGTCGGCCGCGGTGGCCAGTGCAGCGTTGAAGCGCATCGAACAGCAGCTCGGCGCCCGGTTGCTCGCCCGTTCTACCCGTAGCCTGCGGCTGACCGCTGAAGGCGAGGGATTTCTCGAATACGCTCGGGCCGCCTTGAGCAATCTCGATGAAGGCCGTCGTTTATTGGCCAGCGGTCAGGACCAGGTCAGCGGGATTTTGCAGCTCTCGGCGCCTTCGGACTTTGGCCGCAATCTGCTGCTGCCCTGGCTGGACGAGTTTCAGCGTGAGCATCCGAAACTCACGGTGCGTTTGCTGCTGGGCGACCGCATCGCCGACCTGTTCCGCCAACCGGTGGACATCGCCCTGCGTTACGGCGAGCCGGAAGACTCAAGCCTGGTGGCGCTGCCCATCGCCCCGCAGAACCGCCGCGTCCTCTGTGCCGCCCCGAGTTACCTGGCCCGGCATGGCGAGCCACGGCAACTGGAGCAACTGGCTCAGCACAACTGCCTGCTGTTCATGCTCGGCAGCCGGGTCCACGATCATTGGAGTTTCCACGATGGCAAACGCGAGGTCAGCCTGACCGTCAGCGGTGATCGTTTCAGCGATGATGCCGATGTCGTCCGTCTGTGGGCCGTGGCAGGTGCCGGGATCGCCTACAAGTCCTGGCTCGATGTCGCGGCCGATGTGCTGGCCGGTCGATTGAAAGTGCTCATGCCGGAACTGCTCTGTGAGCGCGCACCGCTGAATTTGCTGTGCGCCCATCGCGCACAATTGAGTAAGCCGGTGAACCTTTTGCGGGAAATGCTCGCCAGCCGTTGCGCCCGTTTGAGTAGCCAATTTCCGACGTTATCGGGCCCCGATCATTAGTCGCAGGCAAATAGCGAAATTTCACTCAGGAACTATCACCACCAATGGTTTCCCAAGGGCAGGAACCGGCGGTTAACCCGCCTATACTAGCGCTCGCCTCATGTACGCACCGTCGATCTCGCCATGGCGAGTCCACGTCCGAGTCAGCCAGGCCCCATGGTCAATCGCCGCGGCTTTGCGAAACCTGCGAAGCAATGGCCTGTGCGATTGGCTGGCTTTGCCCGGTTTATGGCGGTTTCCACGCCTTGGCCGACGACACATTACTGGTCAAGATGTCTCTGAGCAGTAGACGAAACGATTCAACAGGGAGTGAATACATGGAACATGCACCTTGCATCAGCCAGATCGCCACGTTGCTGGCTGACCCAAAGCGCAGCGCAATGATGTGGGCCTTGATGGACGGCTCGGCACGGCAAACCGAAGAGCTGGCCTTGTTGGCCGGCCTGTCACCGTCTTCGGCCAGTGCGCATCTGGGGCGTTTGTCCGCCGGAGGTCTGTTGAAAGTCGAATTTCGCGGCCGCAAGCGGTTCTTCCGTCTTGCCGCGCCTGAAGTGGGTGCCGCGATAGAGGCACTGGCCAGCGCCACCCTGGCCAGCACGCCTCGGGAAATCCCGGACGTTTTCAAGCGCACGCCCCCCCTCGCCAAACCTCAGGCGGCGCCTTCGTCACTCTTGCGCGCCAGGCTTTGCGACGACCATTTGGGCGGCACCCTTGCCGCCGATCTTTACCAGCGTCTGCTGGATGCAGGCTGGATCGAACAGTTCGATCAGCGGGTCATGATCACCCACAAGGGCGCCACGCAATTGGCGACACGGGGTGTGTTCATCCAGGCGCTGGCTCATCGCAACAGCCGAGTCGCCTGCGCTTGTCCGGACTGGAGCGAAAGACGCCCGCACATGGGCGGATCGCTGGGTGCGGCGTTGCTGCAATTGTTCATGCAGTCAGGTTGGTTGAGCTTGCCCAACGATTCGCGAGCCTTGCAGATCACCGCCGCGGGGCAGCGTGAAATCCATCGATTCGCCAAAGAAACCGAGCTGGAAATGGCGTTGTAGACGCATCGAGATCGACGTCCGAAGCTTCGGGCGTCGCTCAGAGCTGCGAACAGGTCGCATCCAGCAGTAACCCCCAGCAGCTATCGCGCACACTCGTCCGGGGACTTTCGGATTGGGGGGATGTGGCATGGAAACACGAGGCTTCAGCGCGGCAGAACGACTGGAACGGTTGCCCATCAGTGGTTATCACCGGATCATTTTCATCATCATTGCCTTGGCGTTTTTCTTCGACTCCATGGACCTGGCGATGATGACCTTCCTGCTCGGCTCGATCAAAACCGAGTTCGGCCTGAGCACGGCACAGGCCGGGTTGCTGGCCAGTTCGAGCTTTTTCGGCATGGTTGTGGGGGCGTCACTGTCCGGCATGCTGGCCGACCGTTTCGGCCGCAAACCGGTGTTCCAGTGGAGCATCGTGTTGTGGGGGATCGCCAGCTACCTGTGCTCCACGGCGCAGAACGTCGAAACGCTGACGTTGTTTCGAATCCTGTTGGGGATCGGCATGGGCATGGAGTTTCCCATCGCTCAGTCGATGCTCTCGGAGCTGATTCCAGCAAAAGGTCGCGGGCGTTACATTGCGCTGATGGATGGTTTCTGGCCGCTGGGTTTCGTCGCCGCCGGCGTACTGTCGTACTTCCTGCTGCCGGTGATTGGCTGGCGAGACATTTTCCTGGTGTTGGCGGTGCCGGCGGTGTTTGTCCTGGCGATTCGCTTTTTCATTCCCGAATCACCGCGTTGGCTGGAACAGGCCGGGCACCATGACGTGGCAGACAAGGTCTTGCTGCGCATCGAAGATCGAGTCCGGGCATCTCTGGGGCGTTCGGAGTTGCCCGCGCCGATTCGCTTGCCGCGAGTGGCGAGTACGCCGGGCCATTTCTTTTCCGCGTTGCGGCAGATCTGGTCGCCGCTGTATCGCCAGCGCACGATGATGATCTGGAGTGTCTGGTTCTTCGCCTTGCTGGGTTTCTATGGCCTGACGTCCTGGCTCAGCGCCTTGCTGCAGCAGTCGGGTTTTGCCGTGACCCAGTCGGTGTATTACACGGTGCTGATCTCCCTCGGCGGGATTCCCGGTTTCCTGATGGCCGCCTGGCTGGTGGAGCGTTGGGGGCGTAAACCGGTGTGCGTGGTGACGTTGCTTGGCGGTGGGGTGATGGCGTTTCTCTATGGTCAGAGCGCGGTGTTTGGCGGCAACGTCAGCCTGTTGATTGCATCGGGGCTGCTGATGCAGTTTTTCCTGTTCGGCATGTGGGCGGTGCTTTACACCTACACACCGGAGTTGTACCCGACATCGGCGCGGGCCACGGGTTCGGGTTTCGCTTCGGCGATTGGCCGCGTGGGTTCGTTGCTCGGGCCATTGGTGACCGGGCTGGTGTTCCCGATGACCGGGCAGGGCGGGGTGTTTGCGCTGGGGGCGATGTGTTTTGCAATTGCGGCGGGGGTGGTGTGGGTGTTCGGGATGGAGACCCGGGGCAAGACATTGGAAGAATTAAGCGAAGCCACCGCGGGGTAGATGCAAAAAAGATCGCAGCCTTCGGCAGCTCCTACAAGGTTATGTGTACACCCTGTAGGAGCTGCCGAAGGCTGCGATCTTTTGACTTTAAGGTTTGACCAATCTGGCATCCAGGCTGTTCTGCGCCAAACGCTTGGCCTGATCCTGAGTCATACCCAAATGGGTGTACAGCGCGTCGAAGTTCTCGGTGACATAACCGCCGAAGTACGCCGGGTCATCCGAGTTCACGGTCACTTTCACGCCACGCTCGAGCATGTCGAGAATGTTGTGCTGAGACATGTGATCGAACACGCAGAGTTTGGTGTTCGACAACGGGCACACGGTCAGCGGGATTTGCTCGTTGATAATCCGCTGCATCAAACGCTCGTCTTCGATGGCGCGCACGCCATGGTCGATGCGCTGGACTTTTAGCAAGTCGAGGGCTTCCCAGATGTACTCGGGCGGGCCTTCTTCACCGGCGTGGGCGACGGTCAGGAAGCCTTCGTGACGGGCACGATCAAACACGCGCTGGAACTTGCTCGGCGGATGACCCATTTCCGAACTGTCCAGACCGACGGCGACAAACGCATCACGGAACGGCAGCGCCTGGGTAAGGGTTTTCTCAGCTTCTTCTTCGCTCAAGTGGCGCAGGAAGCTCAGGATCAAACCGCTGGTGATGCCCAGTTGCTGCTCGCCATCCTTCAACGCGGCGGCGATGCCGTTGAGCACCACTTCGAACGGCACGCCACGGTCGGTGTGGGTCTGCGGGTCGAAGAACGGTTCGGTGTGAATCACGTTCTGCGCCTTGCAGCGCAACAGGTAGGCCCAGGTCAGGTCGTAGAAATCCTGAGAGGTGCGCAACACGTCGGCGCCCTGGTAATACAGGTCGAGAAATTCTTGCAGGTTGTTGAAGGCGTAGGCCTTGCGCAGGGTCTCGACGTCGCTCCACGGCAGGGCGATCTTGTTGCGTTCGGCCAGGGCGAACAGCAGCTCAGGCTCCAGCGAACCCTCAAGGTGCAGGTGCAGTTCTGCCTTGGGCAGGGCGTTCAGCCAGTCGTACATAGTCTTTTCTCATCAGGTGCAGATGGCGAGCATTCTACAGATGCCCGTAGAAACAATTAGCAAAACCTGACCAGCCGGTTCATCAGACCGCTTCCTGTTCTCGTCGATAGGCGTAGGTCTCGGCGAAGCGCGAGAGCAGGAATTCGGCGCAGGTGGTGGCCGGATACTTTGCCAGGTGCCGCTCATCCTGACAGCCGGGCAGGCATTCGATGGCCGTGTCGGGGTGCGGCTCGGCGAAGAATGGCATCGAGTAACGGTCCACGCCCAGCGGGCTGATCACCCGGTGAGGCGTCGACAGGTAACGGTCGTTGCTCCAGCGCGCCATCATGTCGCCAAGGTTGACCACGAACGTGCCGTCGATCGGCGGTGCATCGATCCACTCGCCTTTAACGTTTCGCACTTGCAGGCCGCCGGCGGCATCTTGATACAGCAGGGTGATGCAACCGTAATCGGTGTGGGCGCCGGCGCCTTGCTGCTCTTCGGAACTGGCGGTGTGGCGCGGTGGGTAATGAATCATCCGCAGCACGCTGACCGGCTCAACGAAGCGGGTGTCGAAAAAGTCGCGCTCGATGCCCAGCGCCACGGTTATGGCCCGTAACAGGGTTAAGGCCAAGGCCTGCATGTCGACGTAGTGCTGCTCCATCAGCGACTCCCAGCCGGGCATCGACGGATGACGGTTGGGGCCGCGCAGCGGTTTTTCCGTCAGCACCTCAGGGTGATCGGCCGGCAGGTGCAGGCCCATGTCGAAGGTTTCTTTCAGGTCGCTGGGTTTGCTCGGGTCGAGTTGTTCGGTGGCGATTGCGCCGTACCCGCGGTGGTGGCGGGTTTGAGTGATGTCGATCTTGAGTTTTTCGGCGGCGGGCAGGGCGAAGAAGCGTTGGGCGCTGTCGAACACGGCGTTAATGCGCGCGGCGCTGATCGGGTGCCCCTTGATGTAGAAAAAGCCCCATTTGCGGCAGGCGTGGTCGATTTGCGTGGCGATTGATTGCCAGGCGGATGGGTCATCGCTGTAGAGCAGGGCGATATCGATGATCGGGAGCTGGTTCATGCGCAGTCCTTGAGAACGCTGACAGTCCCTTGTGGGAGCGAGCTTGCTCGCGATAACGGCTTCACATTCAACATTGATGTTGCCTGCTCTACAGCTATCGCGAGCAAGCTCGCTCCCACAGGGGGGTTGTGTTTGGTTTGGGAGCTACTTCGGAATGTCGGCCTTCATGCCTTCAACGTAGTAGTTCATCGATGCCAGTTCCGCATTGCTGGCCGTCGCACCCGCCGCGACTTTCTCAACGCCTGCCTGATCCTTGATCGGTCCGGTGAACGGGTGGAAAGCACCGCTCTTGATGTCGGCAATGATCTGCTCTGCCTCGGCTTTCACCGGCGCTGGCACCAGATCGCTGATCGGCAACTCAACCGTACCTTCCTTCAAACCACCCCAGTAATCCTGCGACTTCCACGTGTGGTCGAGCACGCTTTGGGTCGCCTGAATGTAGTGCGGGCCCCAGTCGTTGACGATGGACGTCAGCACCGCTTTCGGCCCGAAGTGCGCCATGTCCGAAGCGTAGCCCACGGCATACACACCACGGCGTTCAGCCGCCTGGATCGGCGCCGGGCTGTCGGTGTGCTGGAACACCACGTCCACACCCTGATCGATCAACGCATTGGCGGCATCGGCCTCTTTGCCCGGATCGAACCAGGAGTTGACCCACACCACCTTGATCTCGGTGCCGGGGTTGTATTTGTTCAGGGCCAGTTGAATGGCGTTGATGTCGCGGATCACTTCCGGGATCGGGAAGGACGCGACGTAACCGATCTTCTTGGTCTTGGTCATCTTCGCCGCGAGGAAACCGCCGACGTAGCGACCTTCATACGTGCGGGCCAGGTAGGTGCCGAGGTTCTTGTCCTGCTTGTAGCCGGTGGCGTGTTCGAAGGTCACCTTGGGAAATTGTTTGGCGACTTTCAGCGTCGGGTTCATGTAGCCGAAGGACGTGGTGAAGATCAGGTCGTACTTGTCCTTGGCCATGTTGCGAATCACCCGCTCCGCGTCGGCGCCTTCAGCGACGTTTTCCACATAGTTGGTGGTGATCTGGTTGCCGAATTTTTCGGCCAGCGCCTTGCGCCCTTGTTCATGCTGATACGTCCAGCCGTGGTCGCCAATTGGACCGATGTAGACGAAGCCGACTTTCAGCGGGTCGACGGCACTGGCGGTCAGGGTGGTGCTCAGACCGATGGCTGCGGCGACGGCGCAAAGCAGCTTCTTCAACGGACGTTTGTGCATGAATTCGAACTCCATGGTGTTGTGAGGTTGGCAAGGCCAATGCAAATTACTGACCAACAAGACAACAAATGGCTCGAGATCGCGTAACGGCCATCGCGAGCAAGCTCGCTCCCACAGGATTTGTGCAGGTCATGTGGGAGCGAGCTTGCTCGCGATGAGGCCCTTGAGGCCGATAAAAGTGCATGGCCTGACACGGCTGCCATCCACTGGTGCGCTAAGGTGTAACGAAACGTTAGCGCCGCCCCGCAGTCATTAGCTCATCACCCTGGTTTCGCTTCACACGGCAAAAAGGCCCGCAATGCTCACACTCCTCAAGCAAGAAAAGTTTCTGCTGCTGGCCGTGATCGCCGCCGTCGTCGCCTATCCACTGGAACACTGGATGCTGCACAGCGGCCAACCCATTGCGCTGACCGCCGGCCTCGTACTGATCGCCTTCATCGTCGCCGCCTCCATGCGCGTCGCCCATCACGCCGAGTTGCTCGCGGAAAAAGTCGGTGACCCCTACGGCACGATGATCCTGACCCTGGCCGCCGTGCTGGTGGAAGTGGTGATCCTGGCGATCATGATGAGCAACGAAGCCTCGCCGACCCTGGTGCGCGACACGATTTATTCGGCGGTGATGCTCGACATCAACGGCATCCTCGGCCTGGCCGCGTTGATGGGCGGGCTCAAGCATGGCGAACAGTCCTACAACGATGACTCGGCGCGCAGTTACAGCGCGATGATCCTCACCGCCATGGGCGTTTCCATGGTGGTGCCGGAGTTCATTCCCGAGGCCAGCTGGAAACTCTATTCGGCGTTCACCATTGGTGCGATGGTCGTGCTCTACACCCTGTTCCTGCGCATGCAGGTCGGGCCGCACAGTTATTTCTTCAGCTACAGCTACCCGGAAAAACGCCGCAAGAAAGTCCCGGAGGAAGAACCTGAACCCATCAATCTGGGGTTGAGTATTGGGACATTGGTGTTCGGCGTGGTGGTGATCGGCGCATTGGCCGAAGTGATGTCCAAAACCCTCGACCTGGGCCTGGAAGGGACGGGCGCACCGCCGGTGATCACTGCGATCCTGGTGGCGGCGATCTCGGCGGCCCCGGAGATTCTGACGGCGTTGCGGGCGGCACTGGCCAACCGTATGCAGTCGGTGGTCAACATCGCCATGGGCGCGTCGTTGTCGACGGTGATTCTGACGGTGCCGGTGATGGAAGCAATGGCGCTCTACACCGGCCAGCCGTTCCAGATGGCGATGACCCCGGTGCAGACCGTGATGGTCTTCCTCACCCTGATCGTCAGCGCGATCAACCTCAACGATGGCGAAACCAATGCCATCGAAGGTATGACCCACTTTGTGCTGTTTGCGACATTTATCATGTTGTCGCTGCTCGGTCTCTAGGACAACGACAACCCCCTGTGGGAGCGAGCTTGCTCGCGATAGCGGTGTGTCAGGCACCATTAATGCCAACTGACAATCCGCCATCGTCGGAACGCCGCCCTGACCAAGCCCGCTCCCAGTTTTGATTTGTGTTGTGTCAGGTACCGGCGATTAGCTGCCGAGCCGCCTGGCTGTGATCGGCAATCAACCCCTTCAAATCCAGCCCTTCAACCTGCCCATCGATCACTCGCCACTTGCCCCCGACCATCACCCGATCCGCCCGATCAGCGCCGCACAGCAGCAACGCCGACACCGGATCATGACTGCCGGAGAACCGCAGCTCATCGAGCTTGAACAGGGCCAGATCCGCCTGCTTGCCCACCGCCAGTTCGCCGATATCGGTACGGCCCAGCAACTGCGCCGAACCCTTGGTCGCCCACCCCAGCACCAACTCCGGCGTGATCTTCTCGGCGCCATAACGCAGCCGTTGAATGTACAGCGCCTGACGGGTTTCCAGCATCATGTTCGACGCATCGTTGGACGCCGAACCGTCCACGCCCAAGCCCAGTAATGCACCCGCAGCCGTCAGGTCCAGCGTCGGGCAGATGCCGGAAGCCAGGCGCATGTTCGAACTCGGGCAATGGCAAATACCGGTGCCGGCGGCACCGAGGCGAGCGATTTCATCCGGGTTGAAGTGAATGCCGTGAGCGAGCCAGGTGCGCGGGCCGAGCCAACCGACGCTGTCGAGGTAATCCACAGTGCGCAACCCGAAGCGTTGCAGGCAGAAGTCTTCTTCGTCGAGGGTTTCGGCCAGATGGGTGTGCAGGCGCACGTCGAGTTTGTTGGCCAGTTCGGCGCTGGCCGACATGATTTCCGGGGTCACCGAGAACGGCGAGCACGGCGCGAGGGCGATCTGGATTTGCGCGCCGTCGCCACGCTCATGGTACTCGGCGATCAAGCGTTGGCTGTCGGCGAGAATCACTTCGCCTTCCTGCACGGTCTGCTGCGGCGGCAGGCCGCCGTCCTTTTCGCCGAGGCTCATGGATCCGCGCGTCAGCATGGCGCGCATACCCAGTTCGCGAACGCTTTCGACTTGTACGTCGATCGCATTTTCCAGGCCTTGCGGAAACAGGTAGTGGTGATCGGCCGCGGTGGTGCAGCCAGACAGCAGCAATTCGGCCAACGCGACTTTGCTGGCGAGGGCGAGCTTTTCAGGGGTGAGGCGGGCCCAGACCGGGTAGAGGGTTTTCAGCCACGGGAACAACGGCTGATTGACCACCGGCGCCCAGGCGCGGGTCAGGGTTTGATAGAAGTGGTGATGGGTGTTGATCAGTCCCGGCAGGATCACATGCTCGCGGGCATCGAACACTTGTCCACAGGGCGCAGACGGTTGCTGGCCAGCGGCGAGCACTTCGACGATCAAACCGTCTTGCAGCACCAGGCCGCCACGGGCATCGAGGCCATTGGCAGTGAAGATTGCGAGGGGATTTTTTAACCAGGTACGGGTCGCAGGCATGTTGGCCGGCTCCTCTGAAAGTTGGGTTCAGGTTAGCCAGCTCAGTGATTACCCTGTCTGCTGATCCAGGGTCGTCGCGGGGACGAGGTGCGGAGTTTCAAACAAAAGTAAGCTGGGAGCAAGCCCGGCCCGACAGAACAACTCAAATCCCTGTGGGAGCGAGCTTGCTCGCGATAGCGGTGTGTCAGGCACCACTAATGCCAACTGACAGTCCGCCATCGCGAGCAAGCTCGCTCCCACAGGGACGGTGGTGTTACCAGGGAATGGTTTCACCCCTGTAATTCACAAAATGATGCCCGCCCTTGCCGGTATACGCATTCACCTGATCGACCAAGCCGCGCGTACTGGTGCCCACATCGATGTCAGCGCCTTCACCGCCCATGTCGGTTTTCACCCAACCCGGATGCAGCGACAGTACGGTGAGCTTCTGCTCGCCCAACTGAGTGACGAAGCTGTTGGTCATCGAGTTCAGCGCTGCTTTGCTGGCCTTGTACAACGCCAGTTCCGGCGCATCCGGCATGGTCACGCTACCGAGCACCGAACTCATGAACGCCAGCACGCCGGTATCCGGACGAATCTGCCCGACAAAACGCTGGGCCAGATTGATCGGCGCCACGGCGTTGGTGAAGAACAATTGACCGACCTCGGCCAACGTCGCGCCGCCCGGTGTCTGAACCTCCGGCCCCTTGACCCCGGCATTCACGAACAATAGGTCGAACACTTCGCCCTTGAGTTGTTGGCTCAGGGCGATGACCGCCTGCTGGTCGTCCATGTCGAGTTTTTCGATCCGCACCGTGCCCAAGGCCTGCAAGGCTTCGGCGTTCTGCGGGTTGCGCACGGTGGCGGTGACCTGCCAGCCGTCGGCCAGCAGGGTTTTCACCAGACCGAGGCCCAGGCCCCGGGAGGCGCCGATGATGAGTGCGGTTTTTGCCGTAGACATGAGTGGCTTCCTTGATAAATGAGGATCACGGATTCAATGGACAACGTTGACCGAGCCGTTGCTGCAACTCCTGACGCAGCGCGCCGAGTTCGTCCATTCGGGTTTCGATCAGTTTGAGTTTGTCTTGCAGCAATTGCGTGACGGCGCTGTCCGGATCGGGCGACTGCCATAACGCGGCGACGCTGTTGCCGATCTCGCCGAGGGTAAAGCCCAGCCGCTGAGCGGTCTTGATGTACAGCACCAGTTGCACCATGTCCGCCGGATAGTCGCGATAACCGTTGGCGCTGCGTTGCGCCGCAATCAACCCGCGCTGCTCGTAGAAGCGCAGCGTGTCGCGGCTGACGGCGCTGGCCTGGGCTAATTCACCGATGCGCATCATGACGTCTCGAGAGGGCTTGACCGACCCCGGCACCACTTGAGGGCAAAGCCGTTGATCAGGCTCCGGTTTTGCTCGGGGTGTTTGGTCAAAAAACGAGCAACTGACGGCAAGCCATACCGGACAGGGGGCGGCGACAGCCATGAACGGGTTATCCACAGATTGCTCCACAGTATTTGTGCGCAAGCCCGAAGCTCGGGCATAAGCACTGCGTAGCTTTCTTCTAAAGGTGATAAACCGCTCTAACTGATTGTTTTTACGTGGATTTAGCTTTTTTGATGGCGGATTGGACGAAAAGTGAGCAAAGACCGCAAAGCCGCATGACAGAAGGGTTGCAGCCGGGTGTGCTCAGGTTATCCACAGCCGGGTGCACAGTAGATGTGGGCAAATGCACTGGTTCGACGAAAGGGCTGTGAACGTTGTTGGTGCGATTAGTGCTGCAACAAAATGCGCCCGCGGCTCAAATCCGCCAGCTGCGTTTGCAAGGTATCGATCTGGCCTTCGCCGATCGCCAATTGCAGCTCTACGCCATTGGCGGTGAACGTTTCTTCCACAACCAATCCACCCAGTTCCGCCACCCGAAGCTTCACCAGCGGCAACTCACCAAAAGCACAGGCACAACTCACTGGCATCCGACTGATCAACTCAACCTTCGCCGCTGCTTGCAGGCACTTGTTGGCGCCGCCGCCATACGCCCGGGCGAGGCCGCCGGTGCCGAGTTGAATGCCGCCATACCAACGAATCACCAGCACGGCGACCTGATCGCAATCCTGCGCGTCGATTGCCGCCAGAATCGGTCGGCCAGCGGTGCCACCAGGCTCGCCATCGTCAGTGCTGCGGTATTGGTCGCCAAGTTTCCAGGCCCAGCAATTGTGCGAGGCATTCAAATCGCTGTGCTGTTCGATGAACGCCTGGGCTTCAGCAGGGCTACTGATCGGCGCGGCGAAGGTGATGAAGCGGCTTTTGCGAATCTCTTCGCAGTACTCGCAAAAACCGCTGAGGGTAAAAGGCATAAGAGTCTTAGATTGTTGGCGTCAGGCCGCAGCCCTTGAGAATGATGCGGATCAGGTTGTTGCCGGCGTCTTCCATGTCCTGCTTGGTCAACTTGGTGCGACCGCTGACACGGCAGATCTGCGTGGCGAAATCGGCGTAATGCTGGGTACTGCCCCACAACAGGAAGATCAGGTTTACCGGGTCTACCGGGTCCATTTTTCCGGCGTCGATCCACGCTTGGAACACGCCCGCCCGACCCTGGAACCAGGCGCGATAGTCCTGGTTGAAATACTCGGTCAGGCATTCGCCGCCGCTGATGACTTCCATTGCGAAGATCCGCGAGGCTTGCGGCTGACGACGGGAGAATTCCATCTTGGCGCGGATGTAACGCGTCAGCGCTTCGGCCGGATCATCATCAAAGGTCAGGGTGTTGAAGGTGCTGTCCCATAATTGGAGGATGTTGCTCAACACCGCCACGTACAAACCGAGCTTGTTGGTGAAGTAGTAATGCAGATTCGCCTTGGGCAATCCGGCATTCAGGGCAATGGTGTTCATGCTGGTGCCTTTGAACCCGTGACGGGCGAACTCGTCTTCGGCGGCTTTGATGATGGTCTCTTCGTTCTTCTGACGAATGCGGCTGGCAGGTTTGCCGCCGTGAGCGGGGACTTCAAAGGTCATAGGCACTTCCGGACAAGTGGGTGGGTGCAACCAGTGCGTTGATAGCGCACCCACAGGCATCAGACAAGTCCTGACGCGATAAAACCTAGCGTGTCGCAGCCAGACTCTCCAGGAAACTTTCCAGCACCAAATGCGGGCGACGGCCCTTGCGGGTGACTGATGCGAGGCTCAGGTCATAAAAACGCACCTTTGGTTTCAGCGCACGCAATCGGCCTTGCTGCACCCAGAGGCTGGCGTAGTGGTCCGGCAGGTAGCCGATGTACCGTCCGGTGAGGATCAGGAACGCCATGCCTTCCCGGTCCGAGGCACTGGCGGTGCAATTGAGCGCCTGGTAATGGGCCTGGATTTCCGCGGGCAAACGGAAGGTCGGCGCGATCGCGTCCTGGCTATTGAGGCGCTCGTCATCCAGTTGTTTATCGTCGACATAAAACAACGGATGACCGACCGCGCAATACAGCAGCGAGCGTTCGCTATAGAGCGGCTGATATTCCAGCCCCGACAGCGCGCTGGCTTGCGGCACCACTCCGACATGCAATCGACCGTCGAGCACGCCTTGTTCGACTTCATTGGGCGCGATCATGCGGATCTGAATCTGCACGTCCGGCCCGCGTTCCTTCAATTGCGCCAAGGCGTGGGTGATGCGCATGTGGGGCAGGGTGACCAGATTGTCGGTCAGGCCGATGGTCAATTCGCCGCGCAAGTGTTGGTGCAGGCCATTGACCTCGGTGCGAAAACTTTCCAGCGCACTTAATAGCTGCAACGCAGATTGATAGACCTCGCGGCCTTCTTCTGTCAGGGAAAACCCGGCGCGACCCCGTTGGCATAAACGCAGACCGAGGCGCTGTTCCAGATCGCTCATTTGCTGGCTGATGGCCGAGCGCCCGATCCCCAGCACCGATTCCGCTGCCGAGAAGCCGCCGCACTCCACCACACTGCGAAAAATCCGAAGCAGGCGGATATCAAAGTCACTGACTTGCGCCAGTGGATCGGGGCGACGGCTGCTCATAGTTTAGTGGTGACCTGACTGAACGTTAGAAGAGTTGGATTTCACCGACTTTATCCCCATGGCAATTTAGCTGCAAGAACGCTTTTGATCTCTATGCCGCTTATTGCCCTGCGAGGTTTTGCCCATGAACTTGCCTGAAAACAACCCGACTTCCCTGGCCAGCCAGCTCAAGCTCGATGCTCACTGGATGCCCTACACTGCCAACCGTAATTTCCAGCGCGATCCGCGACTGATCGTGGCGGCTGAAGGCAGTTGGCTGATTGATGACAAGGGGCGCAAGGTTTACGACTCGCTCTCTGGTTTGTGGACCTGCGGCGCTGGGCATACCCGCAAGGAAATTCAGGAAGCGGTCGCCAAGCAATTGGGTACCCTCGATTACTCGCCAGGTTTCCAGTATGGCCATCCGCTGTCGTTCCAGCTGGCTGAGAAAATCACCGACCTGACCCCGGGCAATCTCAATCACGTGTTTTTCACTGACTCGGGCTCCGAGTGCGCTGACACGGCGGTGAAGATGGTTCGTGCTTACTGGCGTCTGAAAGGCCAGGCCACCAAGACCAAGATGATCGGCCGTGCCCGTGGTTATCACGGCGTGAACATCGCCGGCACCAGCCTCGGTGGCGTGAACGGCAACCGCAAAATGTTCGGCCAGGCGATGATGGACGTCGATCACCTGCCGCACACCTTGCTGGCGAGCAATGCTTATTCCCGTGGCATGCCGACAGAGGGCGGCATTGCCCTGGCGGATGAACTGCTCAAGCTGATCGAGTTGCATGATGCTTCGAACATCGCGGCGGTATTCGTCGAGCCAATGGCCGGTTCCGCTGGCGTGCTGGTTCCGCCACAGGGTTACCTGAAGCGTCTGCGCGAGATCTGCGATCAGCACAATATCTTGCTGGTGTTCGACGAAGTGATCACCGGTTTCGGCCGTACCGGCTCGATGTTCGGCGCCGACAGCTTCGGCGTGACCCCGGACCTGATGTGCATCGCCAAGCAAGTCACTAACGGCGCGATTCCGATGGGCGCGGTGATTGCCAGCTCCGAGATCTACCAGACCTTCATGAACCAGGCGACGCCTGAGTACGCGGTGGAATTCCCGCACGGCTACACCTATTCCGCGCACCCGGTGGCTTGCGCCGCTGGCCTGGCAGCACTCGACCTGCTGCAAAAGGAAAACCTGGTGCAGAGCGTGGCCGAAGTCGCACCGCATTTCGAAAATGCGCTGCACGGTTTGAAGGGTTCGAAAAACATTATCGACATTCGTAACTACGGCCTGGCCGGTGCGATCCAGATTGCACCGCGTGACGGCGATGCCATCGTGCGTCCGTTCGAAGCGGGCATGGCGCTGTGGAAAGCCGGGTTCTACGTGCGCTTCGGCGGCGACACCCTGCAGTTCGGCCCAACCTTCAACAGCAAGCCGCAAGACCTTGATCGTCTGTTCGACGCGGTCGGCGAAGTGCTGAACAAGATCGACTGATTTTTCCCTTCTATATAGAGGCGCCCTTTGACGGGCGCCTGTGGACAACTTTTCAGGAGCCCCGCATGAGCCTTATCCCGCATTTGATCAATGGTGAGTTGGTGACCGAAGACGGTCGCACCGCTGACGTGTTCAACCCGTCTACCGGCCAGGCGATCCACAAGCTGCCATTGGCCAGCCGCGAAACCATTCAAAAAGCCATCGACTCGGCCAAGGCTGCGTTCCCGGCCTGGCGTAACACTCCGCCGGCCAAGCGTGCGCAGGTGATGTTCCGCTTCAAGCAATTGCTGGAGCAGAACGAAGCACGTATCGCTCAACTGATCAGCGAAGAACACGGCAAGACGCTGGAAGATGCTGCTGGTGAACTGAAGCGCGGAATCGAGAACGTCGAGTTCGCTTGCGCCGCACCGGAAATCCTCAAGGGCGAATACAGCCGTAACGTTGGCCCGAACATTGATGCATGGTCGGACTTCCAGCCGTTGGGCGTGGTGGCCGGTATTACGCCGTTCAACTTCCCGGCCATGGTGCCGCTGTGGATGTATCCACTGGCAATCGTCTGCGGCAACTGCTTCATCCTCAAGCCCTCCGAGCGTGATCCAAGCTCAACGCTGTTGATCGCTCAATTGTTGCTGGAAGCCGGCCTCCCTAAAGGTGTGCTGAGTGTGGTGCACGGCGACAAGGCTGCGGTGGATGCGCTGATCGAAGCGCCGGAAGTCAAAGCGTTGAGCTTCGTTGGTTCGACGCCGATTGCCGAATACATCTACGCCGAAGGCACCAAGCGCGGCAAACGCGTTCAGGCACTGGGTGGCGCGAAGAACCATGCGGTGCTGATGCCGGATGCGGATCTGGATAACGCGGTCAGCGCACTGATGGGGGCGGCTTATGGTTCCTGCGGTGAGCGTTGCATGGCGATCTCGGTGGCTGTGTGCGTCGGTGACCAGGTGGCGGATGCGCTGGTGGCCAAACTCGTACCGCAGATCAAGGCGCTGAAAATCGGTGCCGGGACTTCATGCGGTCTGGACATGGGGCCGCTGGTTTCCGGTCAGGCTCGCGACAAAGTCAGTGGCTATATAGAAGACGGTGTTTCGGCGGGTGCTTCTTTGGTGGTCGATGGTCGTGGTCTGAGCGTGGCGGGTCATGAGGAAGGTTTCTTCCTGGGTGGCTGCCTGTTTGATAACGTCACGCCAGAAATGCGCATCTATAAAGAAGAGATCTTCGGGCCGGTGCTGTGTGTTGTCCGGGTTAACAGCCTGGAAGAGGCGATGCAGCTGATCAACGATCACGAGTATGGCAACGGCACCTGCATCTTTACCCGTGATGGGGAAGCGGCACGGTTGTTCTGCGACGAAATCGAAGTCGGTATGGTCGGCGTCAACGTACCGCTGCCGGTACCGGTGGCTTATCACAGCTTTGGCGGCTGGAAGCGCTCGCTGTTCGGCGACTTGCATGCGTATGGTCCGGATGGCGTGCGTTTCTACACCCGTCGCAAGGCCATTACCCAGCGTTGGCCACAACGGGCGAGCCATGAAGCTTCGCAGTTCGCATTCCCTAGCTTGTAAGTAGAAGGGAAGAAGGCCGGCCCCTTGGGGCCGGCCTTTGTGTTTCAGGGGCTTTTTTACCTATATGACAGAATTGTGAAAATAGGTGTTGACGGCAGATTCTGGAAGTCTATAATTCGCCCCACTTCCGGCGCAGTCGAAACGGAAAACTCCTTGTTAAACAATGAGTTACGCAGTTTTCGACAGTGAGTTGCTTCAGATCATCGAAGCCCAGAAGGAGTTGAAAGAGCAGGGTGGTTTGGCTCTTTTAACGGTTCGATCTTCTCGGTCGACAGCGGTGTAAAAGAGGTGTTGACAGCAGCGAGTAACGCTGTAGAATTCGCCTCCCGCTAACGAGAGATCGCAAGCGCAAGTGGTTGAAGTTGCAAAGGAAACTTTGAAAACTTCGAAAAATAACCGCTTGACAGCAACAGAGGCTGCTGTAGAATGCGCGCCTCGGTTGAGACGAAAGATCTTAACCAACCGCTCTTTAA